>DATHPQ010000220.1:0-8764 GCA_035483735.1 Xanthobacteraceae bacterium | reverse complement strand
ATGCGTCTCGACGGCAAGACAGCTTTGGTCACCGGCGCCGGATCGGGTATCGGCAAATGCATTGCCGAAACTTATGCGCGCGAAGGCGCCAGCGTCGCGGTGGTCGATCTCGATGCTGAGGCGGCAAAGAATGTCGCGCGCGCGATCGGCAACAATGCCATCGCACTACGCTGCGACGTCAGCAAGAAAGCCGATTTTGCCGCTGCCGTCGAGGGAACGCTCGCGGCCTTCGGCGCACTCGACATTCTGGTCAACAATGCCGGCGCCACGCATGTCAACAAACCGATGCTGGAGATCGACGAAGCCGAGTTCGACAAGATCTATGCAGTAAACGTCAAAGGCGTGTTTCTCGGCTGCCAGGCCGTGGTGCCGCATTTCCGCAAAACCGGCGGCGGCGTCATCATCAATATCGGCTCAACCGCGGGCTTGCGGCCGCGGCCCGGATTGTCCGCCTACAACGCCACCAAGGGCGCGGTGCATATCCTGACCAAGTCGCTCGCCGTCGAGCTTGCGCCGGATCGCATTCGCGTCTGCGCCATCGCACCCGTTGCGACCGACACGCCGCTATTGCCGTCGTTCCTCGGACCGGCCGCCGGCCAGCGCGAAAAATTCGTCGCCACCGTGCCGCTCGGCCGCCTGGCGCAGCCGCAGGACATCGCGAACGCGGCGCTGTACCTCGCCTCGATCGACGCCGAATTCGTCACCGGCAATATCGTCGAGGTCGACGGCGGGCGGACGATTTAGGACTTGCACCTCTCCCCGCACGCGGGGAGAAGGGCGACACTGAATCTGGCAGCCTTTTTGCAAGCCTATTATTTGGGGTATTGTTGAGTCCGAAGGGACGGACGAAAGATGTGGGGACGTAAAAGCAAAGAGGCGGCCGCCGCGCCGCCTGCTGCGCCTTCACCGCTGAAGGAGGCGATGCATCAGGCGCGAGTAGAGGCGGCCGAGCGCGTCAGCGTCGTCGTCGATCTGCGCGATGCCGAAGTGGCGCGGCTTGAGCTCTTGAACGAAGCGCTCAATCCGCTGTTTGCCGAAATTCCGCACGAGATCGATCTGTTCGATCGCGGCGTCAGCCGCGGCGAGACGCCGCGCTTGTGGATCGATGCGGTCGCCCATATCGCCATGGGACGCGACAAGAGAGGCTATCGCTTTCTTCACGACAGCCGCTTCGGCCGGCATGTGCTCGCGGAATCGCACAACATTCCAGATATCGTGCAGGCAGTGACCACCTATGTCGCGCGCCGCCTGGTCGAGCGCCAGCGGGCGCTTGATGAAGATCCCGGCCTCATTGCGCGTGCCCCGGTGCGGGAAGCCAAGCGTTATCGGTCGCGGCGGCGCTGGCGCGCGCTCGGCTGGATCGCGCTTGGATTTTTCGGCGGTCTCGTGGCGCTGATCTTGCTGGGGTTCGTGCTTTCCAGTCCGGGCTGATCGCGAAGGTCAGTAGATCGTTCGGCGCTCCGTCACGCCGATCGTGCCGTCCGCGCTACGCTGCCGCGCAATCATGTCGCAGCGCCAGTTTCCGCCTCCGCCTCCGCCGTCGATGTTGAAGAGATGATACCCGGCGCCGTCTTCCTCGCCGTGCGGCGCTTTCGCCGAGGCCGACGGCACGCCGATCGCCGGAATGTCTTTGCCGGGCCCCTCAAGCCAGATAAGCGCGCGCTGATGATCGTGACCGTGCAGCAAAAGCTCGGCGCCTTTTTCGGCCAGCACACCGCGTAAGTTCGGCGCGTCGACGAGCCGCCGCAAATGCCGCTGCGGCGGACTTAAGGGCGGATGATGAATGAGCACGATACGAAAGGCGTCGCGGGTCTGTTCGAGCAGTTCGGCAAGGCGTTGCAGCTGCCGCGCGCCGAGCCGTCCCGTCGCCATGAAAGGGCCGGTGGCGACGCCCGACGACAGCGCGATCAGCGCCACCCCGTTCCGCCGCCGCAGAAACGGCAAGCGCTGCACGCCGTCGTCGCCGGTCATGTAGTCGCCCCAGTATTGCGCCGGCGCCTGTGTCACCTGCCGCACATAGACGTCGTGATTGCCGGGAATGACGGTGACATTCTGCGGACTACCTATAGTTTTGAGCCATTCACCGGCGAGCTGATACTCGATCGGCAGCGACAGGTTGACGAGGTCGCCGGTGACGGCGATGTGGTCGGTCGCCTGCGCTTTCAGGTCGCGCGTCATCTCATCAAGAATTTCGCGGCGGTGGATATATTTGCGCTTGCGGTGCCAATTGATGAAGCCAAGCCCGCGCTTACTGACGAGCTGCGTCAGCCGGGGCTGCAGCGCCATATGCAGATCGGAGATATGGGCGAGAACGAACATTTTTATGCGGCCGCGGGTGAATCAGTCAGCTCCGGCGCACCATCGCAGACGCCGCATAAAAAATCACGAACTGCCGATCAAGATGCCGACGGCGAAGACCAGAACGCCGCCGACCACGACCTGGAACGCGGCCTGTAGGAACGGCGTATCCATATAATGCGTGCGGATCCAGGAAATCACCGCAAGCTCGACGGCGACGACGGCAAAGGCGATCGACGTCGCCACGTAAAAGTGTGGAATGAGATAGGGCAGCGTGTGGCCGAGCCCGCCGACGGCAGTCATGGCGCCGCAGACCGCGCCACGCACCACCGGCGCGCCGCGCCCGGTCAGCGAGCCGTCATCCGACATTGCTTCGGCAAACGCCATCGAAATGCCAGCGCCGAGCGCGGCGGCGAGCCCGACCAGGAATGTCGACCAGGTGTTATGGGTGGCGAAGGCCGCGGCAAACAATGGCGCCAGCGTCGACACCGAGCCGTCCATCAGGCCGGCCAACCCCGGCTGCACATATTGCAAGACGAACATGCGCCGCGCGGTATCGTCCTCGGCGGCGCGCTTTTGCGGCGAAATCTGCCTGCCGAGCTCCTGCGCCAGCGCCTCGTGCTTGTCTTCGGCGGCGGCGAGCCGCTTGAGCAGGTCGCGCACTGAATCGTCGTTCGCATTCTCCGCCGCGCGGCGATAGAAGCGCGCTGTCTCGTATTCCATTTCCTCGGCGAATTTGCGCGTGGCGTCGATGGCGAGCGGCCGGTTGAGCCAGATCGGCCGCCGCGGCACGAAGCCCTTGACGTCCTGGCGCCGGATCAGGGGCAAAAACTCGCCAAATTTCTTGCGATGAAGTTCGAGCAGCATGTCGCGATGGCCGATCTCCTCTTGCGCCATTTTGTCGTACATTTCGGCGGTGTCGGGATAAGAAGGGCGCAGCGCATCGGCGAAGGAGCGATAAATGCGATTGTCCTCGTCCTCGTTCGATATCGCGAGCGCGAGAATCTCCTGTTCGTTGAGGTCGGCGAAACGTTTCACGGCGATTCTCTTGGTCCTCTCTCGTAGTCCTCTCTTGGCCTCGGATATCGCGACGACCGGGAATTCTATATTAGAACTATTCTAAATAACTGACCAGACCAGGAATGCCAATGGGTCTCGACCCTGTTCGCCGCTTTTTCGAGCCGGTCGTGCGGTGGTGCCTGCACCGCTACTGGTATTTTACGCGCGGCATGACGCTCGGCGCCCGCGCCATGGTTTTCGACGGCGACGGGCGGGTGTTCCTGGTGAAACATTCCTATGTGCCCGGCTGGCATATGCCGGGCGGCGGCGTCGAAAAGGGCGAGACGCTGCTCGCGGCGCTCGAGCGCGAATTGCGTGAGGAGGGCAATATCGAAGTCAGCGAGCCGCCGGTTTTGTACGCGGTCTATTTCAACAAGCGCATCTCGCGGCGCGACCATGTCGCGCTCTATATCGTGCGTCAATTCCGCCAGATCGCACCGCCGCAGCCGGGCTACGAGATCATCGACCACGGCTTCTTTGCGCCCAGCGAATTGCCGGCCGACACGTCGCGTGCGACGCGCGAGCGCATTTCCGAAGTGCTCAGCGGCCGGCCGCCGGCGGAATTGTGGTGATTTTATATTGTCCTGATTTTGCTCTCGTCATCGTGACCTCGCTGTGGCGCTGAGCCGCAGCATCTCTTGGATTTGCGCAAACCGGACTCATCTGTTGTCGGTGATGTTGATTCTGCGATGTTGGGCTGGCGGGCGCCAGTGACAACGGAGAGAAAGTGCAAATGCGTAAAATGATGTTTGCGGCGATTGCCGCCGTGGCGCTCGGAGCGAGCAGTGCTGCCATGGCCGCTCATGGTGGCGGCGGCGGCCATATGGGCGGCGGTGGTCACATGGGCGGTGGTCACATGGGCGGCGGCCATATGGGTGGTGGCTTCGGTGCTGGACATTTCGGCGGCGGGGCCGGCTTCGCGCCCCACTTTGCCGGTGTGCCCAGCGGTGGTGGAATTGTTAACGCCCAGCCACACACGTTCTCTGCCGGACGGGCTTTCGCGTTCCGTGGCGGTCACGACCATGATCGCTTCCATCATCGCCGCTTCGGCTTTGATGGCGGCTTTTATGCTTATGAGCCGTCCTGCTACTACTCGCCTTACGTGACGTGGCCCTATTATAACAACTGCTATCTGGACTACGATCAAAGCTACGACTGAGATGGTGACGATCCGATATCACGCCGCGCCCAAGCAGAACGTTTTGGGCGCGGCGTGATGTTTTTGGCGATGAGTTTGGTCAGTTCAGCCGCGCGCGGTTATGTGGCGCAGTGAAATCGATCTGCGGGCCTATCGGCACGATGCCGGTCGGATTCACTTGGCGCTGGCTGCCGTAATAGTGCCGCTTGATCTGCTCGATGCTCACGGTCTCGGCGACGCTTGGGACCTGATACAGATCGCGCAGATAGTTCCACATATTCGGATAATCGGCGACGCGGCGCAGATTGCACTTGAAGTGGCTGTAATAGACGCTGTCGAAACGAATGAGCGTGGTGAACAGCCGCCAGTCCGCTTCGGTGGTCTGGTGGCCGACCAGATAGCGCTGTTTCGCCAGCCGCTCTTCGATCATGTCGAAGGTCTTGAAAACACCGCGCGCGGCTTCTTCGTAAGCGTCCTGGCTCGTGGCGAAACCGGCGCGATAGACGCCGTTATTGACGGTGGGATAGACGATATCGTTGATGCGATTGATGTCGTCGCGCAATTCCTCCGGATAGTAATCGGTGCGCACATTGGTGAATTCGTCGAACGCCGAATTCAGCATGCGGATGATTTCGGAGGATTCGTTGTTGACGATGGTATGCTGTTTCTTGTCCCACAGCACCGGCACCGAGACGCGGCCGGTGTAATGCGGATCGGCGATCAAATAGATCTCCGCAAGCGTCGCCTTGTGATTGACGTCGTCGGTCATGCCGCCGCGCGCGGTGCCGAATTCCCAGCCGGTCTTGCCGTAGAGCGGCTCGGTATTGGTATAGGTGATGACATTGCCGAGCTTCTTGAGCGCGCGAAAGATCAGCGTGCGATGCGCCCAGGGGCAGGCGAGTGAAATGTAGAGATGATAGCGGCCGGCCTCGGCTTTAAAGCCGCCCTTGCCGGTCGGGCCGGGCGAGCCGTCGGGCGTGACGAAATTGCGGAAGACCGACGACGGGCGGATAAAGTGACCGTCTTTGGTGCGCGAGCCATCCTCTTGCCACTTGCCCTCAACCAGCATGCCCATGCGTTTCTCTCCAGCGTTTTTGCCCTGTTAATCTAATCATTCCGGTTGATTGCGATAGAGCAGGGTTTGCATGGGCATCGGCGGTTTTTGGCTGACTGGACTTCGACCCGCACTCAATGCTACGCGGCGGCATTATGAATGAAACGACCAACGACGTAGTCAACGATATTGCGCTCTCCATCGTCGCCGAAACGCCGGGCGACGCGACCGCGATCGAGCGGCTGCATGAGCGCACATTCGGCCCGGGCCGTCATGCCAAAACGGCCTACCGGCTGCGCGAGCAGATGCCGCATACGCTCGCTTTGTCATTCACGGCGCGCACCGGTACGCTGCTCGTCGGCTCGGTGCGGCTGTCGCCAATCCGCATCGGCGAGACCAAGGCGCTGCTGCTTGGCCCGCTCACTGTCGAGCCCGCGTTCCGTGAACGCGGCGTCGGCATGGCATTGATCGAGCGGACGCTGAAGGAAGCCAAGGCCAGCGGGCATAGACTTGTGCTTCTGGTCGGCGACGAGCCCTATTACGGCAAAGCCGGTTTCAAGCCGGTGCCGCCCGGCTGCGCGCTCATGCCGGGCCCGGTCGATCCCGCGCGTCTTCTGGTCGCCGAGCTGAGCGATGGCGCTTTCGCGGGCGTGTCCGGCGCGATACGGCCCGACTTCTAACGAGCTTTCTCGCGCCGTTGGCGCGCCTTATCTGCCTTCGCGCGCCCATGCGCCGGCAAGGCTGCCGAGCAGGAGCAGGAGGCCGAGCAGGCCGGCAAAAACCGGCAGCACGCCGATCCCGCGCACGACACTGGCATCGCGCATTTTCATGCCGATCCAGTCGTCGCCTTTGTAGGTGTCGCCCGAGTGCACGCCGATAATGCGCGGCACGTTGAGACCGGCGCCGTCGTCGAGCCGCCGTGAATCGCCGCCGGTCGCCGACGTTAGCGGCGCCAGCACCTCAGGCGTCGAGGTCACCTCGGCATATTCGCGCGGATTGGCCGGACCGATATTGACCAGCGCATTGAGCTTGCCGTCGGTCGCGCGCCACAGTCCGAGCTCGTTGGCCGGCACGCTTGATTCCCAAACGCCCGGCTCCTTGGAGTCAAGCTTCAGGGTCTGCGTGGTGCCCGAAGGCGATGTCACCGTCACGTCGGCGACCTGATCAGCCATGGTCTGCCGATGCACGACGAGATTATGTCCGCTCACGGTGAGCCGCAGCGCTTCTTCGTCGAGGTCCGGCTCTTTCATCAGCCAGTGCGACAGCCGGCGCAACAGATCGAGATGCGGGCCGCCACCTTCGAAGCCGCGCGCCCACAACCAAATATGATCGGACAAAAGCAGCGCCACGCGGCCTTCGCCCTCGCGCGACAGAACGAGCAGGGGCTTGGCGTCGGGGCCTTGCATCACCGTCGTGCCGCCGGTGTTGCGGGTGTCCACAATACGAAACCACTCGCTCCAGTTCGGTGGATTGCTGTCGGAGCCTTCGAGCCCGCGCGTCACCGGATGACGCTGGCCGAGATCGGTCAGCGTCGGGCGGAATGCCTGTTGGGTAACGTCGCCGCTTGGCTCCGCCGGCAAGATCGCGTCAAGCGGCGTGCGCCAGATGCTGGTCGGGCTCGCATAATCGGGTCCGGCGGCGACAAGCACGGCGCCGCCGTCGCGGACATAGCGCGTGATGTTGTCGAAATAGATGATCGGCAGCACGCCTTGCCGCGCATAGCGATCGAAGATGATGAGCTGGAACTCGTCGATCTTCTGTTGGAACAGTTCGCGGGTCGGGAAGGCGATCAGCGACAATTCGTTGATCGGCGTGCCATCCTGTTTCTCCGGTGGCCGCAGGATCGTGAAATGCACGAGATCGATCGAAGGATCGGACTTGAGCAGATTGCGCCAGGTGCGTTCGCCGGCATGCGGCTCGCCCGAGACCAGCAGCACGCGCAGCTTGTCGCGCACGCCGTCGATGGTGACCACGGCGCGGTTATTGACCTGCGTGAGCTCGCCGCCGGCAAGCGGTGCGGCTTCGATCTCGACGATATTCTGGCCGCCATGCGGGATCGGGATGTCGACATTTTGCGGCGTGCCGACCGGAACGATCTTCTGCTCGACGATGTCGCCGTCGCGCCGCACCGTGACTTGCGCGGTCGCTTCATTGCCGCCTTGGTCCTCGACCCGATAAGTGACGGTTTGCGGCTGGCCGACAATGCCGAAACGCGGCGCGGCGATCAGTGCGACGCGGCGGTCACGCTCGTCCTTGGTGCCGGTGATGAGGGCGTGAACCGGCGCGGCAAAACCGAGACCACTGGCGTCGGTCGGGACGTCATGCACGCGGCCGTCGGTGATCATGACCACGCCGGCGATGCGGTCGGACGGCACGTCGGCGAGCGTCGAGGTCAGCGCCGAGAACAAGCGGGTTCCGTCGGTCTCGCCGTCGGCCTGGCCGGCTTCGACGACGCGAACGTCAAGGCCCGGGATATGGCTCAGCCGCTCGACGACCTCGGCGCGCGCCGCCTCGGTTTGCTTCATGCGGTCGCCGAAATTCTGGCTCGGGCTCTTGTCGACGATGACGACCGCGACCGAGCTCAGCGGATCGCGATCCTCGCGCGTCAGCGACGGATTGGCGAGCGCGAGCACGATAAGAGCGAGCGCCGCCGTGCGGATCAACGCGCCACGGCTTCGCGTCACGAACAGGAGGACGGCAAGCGCACAGGCCAGAATGAGCGCCGCCCACAGAAGGGGCGTGCTGATCAAGGGAGCGAACGCAACACCGAGATTCAAATCTCTCTCCCTGCCGCCTGCTTAGGCGTGCTTGAGCATGATCGTTTCCGAAAACCGGTATCCACTTTTCGGGATCATGTTTTACTGTCCGAGCCGCTCGAGCAGCGCCGGCACGTGCACCTGGTCGGCCTTGTAGTTGCCGGTGAGCGTATACATCACGATGTTGACGCCGGCACGGAAGGCAAGCTCACGCTGCCGCGGCTGGCCGTCGACCATGGGCAGCATCGGCTGGCCGTCGCTGCGGGTCGCCCAGGCGCCGGCAAAGTCGTTCGAGGTGATGATGATCGAGGACACGCCGTCGCCGCCGCGCGCCGGCCGGCCCGAAGTCTCGTCCTCGGCATCGGTCGCCGGCAAGGCTTCGACCCAGAGCTGGCCGCCGGTGAAACGGCCGGGGAAGTCGCGCAGCAGATAGAATGTCTTGGTCAGCACGTGATCGCG
>DATHPQ010000219.1:0-15186 GCA_035483735.1 Xanthobacteraceae bacterium | reverse complement strand
AGCGAGCTTGCCGGCGAGCGCGGCCTGCAGGCGCGGCACAAAGCCGTCCTGGTCGGGAAGCCCGTATCCCGCCGTCAAAGAATCGCCCAATGCGACGATTTGGATCGGTGTTTGTGCGTCGGCCGGACGCGTGATTGTCCAAAAACACAGCGACAAGGTACAAATCGCCGCAATTGCGATGTGGCGCATGAAGCACCGCGCCCCATATGAGCGGACGCGCAAGGCGGACAAAGGATTTGGACCGGTCACAGGGACCAGCAAAATTCGCATGAACGACATTTCGGGCTTTCCTTTCGCCAACGACGCCATCGCGCTGAGCGGGGTCAATCTGTCACTCGGTCGCGGCGCCGCCCGGGTCCATATTCTGCGCGATATCAACCTTCAAATAAGGCGAGGCGAAGCCGTTGGCTTGTTGGGCCCGTCGGGCTCCGGCAAATCGACCTTGCTGATGGTCATGACCGGGCTCGAGCGGCCGGATACCGGCTCGGTGCTGGTCGGCGGCGAAGAGCTGCAGCGGCTCGACGAGGATCGGCTGGCGCGCTTTCGCGGCAAAAATGTCGGCATCGTGTTCCAGGCCTTTCATCTGATCCCGACCATGACGGCGCTCGAAAACGTCGCCGTGCCGCTCGAGCTTGCCGGCATTTTCGACGCGCTCGACCGCGCGGCGCAAGAGCTCGGCGCCGTCGGCTTGGCCGAACGCCTGCATCACTATCCCGCCGAACTGTCCGGCGGCGAACAGCAGCGCGTCGCGCTGGCACGCGCGCTCGCGCCCAGTCCCGCCATCCTTGTGGCGGACGAACCGACCGGCAATCTCGACGAGACGACCGGGGGCGACATCGTCGAGCTTTTGTTTCGCGGCCATGCCGCGCGCGGCACGACGCTGGTTCTGGTCACCCACGACACCGCGCTCGCGGCGCGCTGCGACCGCGTGATCCGCTTGCGCTCCGGCCAGATCGAGAGCCGCGTCGGCGCGGCCGCGCCGGCGTGATGAAGCTCGCATGATGAAAACCGCATGATCAAGAGCCTGACGCCGACCGCGTCCCGCGTGCCGCTGAGCCTCAAACTCGCCTATACCGCTTATGTGGCGGTGCTGATTCCAGTCTATTGGCACTATTACGGCCCGACCAACTTTCTGTATTTCTGCGATCTCGCGCTGATCATCACACTGATCGGGATCTGGCCCGAGAATGCGCTCCTGATCTCCAAATGCTGCATCGGGATCCTGGTGCCGCAATTCGTCTGGCTTGCCGACTTCGGCAGCAATCTCGCCGGCGTGCCGCTCACCGGCATGACCGACTACATGTTCGACACCAATCATTCGCTGTTTCTGCGCGGGCTGTCGCTGTTTCACGGCTGGCTGCCGATCCTCCTCGTCTATCTGGTCTGGAGAACCGGCTATGACGGGCGCGCGCTGCCGTCCTGGACCGTGCTGGCCTGGATCGTGCTGCCGATCTGTTTCTTCCTGATGCCGCCGCCGACGGCGCATCCGGGGCTGACACCCGTCAACATCAACTATGTCTGGGGCACCAGCGACTTGGCCAAGCAGGCTTTGGTGCCGGCCTATCTCTGGTTCGCTGGATTGCTGATCGGCTTGCCGCTTCTGGTTTATGTACCCACTCACTTGGTTCTGGCGCGCGTCGCACCGAGCGCGCATGAGCGCAAGCTTGCGGAGGCCGCGTGATGCTCGCGCCTTCGGCCAAGCCAGTGCGTTATATGCGGCTGCGCACCGCGTTGCGCTTTGCCTGGCGCGAGTTGCGCGGCGGTCTGCACGGCTTCGGCGTGTTCATTGCTTGTATCGCGCTCGGCGTGATGGCGATTGCCGGCGTCGGCTCGGTGGCAGCAAGTCTCAACGACGGTCTCGCCAGCGCCGGCCGCAGCATTCTCGGCGGCGATCTCGATTTTTCGCTGATTCAGCGCGAGGCGAGCGCGCCCGAGCGGAGCTTCCTCGATGCCCATGGCACCGTGTCGGCCGTGGCGACGCTGCGCGCCATGGCGCGTATTCCCCCACCCCAGCCTCCCCCGCGAGCGGGGGAGGCTGGGGTGGGGGCAATCCTGATCGAGGCCAAAGCCGTCGACGGCAATTATCCGCTGGTCGACGCGGTGGTGACCGATCCAGCCATGCCGCTTGCCGGGCTTTTCGCGCAGAGCGGCGGCGCCTATGGCGCGGCGGTCGATCCGACGCTGTTGGCGCGGCTCGATCTGAAAACCGGCGACCGCATCACCATCGGCAATATCACGGTTGAACTGCGCGCGGCGCTGAAGAGCGAGCCGGACAAGATCGGCGGCGCGATCGGGCTCGGCCCGCGCGTCTTGATGAGCGAAGCGGCGCTGCGCGCCACCGGCCTGCTGCAGCCCGGCAGTCTCGTGCGCTGGCAATACCGGTTACGCCTGCCGGCCGCCGATGCCAGCGACCGCGCGGTAACCGCGCTGCAGAACCAGGTGCAGCAGGATCTTCCCGACGCCGGCTGGGAAATCCGCACCCGCAGCAAGGCCTCGCCGCAGCTCGAACGCAGCGTCGACCGTTTCACCCAGTTCCTAACGCTGGTCGGCCTGACCACGCTCCTGATCGGCGGCGTCGGCGTCGCCAATGCGGTGGCGAGCCACCTGGCGCGCAAGCGCGATGTGATCGGCACCATGAAGGCGCTCGGCGCCACCAGCGGTGACGTCTTCGCGGTCTATTGCAGCGAGACCTTGCTGGTGGCGCTGTTCGCAACGCTGATCGGCGCCGCGCTCGGCGCGATCCTGCCCTTCGCCATCGCCTGGAGCCTCGGCGGCATCATACCACTGCCGGTCGTGCCGTCGCTGCATCCGGCCGTGCTCGCATTGTCGATCGCCTATGGCCTCCTCACCGCGCTCGCCTTTGCGCTGTGGCCGCTCGGCCGCGCCCACGATATTTCGGTAACCATGCTGTTTCGCGACCAGATCGCCGCCGAGCGCAACTGGCCGCGCCGCCGCTATGTGGTTGCGACGGCGGCCATCGCCGCGCTCCTTGCCGCGCTTGCAATCGTCACCAGCTACGACCCGCGCGTCGCCGTCTATTTTGTCATCGCCGCGGCTTTGGTGTTCTTGCTGCTGCGGCTGATCGGGCAGCTCGCGATGGCGCTTGCGCGCCGCGCGCCGCGCATGCGCTCGACGATCTTGCGGCTGGCCATCGGCAATATTCATCGCCCCGGCGCGCTGACGCCGAGCGTCGTTTTGTCCCTGGGTCTGGGGCTCGCGCTGCTCGTCACCGTCGTCGAAATCGACGGCAATCTGCATCGCGAATTTGCCGCGGCGCTCCCCGAGCACGCGCCGACGTTCTTTTTTCTCGACGTGCCGGCGGCCGACGCCGCGCGCTTCGATGCTTTTGTCCGCGATGAGGCGCCGGGCTCGAAAATGGAGCAGGTGCCGATGCTGCGCGGCCGCATTGTCTCCGCCAAAGGCATCAAAGCCGACGACCTGAAAGCCGCGGAAGGCTCGCGCTGGGTGCTGCGCGGCGATCGCGGCATCACCTACGCGCGCGACGTGCCGGCCGGCTCGCGCATCGCCGAGGGCCAATGGTGGAGCGCCGATTATTCCGGCGCGCCGCTGGTGTCGCTTGAGAGCCGCACTGCGCACGATCTCGATCTCAAGATCGGCGATACGATCACGGTCAACGTGCTCGGCCGCAACATCACGGCGCGGATCGCCAATCTGCGCGCGGTGGAATGGGAGAATCTCGGCATCAATTTCGTGCTGGTGTTCTCGCCCGGCCTGTTTGAAGGCGCGCCGCACACCGATATCGCCACGCTGACGTTTGCCGATGGCGGGACGCCGGCGGAGGAAACCAAAATCGTCAAGGCGCTGGCCGATGCCTTTCCGACCGTAACCGCGGTGCGGGTGAAAGACGCGCTGGACGCCGTCGACAGCCTGATCGGCAGCCTGGTGCTGGCGCTGCGCGGGGCGAGCTCGATCACGCTGATTGCCGCCGCTCTCGTGCTCGGCGGCGCGCTCGCGGCGAGCCAGCGCTTTCGCATCTACGATGCCGTGATCCTGAAAACCTTCGGCGCGACGCGGCTGCGGCTGACCGCCGCCTATGCGATCGAGTACCTCTTGATCGGCTTGGCGGCGGCCGTGTTCGGCGTCGCCGCGGGCTCCATCGCCGCCTTTCTCATCGTCACCAAGGTGATGGACTTCCCCTTTGTCTTCGTGGCGGGCACGGCCGCGGGGGCAGCGTTGAGCGCGCTTATGGTTACGGTCGTGGTAGGACTTACCGGAACATTTTCCGCGCTCGGCCGTAAACCCGCGGCTGTGCTGCGAAATCTTTGAAAATGCACGTCGATTCGGCCGGTTATGACCGCCGCCGTTAAGCACCATGAAATGTTTGTAACGCCTGGTTGCCGGGGTCGCACCCATCTGGCGCACAGCAGGCTTTCGCACTAGATTCCCGCCACGTGGCGCTCGTCGAGCGCCTAGCCCGGTAAGTTACCGGGACAACCCAGGGGTTAATTCCATGTCCGACTTCGATCGGAATTTCGCGACCGCCAGGACCGGCTACGGCACGGACCAGGTCACGATCGACGCGGGGCTGCGCGCCTATATGATCCGCGTCTACAACTATATGGCCGCCGGCGTCGGGCTGACCGGACTGGTGGCATGGTTCACCTTCTCGGCGGCCGTCACCGACACCGGCTCAGGGCTCGCGCTGACGTCGTTCGGTCACCTGATCTTCCAGAGCCCGCTGATGTGGGTCCTGGTTCTGGCGCCGCTCGGGCTGGTCTTCGCCATCTCGTTCGGCATCAACCGGCTGCAGCCGGGAACGGCGCTGATGCTGTTCTTCGTCTATGCCGGCCTGCTCGGCCTGTCGCTGGCCTCGATCTTCCTGATCTATACCGGCGCGTCGGTCACTCGCGTGTTCTTCATCTCGGCCGCCACGTTCGGTGCGCTGAGCTTGTGGGGCTATACCACGCAGCGCGATCTCAGCAGCATGGGCTCGTTCATGTTCATGGGCCTGATCGGCATCGTCATCGCCAGCCTGGTCAACATCTTCCTGAAGTCGACCGGGCTTGATTGGGCGATTTCGATCATCGGCGTGATCGTGTTCGCCGGCCTCACGGCTTGGGACACGCAACGCATCAAGGAGATGTATAGCGCGCAGGACGACGGCACCGTCACCGGCCGCAAGGCGGTGATGGGAGCGCTGTCGCTCTATCTCGACTTCATCAACCTGTTCCTGATGCTGCTGCGCCTGATGGGCGACCGCCGCTAAGCCTGAACAAGCAATTCCAACGTCAGCGCCCCGGGCTCAAACCCGGGGCGTTTTGTTTGGCGGCCGCCCACTTACGTCTTTGTCGCAGAGAGGCAGAATAGCGCGGCCAAAGCCGCAAGGCACAGGGCCGCCGAGACGGCGATGACCCACAATCCCATGACATCGAGCAACAGTCCGAACAGCAACGGCGCGAAGGCTTGCGCCGCACGCGCCGGCGCGCCGAGCAAACCGGTGCGCTCGCCGTAGCCGAGCGGACCGAACACCGCGAGCGGGACGGTGCCCCGTGCGATGGTAAGAAGACCGTTGCCGGCGCCGTAAAAGATCGCGAATGCGGCAGCCGCGGGCGCGCCGATGACGGCGAACAAAGCGGCGCCAAGCGGATGTAGCGTGGCCGCGATCCGCGCCGAGACCAGCGGGTGAATGCGGCGCAGAGCCACGAACTCAGCAAGGCGCGCCGCGACTTGCGCCGGCCCGACCAAAGACGCCGCAGCGACCGCCTCGATCGGCGTCGAGCCCGCGCGCTCGAGCAGCGCCGGGAGATGCGACGCCATCGCACCGGTGACGAACCAAACGGCGGCGAAGACAAATGCCAGGAGAAACATTTCCTTGCGCGGCTCCCAGCCGACCGATTTGTCGGCCACGCGCGAAACTTGCGCGGGATGTGCCGGTAGCGGCAGCACGAAGCGATTGAGCGGCAGGCCGATGACAATGTTGAGTGCGGCCCACACCAACACGGTCTCGCGCCAGCCCAGCGCATCGTTGAGGAACGTCGAGACCGGCCAACTGACGGTCGAGGCGAAGCCGGCGAACAGAGTAATGCCGGTGATGGGGCCGCGCGCGTTCTGGCCATAAAGCGCGGCGAGCGCAGCAAAGCCCGCATCGTAAAGCCCGAGCGCCATACCGACCCCGAGGATTGACCAGGCGGCAAACAGCGCCACGATCCCGTCGGCGGCGGCGAGCGCCAGCAATCCGGCGGCCAGCACGATATTGGACAGCGCCAACACGCCGCGCCCGCCGTAGCGATCGGTGAACCGGCCGACGACCGGCCCGGCGAAGGCCGCGATCAACAAAGACATCGAAAAGGCGGCGAAGATCCATGTGCGCGAAACGTGCAAGCTCGCGCCGATCGGATCGGCAAGAATCGCCGGCAGATAATAGCTCGAGGCCCAGGCGAGCGTCTGCGAGACGCCGAGCGCAGTAATGACGACGCGGCGCGACCGGGAATGCGGCTCGTTTGCGGTTTCCGTGCTCATTCTGGCCCTGGGCCCAAATCGTTTCCCTCCCGGTCCTGACTTTTGCAGAAATTGGCGCCAGAGCGAAATTCGCTCCAGCATTTTGATTGTGCATGATCTTTTCGGAAAACCGGTTCCCACTTTTCCGGATCATGCTTGAGGAGTAGCAACCGGGTATAAGATCGGGACACCGCACGATGACAGACAGCAAAACGCCGAGCGGCGTGACGCTTCGACCGGCCAAAGCCGGCGACATTCCGGCGATCACGCGGATCTATGCGGACGCCGTGACGCGTGGCACGGCGTCGTTCGAGCTTACCGCGCCGGACGAAACGGAAATGACGCGGCGCTACGAGACGCTGGTCAGTACCGGCTATCCTTATCTCATCGCCGAATTTTCAGGTGTGCTGGCCGCCTATGCCTATGCCGGACCCTACCGCGCGCGGCCGGCTTACAAATGGACCGTCGAGAACTCGATCTATGTCGCGCCGGATTTTCACCGCCGCGGCATCGGGCTCCTGCTGCTCAAGCGGCTGATCGCCGAAACGGAAGCACGCGGCTTTCGTCAGATGATCGCGGTGATCGGCGATTCGGCGCAGACGCCCTCGATCGCGCTGCATGCGGCGGCAGGCTTTACGCCCATCGGCACGCTGCGCGCGGTCGGCTTCAAACATGGCAAGTGGCTCGACACGCCGCTGATGCAGCTTGCGCTCGGCAAGAGCGACACGGCGGCGCCGTAAGCGCGCTTAGATCTTTCGTTTGCGCACGATCTTTTCTGAAAACCGGTGCCCACTTTTCGGGATCGTGCTCTAACCCGCCACCACGCGCAGCGAACGGTCAAGCGCGCTGAGCACGCGATCGAGCTCGTGGCCGCGGCGCAAGATATGGCCGGTCGCCGAAATCACGCTATAGGCGCCCTGGCGACGTTCGAGCTTGGGGTTCTTCTCGATGCGGTAGATCGGGATTTCCGAGGCGCGGCGGAAAACCGAAAACACCGCGCGGTCTTTGAGGAAATCGATTGCATAATCACGCCACTCGCCGGCGGCGACCTTGCGGCCATAAAGACCCAGAATGCGATCGAGTTCGCGCCGGTTGAAAGTGACTTTTGCTGCGGGGACGGCAGAGCGCTGCTCGCCCCCGCGCCACGTGCTTGGTTCGGTCTCGCCGAAATCCATACGGCGCCTCCATTGTTGAACTTGCTGTTGAACTTGCTGCCCAGGGCGTGCGTCTCAGGCGCGCTGTCCTAGGACTTTTTGTTCAGGCCTCCGTGCCCCCGCCAACGTCATTGAAGCTTCATGATCACCCCAGAACCGCCCCGCGGCAAGCCCCACTTCTGCACCAGGGCTGCTCGCCAAATAGGCGGTCCAAGTGCCGCGGCAAATTCTCACGCCGGCAATCGCGCCATTGCGTGGTTGGAACGATAACCCGCTGATGCTGCGGCGTTTTGGACAGTTGGAATCACGGACTCGTTAAGTGAATCATATTGCGGCCCTAATTCGGCCAACCACGTGCCTAGCTGGACTGCGAGTGAAGTGCCTGTTGCCTCAGGGCCCGGTTCGGTTGTGTTCCGGATTCCTCAGCCCCCCAGCCCCCCGGGGCGCGGTCGGACCGGGCCAGTTAAGTAGACCCCCCAAGTTGTTCTACGCGTGCTGTTGCAAGTGCTAAAGGCCGGCCAGTCGCCGGCCTTTCCTTTTGTTGGCGGCTTGTCGCGCGCGGGGCATCGCGTCGCACTTTTCTCATTCGGCTGTGAATATGCGCGCATGTTCGGTGCGCCGCGCAAACGCGACCGCCGTGAAAGCGAAACCAGGGATTGTCGGTTTGCTGACTTAGATTAGCGGCAGCACGTCAGGCGCCACTAGCGCGCTTGCGACGTCAGTCCGCCGTCCACGGTCGCCTGCTGACCAAGCGCATAATAGGCGGCGCCGAGGATGATGCCCGGCTTGTCGTGCGTGCCTTCCTGGACCAATACGGCCGCAGCATCGCCCTCGCTGGCTTCGATCTCCGAGAGCGGCACGTTCCAATCGATCTTGGTGCCGGTCCAATCGCCGAGCTTGACCCAATTGCGAACGACATTGTGGTAGGTGACAGTGCGGCCGTGATTTTCGCCGCGCTCGATGGAAACCTGTACCGCCTTCATCAGCGGACACATCCAAACTTCACCGGACGCGTGATCGGTCTTGGCGCCATCGACCTGCACGTCGAGCCCACTGCCGCCCATCGAGATCAAGACCGGCAACGACATTACGCCCGGCTTCTGATCGGTCTGCGCAATCGCGCGATCGATCGCCGCACGATCACTGCCGAGCACATGCGTCGCGCCGTTGACGACGATCTGCGGCGTATAGACCTGACGGTCGCCGCGCACATGGGCATAAGCGCGCTGCCGCGCCGAATGCGCCGGATTGGCGAGCGTGTCCTTCCAGCCGAGATAATCCCAATAGTCGATCGGCATGCTCAGCGCGACGAGCGACGGATCGGCGGAGAGTTCGCCGACAAGCTTATCGGCGGGGGGACAGGACGAGCAGCCTTGACTGGTGAAGAGCTCGATGAGGGCGCGCGGCTCGCCGGCCTGGGCTAAGCCTGCCTGCACTGTGGCGAAAGTCGCGAGCAATAAACCGGCAATCAGCGGTGCCGACGCGAGGCGGCGACGTACCATTGCAACAACCTCCACCAGCACCTCAACGACGATCCGCCCCGATGACCCCGTCATGACGTTACCCTTTAGTAAGGGCGGCGGCAGTCACCTACCACTCACATCGCGGTGAGGCGGGAAGAGGGCACAGCAGAGCATGCGCGAACTTAGAGCACAATCGTTTCCCAATGGTGCTCTAAGTCGACAAATTCCGCCGCGTTACCGAAATTTACGCCGCGAGATGGCGCAAAACGTACTGCAGGATGCCGCCGTTCCGGAAATAGTCCAATTCTTCGAGGGTATCGATGCGGCAGATCAGCGGCACGCGCTTGAGCCCGCCGTCCGACGCTATGATCTCGGCCTGCAGCTTCTGATGCGGCTTGAGATCGCCGTGCAGGCCACGGATCGTGACCTGCTCGTCGCCCTTCAGGCCCAGCGTCTGCCAGGACGTGTTTTCCTCGAAGACCAGCGGAATGACGCCCATGCCGACCAAGTTCGAGCGGTGAATGCGCTCGAAGCTCTGCGCGATCACCGCGCGCACGCCGAGCAGCACGGTGCCCTTGGCCGCCCAGTCGCGCGACGAGCCGGTGCCGTATTCCTTGCCGGCGAAGACGACGAGCGGCACATGCTCGGACTTGTAGCGCATCGCCGCGTCATAGATCGTCATGCGCTGTTTCGACGGGTAATGCGTGGTGTAGCCGCCTTCGACGCCGGGCAGCATCTGATTCTTGATGCGGATATTGGCGAAGGTACCGCGCATCATCACCTGATGATTGCCACGCCTTGTACCGTACTGATTGAAGTCCTTCGGGCGCACCTGATGGTCGCGCAGATATTCGCCGGCCGGGCTTTCCTCTTTGATCGATCCCGCCGGCGAGATGTGGTCGGTCGTGATCGAATCGAGGAACAGGCCCAGCACGCGCGCGTCAACGATGTCCTCGATCGGCTGGCTGCGCTTTTCCATCCCGTCGAAATAGGGCGGGTTCTGCACGTAAGTCGAACGGTCGTCCCACTTGTAGGTGAGGCCGCCCTTGACCGCGATCTTGCGCCAGTTGGCGTCGCCCTTGAACACGTTGCCGTATTTCCTGGCGAAGATCGCCTTGCTGATGTTCTTGCGCATCACGTCGGCGATCTCGCGCGTCGTCGGCCAGATGTCGCGCAGATAGACCTTGCGGCCTTTCTGGTCGGTGCCGAGCGGCTGCTTGGCGACGTCGATCTGCATCGAGCCGGCGATGGCATAGGCGACCACGAGCGGCGGGGAGGCAAGATAGTTCGCGCGCACGTCGGCATTGACGCGGCCTTCGAAGTTACGATTGCCGGAAAGCACCGCGGCCGCCACCAGATCGTTGGTATTGATTGCTTCGGAAATCTCTTCCGGCAGCGGGCCGGAATTGCCGATACAGGTGGTACAGCCGAAGCCGACCAGATTGAAGCCGAGCGTGTCGAGATCTTTCTGCAGGCCGGATTTGCCGAGATATTCGGCGACGACCTGCGAACCGGGCGCCAGCGACGTCTTCACCCACGGCTTCACGGTGAGACCCTTCGCCGCCGCCTTGCGCGCGACGAGACCGGCCGCGACCATGACGCTCGGATTTGACGTGTTGGTGCATGACGTGATCGCCGCGATCACCACGTCGCCGTTGCCGAGCGTGAACTTCTTGCCGTCGACCGGCACGCGCTTGTCCATTTCGGACGCCTTGCCGAATTCCTTGTCCATCGACTGGGCAAAGCCGTTCTTGACCTCCTTGAGCGCGACGCGATCCTGCGGGCGCTTCGGTCCGGCGAGCGACGGCTCGACCGAGGACAGTTCAAGCTTGATCACTTCGGTGAAGACCGGATCTTGGCTCGACTTGGTGCGATACATGCCCTGCGCCTTGGCATAGGCGAGCACCAGCGCGATGCGGTCCGCCGCGCGCGCAGTTTCACGCAGATACCGGATGGTGTCGTCGTCGATCGGGAAGAAGCCGCAGGTGGCGCCGTATTCCGGCGACATATTGCCGAGGGTGGCGCGGTCGGCGATCGTCAGGTCCGCAAGACCCGGGCCGAAATATTCGACGAATTTGCCGACGACGCCGCGCTTGCGCAGCATCTGCGTCACGGTGAGCACGAGATCGGTCGCGGTGACGCCTTCCTTGAGTTTGCCGTTGAGCCGCACGCCGATCACTTCCGGCAGCAGCATCGAATAGGGCTGGCCCAGCATCGCGGCTTCGGCCTCGATGCCGCCGACGCCCCAGCCGAGGACCGAGAGGCCGTTGACCATCGTGGTATGCGAATCGGTGCCGACCAGCGTGTCGGGATAGGCAAGCTCGCTGGCAACGGTCTTGTCCGGGAAGACCGTCTTGGTCTTCGAGGTCCACACCGTCTGCGACAGATATTCGAGATTGACCTGATGGCAGATGCCGGTGCCGGGCGGCACCACGCGGAAGTCCTTGAACGAGCCCTGCGCCCATTTCAGGAAGCGGTAGCGCTCCTGGTTCTGCTTGTATTCCTCTTCGACGTTCTTCTTGAACGAGTCCTTGTGGCCGAAGAAATTCACCGCCACCGAATGGTCGATGACGAGATCGACCGGGACCAGCGGATTGATCTTCTTGGCGTCGCCACCGAGATGATCCATGGCGTCGCGCATGGCGGCGAGATCGACGACGGCGGGCACGCCGGTGAAGTCCTGCATCAGGACCCGCGCCGGGCGAAAGGCGATCTCGCGGTCCGACGTCTTGGTCTTGAGCCATTGCGCGACGGCAAGAATGTCATCCTTGGTAACGGTGCGGCCGTCCTCGTTGCGCAGCAGATTTTCCAGCAGCACTTTCAGCGAGAATGGCAGCCGCGAAATCCCCTTCAGGCCGTTCTTTTCCGCAACTGGCAGGCTGTAATAGGCATAGGTCTTGGAACCGACTTTGAGCGGACGAAGGCATTTAAAGCTGTCGAGCGACGTCATGATTTTTTTCCCAAGCTGCCGGCCGGGCGCCGGTGCAAAAAGCTGAGGCAAAAGGTTGCCGAAGGGGCCGTACACCCCGCCCTTCCCTCCCCCGCGCGCGAGGGAGAAAAGGAAGGGGAAATCGAATGTGGCAGGCGTCACCGGCGCGCCGCGATCCGACTTCCGGCTTATAAGGTCTTTTCTAAACTAGTGCCAGTTCGGCAACGAATTGTCCGATAACATGCGCGTTTGATCGGAACGGCCGGGGTTTTCGGCCGATGCGGCTCGGTTTATTCGGGGTTTCTCTCTAGGTCAGGCTGATGCGGCTTTCCGCTGTTGAACTTTCCTGTCATCGCGGCGGGCGCACCGTCTTCACCGGCGTGAGCTTTGCGGTGTCGTCCGGCGAGGCCTTGACCGTCACCGGCCGCAACGGGGCAGGAAAATCGTCCCTCTTGCGCACCATCGCCGGACTTCTGCGCAGCGCGCAGGGCAGGCTTACGCTCGACGGCGGCGATCCCGAAATGAGCATCGGCGAACAGTCCCATTACGTCGGCCACCAGGATGCGATTAAGCCGTCGCTCTCGGTCGCCGAGAATTTGCGCTTTTGGGCGGAGTTTTTCGGCGAACGATCTTCCGGTGATGTGGCTAAGCCGCTCGCCGCGGTCGGGCTCGATGCGCTCGCCGGACTTCCCGCGGCCTATCTCTCGGCCGGGCAACGCCGGCGGCTGTCGCTTGCCCGGCTCATTGCAGCGAAACGCCCAATCTGGCTGCTCGACGAGCCGACCAGCGCGCTCGATGCCGCGGCGCAGAGCCGGCTTAGCGAATTGATGCGGGCGCATCTTGCGACCGGCGGCCTGATCATCGCCGCAACCCACGGTCCGATCGGTCTCGACCAGACGTTGGAACTGCGGCTCGACCAAGCGGCGCCCGCGCCTGTTGCGGCGGAGGCTTCGGCATGAGCGCGCTCACCGCCATGCTCATCCGCGACATGCGGATCGCGGTGCGCGTCGGCGGCGGCGCGCTGATGGGCGTGCTGTTCTTTGTGGTCGTGGTGACGCTGGTGCCATTTGCCGTCGGGCCCGACCTCGCGCTGCTCAAGCGCATCGGGCCGGCGATCCTGTGGCTTGCGGCCTTGCTGGCAAGCCTGTTGGCGCTCGACCGGCTGTTCAGCAACGATCACGAGGACGGTTCGCTCGATCTCATTCTCATGGGCCGTGCGCCGCTCGAACTCGTGGTCGCCATGAAAGGCCTGGCGCACTGGCTTACTACCGGCTTGCCACTGGTCATCGCCGCGCCGCTGATCGGCCTGTTCCTCAATATCGATGCTGACGCCGAAGGCGCCCTGCTGCTGACGCTGCTCGTCGGCACACCGGCATTGACCTTCATCGGCATGATCGGCGCGGCGATTGCGGTCACGCTGCGGCGCGGCGGCTTGTTGCTCGCCGTCATCGTGCTGCCGCTCACGGTGCCGATCCTGATCTTCGGCGTCGCCGCGGCCAATGCTGCGGTCATCGGCCCAGTGCCGTTCGGCACGCCGTTCACGATCCTGTGCGCGCTGACGCTCGCCAGTCTCGTCGTCGGACCCTTTGCCGCCGCAGCCGCATTACGGCAGGAAATGGAGTAGTGGATAAATCAAATAGCCACGATTCTTCTGCAAATGATCGCTATGCAAAACTGCGCGCCTGCAGAGCTCATGCAAAAGTGAGAGGCTGCAGCGTCAGCGTCGTTGCGCTTGAAACCGTGCTTGAATAGGAAGCACAACTAGAAACGCAACAGGAAAGCGCCCGCAGGACGTTGCCGATGGCCATTACCGACTTCGCCAATCCTTCGCGATTCCTCAGGCTCGCCAACAGCACCATTCCGTGGCTGAGCGGGGTGACCGTGCTCGCCTTCGCCTTCGGCATCGACCAGGCGATGGTCGCGCCGGACGACTATCAGCAAGGCGCGACCGTCAAGATCATGTTCCTGCACGTGCCGTCGGCCTGGCTCGGCATGCTGGCCTGGGGCGTGATGACGGTGGCGGCGCTCGGCACGCTGGTCTGGCGGCATCCGCTCGCAGACGTGACGGCGAAAGCGGCGGCGCCGATCGGCGCCGCCTTCACGCTGCTCTGTCTCATCACCGGCTCGCTGTGGGGCCGGCCGGAATGGGGCACCTATTGGGTCTGGGATGCGCGGCTGACCTCGGAGCTGGTTCTGCTGCTGCTGTATCTCGCCGTTATCGCGCTGTGGACGACGGTCGAAGATCCGTCGCGCGCCGCGCGCGCCGCCGCTGTGCTGACGCTGGTCGGCGCCGTCGATCTGCCGATCATCAAATTCTCGGTCGATTGGTGGAACACCCTGCATCAAGGCGCGTCGGTGTTTCGCCTCGGCGGCTCGACGATCGATCCGACCATTCTCATTCCGCTCTTCATCATGGCCGGCGCATTCACGCTGTTGTTCGCAACGCTGCTGTTGGCGGCGATGCGTAACGAAATTTTGCGCCGCCGCGTGCGCACTTTGCATCTCCTGCAAGCGAGCGCCGTGAGCTGACATGCAGGCAAGGCGACAATGAACGCGAACTGACAATGGAAACCACCGCGCATATCGACTTCATCGCCGCGTCCTATGCCGCCGCCGCCGTTGTGATCGGGGTGCTGGTCGCCTGGGTGTCGCTCGATTATCGCGCGCAACGACGCACGCTCGCCGATCTCGAACTGCAGGGTTTCACCCGCGGCTCCGGCATGCCGCGGGCGGAGCGCACCGCGGACGCCAAAGAAGCGGCGAAGGAACAGGCATGAGCATGACGGCGGGCGAAACCAGCCGGCCGCGACGGGCCCTCGTCCTTATTCCGCTCGCGCTGTTTCTTGGGCTCGCCGGCTTATTTCTGGTCGGCCTCTTTGCCGGCGATCCGTCCTTCGTCCCCTCACCGCTGATCGGTCATCCGGCGCCGCAGACGGTACTGCCGCCGGTCGCGGGCTTGGAGCGTAGCGGCACGCCGCTGCCCGGCCTGAATTCGGCGGATTTCAAGGGCGCGGTGACGGTGGTGAATGTCTGGGCATCATGGTGCGTGCCATGCCGCGACGAGGCGCCGCTTTTGCTGCAATTGTCGCAGGACAACCGCTTCCGCCTGGTCGGCATCAATTACAAGGACAGCGCCGACAATGCGCAGCGCTTCCTCGCCCATTTCGGCAATCCCTTTGCC
>DATHPQ010000218.1:0-13534 GCA_035483735.1 Xanthobacteraceae bacterium | reverse complement strand
CTGCCATCAGTCGATCTGGAAGGACGGCAAGCCGGTCTTCGCCGGCAACAAATACGCCGACCTGTCGGAGACCTGTCTGTCTTACATCGCCGGCATCATCAAGCACGCCAAGGCGATCAACGCCTTCACCAACCCGACGACGAATTCCTACAAGCGTCTCGTCCCGGGCTTCGAGGCGCCGGTGCTGCTCGCCTATTCGGCGCGCAACCGTTCGGCCTCCTGCCGCATCCCCTACACCACCAACCCGAAGGCCAAGCGCGTCGAGGTCCGCTTCCCCGATCCGCTCGCCAATCCGTATCTCGGCTTCTCGGCGATGCTGATGGCCGGCCTTGACGGCGTGAAGAACAAGCTCGATCCGGGCGAAGCCATCGACAAGGATCTCTACGATCTGCCGCCGGCGGAGCTGAAAAAGATCCCGACGGTGTGCGGCTCGCTGCGCCAGGCGCTCGAGGAACTCAACAAGGACCGCGGCTTCCTCAAGGCCGGCGGCGTGTTCGACGACGACTTCATCGACAGCTATATCGACCTGAAGATGAGCGAAGTGATTCGCTTCGAGCACACCCCGCATCCGGTCGAATTCGAGATGTATTATTCGTCGTAAGCGTAGGCGTATCATCCTCCCAAAGTTGAACTTAAAGGGCGCCGCAGTGGCGCCCTTTCTTTTTCACCCGCAACACTCGAAACGCAGGGGAATTACCGCACCATGATCGGAACGGTCACCGCGACGGGGACCGGACCGGCTTTTGCCGCCGCCGGTGCATGTTCCGCTGGCTTGCGCGCGCCGTCCGCATGAGCTTCGGGGACGACCAAGACCTCGTCCGCCTCGACCCGGTTGCGGCCGTTTTCCTTGGCCTTGTAGAGTACGGCGTCCGCGCGTTCGATGATCTTATCGATGTTCGCGGTCGGCAGACCGGAGGCGACACCGATGCTCACGGTGACCGGAATCTGCCGACTATCGGAGGCAAGCGCCGCCGCTTCGAATGCGACACGCACGCGCTCGGCGGCGATACAGGCGTCGGCGAGCTTGCCCGAAATGATGGCGACGAATTCCTCGCCGCCGAGCCGGCCGATAATGTCGTCCGCGCGCATCGTCTTCCGCAAGGTCTTGGAGAACATTTCCAAGACGACATCGCCCATTTTGTGGCCGAAGCGATCGTTGATGGATTTGAATTTATCGAGATCGAAGGCGAGCACGCTCACCGGCGCGAGCTTCTTGCGCCGATTGGCGGTCATCAACACTGCCGCGGCACCGAAAAAGCCGCGGCGATTGAACAGACCGGTCAACGGATCGGTCTCCGCCGCCCGCTTATAGCGGCTGACAGTGCGATCCTTGGCCAGGACCAGCACGATGAAGGCCGCGCCGACCACATAGAGCGTGACCTCGATGGCGAAGACGGCGATCCAGCCGGTGGCGAGACTGCGCACACCGAGGCTCGCCAGCGCCACGGGGAAAAGAAAAATCGCGCCGTGCAGCATCGGCACAAAGAGCGCCGGCCAGCGGCGGATCAAAGATTTGCGCCGCTCGCGCCACAGCTCGGCGGCAATCATGAAGGTATAGATCGCGACAATGACCGAGCCCAGCATGATGCGCACCGCCGGCGTATGCGGCATCGCGTGCGACATATCGGCGGCGGTCCAAGCGACAGCGCCGAAGCACATAGCACCCCAGCGGACATCGCGGCCATGAAAAGCCCGCGCCGCCGTCCAGATCATACCGAGCGCGATGAACAATAAGACGTCGGCAACGCCAGGGGGCACCGGCACCGGCAAGACATTTTCCGAGCGCCAGAGCGCCGCCGAGAAGCCGCCGATCAGATAGGCGCTACCCCACCAGGCGAGCGCCGCCATGCGCTCCTGCACCCAGGCGAACAGCAGGAACAGCCCGAGCAGCGCGGTCACGCAGCCCGCGGTGACGAACAATGTACCGATATCAAGTGACGTCGACGCTTCCGCGAGACGCGCGAACATTCTTGCTCCTCACCACTAGGTGCGAAGCCTATCATGCTCTGCCGCGCCGCGTTGGACGTTTGCCTTTCAGGATTTGCCGAGAGTGTCTTAGATAAGGAAGGTTTTCACGAAAAGAAGCGCAAAATTGGACTTGAGAAAATTGTCTGCAGATTTGTTGAATCGAAAATTACAATGCGGCGCGCCTGCGTCGGCCGCTCGAATGCGCACCGGGCGCTGCACGTTCGCTGCCGATGATGGGAACGATCGACGGCGCGCTCGTCGCCGCCTCTCCGTCCGGCATTTCCATTTCGACGCGATTGCGCCCGAGATCCTTGGCCCGGTATAGCGCACGGTCGGCGACAGAAAGCAACGCGCCGACGGCAAGGCCCGACTCATGGCCGAGCGTGATGCCGACACTGACGCTCGGCAAAAATTGTTCGCGGCCGAAACGGGCCGCCGCCGCGACGAAATTGCGCCGGACCCGCTCGGCAATGGCGTAGGCCTCATCCATGTCGCCGACCGGCAGACAGGATGCGAACTCCTCGCCGCCGATGCGGGCAAACAAGACGTCCGCGCCCAATGTCGACGTGGCCGTATCGGCAAACACCTGCAGCACGACATCACCCGTGGCATGGCCGAAACGATCGTTGATTTGTTTAAAATGATCGAGGTCGAACAGCAGCACGGCAAGCGGCTCATGCTCCGCCCCGTAGCGTCCCAACAGGCTCGATGCTTGCTCGAGAAAGGCCCGGCGGTTGGCGACGCCGCTCAGCGGATCGACCAGCGAATTGATCTTGTGCCGAAGCTCGCTGCGTTCCTTGGTCAGGTTGAGCTGCAAGAAGGCGATGATGACGGTGAACAACAGTGTGGCGAAAGCCAGCAAGGTGAATGACAGGTTGCTCAGCGCAAATTGATCGCGGAAGCTCGGACTGAACAGAACGGCGGGCACGCGCAACAGTAATGTGACGCCATGGACGAAGAAGACAACGACCAAAGGCCAGCGTGACATCAAAGGCTCGTCGCGGCCCAGCCAAAATTCCCGCGCCGCGAGCAAAGCGAGTAACGCCAGCATGGTCGAAGCGACGATGATTCTCGCACCCGGATCATCGGCGAAAGCCGGAATTCGGCACAGCGCAATCCAGATCAGCGGCGCCACCAGCACGACGGAGGGACGGATCGGCCGGTCGTCGAAGACGCGCGCGCCCGTCCAGGTCAATCCATAACCGAACAACACCAAAGCGTTGGCGATACAAATCGTGACGAATTCAGGCGCTGAACCGCGTGCCGTGAGCAAGGCGAAACCGCAGGCATTCACGATATGCGCCGAGCCCCACCAGATCGGCGCGCGCACGTTACGGCTCTGCAACCCGGCAAAGACCAGGAATGCGCCGAGAAGCGCCGCAATGAATACCGTCACCACCGAGATGGTTTGCAGGTCGAGATGCATGTGGCGCTAACCGAGGACTGACGAATTCGAGACTATGTCGCCAGTCGTTCCATACGCGTTACTACTGGGGGCTAAAGGCACGAATAAAATTGCGGAAGGGTAAATCGGTAGAACCTAATTTTATCCGCGGATTGTGGCGAAGCATGGAGTTTCCAAAGGCGCTCTGCACCTTCCTCTCCGAACTGTTCGCACATAGATTATGAGCAGGGACAGGAGGATCCGATGGCGCAGCTTGCAGAACTCGACACTGCTTCCGGTATGGCTCCCGATACGATCGAGGCGACGCTGAATTACATCGTCGATGATGGAACCCCAGTCTTCACCATCGCTGCCCCCGGCGGCAGCGACACGCGTTCCGGCGGCACGCCCGATCCCCGCCGCGTCCTCATCCATAACGGCCGCCCGCACGCTGATGGCTTTGCGTTGGAGCGTAACGGCTTTCGTTTCGTGCCGCACGACACCAAGATGGCCGATTTCTTCGACGAGGACGAGATCAGGCGCGTTTATTATCCGGAGATGGAAGCGCTGATCAAAGCCGAGAGTGGCGCCAAGCGCGTCGTCGTGTTCGACCACACGCTGCGCACCGCCGACAAAGACATGCGCCAGGCCAAAGGGATCCGCGAAGTCGTCAGCCGCGTGCATAACGACTATACCGAATGGTCGGCACCGCAGCGCGTGCGCGACATTCTCCCCGATGAAGCCGAAGACTTGTTGAAGCGCCGCTTTGCCATCATCCAGGTCTGGCGGCCGATCCGCCATCCTGTCGAAACCAATCCGCTGGCCATGGCCGACGCACAAACGCTGTCGCCGAGCGACATGATCGTTTCGGAGCGGCGCGCCCCCGGCCGTATCGGCCAGACCTACGCCATCAGGTACAATCCAAAGCACAAATGGTATTGGTTCCCGCGCATGCGGCGCGAGGAGGCCTATGTCTTCAAAGTGTTCGACTCGCTGAAAGACGGCCGCGCCCGCTGGACCGCGCATACCGCCTTCGAAGATCTGACCACCCCGCCGAATGCCCGACCGCGCGAGAGCATCGAGATCCGGACGCTGGCGTTTTTCTGAGCCGGCGCAAACAAAAGCTCGCCCCCGCTTTCGCGGGGACGAGCGGATGTTGAAGACGAACGCTATTACCGCTTCGAGAACTGGAAGCTGCGACGCGCTTTGGCGCGGCCGTATTTCTTGCGCTCGACCACGCGGCTGTCGCGGGTGAGGAAACCGCCGCGCTTGAGCACACCACGCAGTTCCGGCTCGTAGCGCATCAGCGCCTTCGACAGGCCGTGACGGACCGCACCGGCCTGGCCCGAAAGGCCGCCGCCGGACACGGTGCACACCACATCGAATTGGCCCTGACGGCTCGACACGGTGAGCGGCTGCTGGATCATCATGCGCAGCACCGGGCGGGCGAAATAGGTCTCGACCGGCCGGTCGTTGATGACGATCTTGCCGGCGCCGGGCTTGACCCACACGCGGGCGACCGCGTCCTTGCGCTTGCCGGTGGCATAGGAGCGGCCCTGCTTGTCGAGCTTCTGCACATATCTGGGCGCTTCGGCCGGCGCCGCGGTCTTCAGCGAGGACAGATCCTCGAGCGTCTGCATGGTCTCGGCCATTAGGCGACCCTCTTATTCTTGCGGTTCATGGCGCCGATGTCGATCTTCTCCGGCTGCTGCGCCTCGTGCGGATGGTCCCCGCGCGGATAGACCCGCAGATTGCTGAGCTGCTGGCGGCCGAGCGGGCCGCGCGGCAGCATGCGCTCAATAGCCTTCTCGACGATCCGCTCGGGAAAGCGGCCGGCGAGGATCGCCTTGGCGCTGCGCTCCTTGATGCCGCCGATATAGCCCGTGTGCTTGTAGTAGATCTTCTGCTGAACCTTGCGTCCGGTCAGCACCACTTTGGCGGCATTGATGACAATGACATTGTCGCCGCAATCGACATGGGGCGTGAATGTCGGCTTGTGTTTGCCGCGCAGCCGCATGGCGACGAGCGAAGCGAGCCGACCGACGACGAGACCCTCGGCGTCGATCATCACCCACTTCTTCTCCACCTCTGCGGGTTTGGCAGAAAAGGTTTTCATATCCGCATCCGTTTGAGATTGTGCGCTGATACCGTGTTGCCAGTACCGTGCGCCATATTTCGCGCCATTCCGGCGCCGTGGCGCAGGCTTGTAGCGGGCGACCGTCCACTGGTCAATCATTTCGATGCTTATTTCAGATATTTCTCAATCAGTTGGCTAAGAGGTATATAATTACCTCTCATCTCATGCAGCTGGGATCGAATAGGTCGAGGTGACATGGGCGACCAGATCGTCGTCGCCGTCGGAGCGCAGAGCCACCTCGCCGACCGCAAGCCGTTTGCCGAGCTTGAATAATTGCGCCTCGGCCAGGAGATCGCGCGCGCCGGGCTTTTTGAGAAAATTGATGCTGAGATTGGTGGTGACCGCGAGCGGAACCCAGCCGATCGCCGAGAGCACGGCCAAGTACATGGTGAAATCGGCAAGTGCCATCATCACCGGCCCGGACACGGTTCCCCCCGGCCGCAGCGAGCGCTCGTGATGGCGGCGGCGCACCCGGCAGCCGCCGTGCCACATCTCTTCGATCTCGTAGTCGCCGACCGCGTGGGTCGCTTCCGGGAATTCGGCCTCCAGAAGCTGCAACAGCCGCTCACGCGTCAGCTTCGGTGCGGCGGTCCTATCGACCTTCACCATCGCGCTCCCTCCCCGTGTCCCTTTTCGAATTTCCCCGGCAGCCGGATAGTCGGATACAATGGACAGGTTGCAAAGTCAGCGCGACCTGCAGAACAACGCAACAAGCCGGATATGCCGCGATGAACGCTCAAGCCGCCGCCGCCAAATCCGCTGCCGATGCCCCGATGCTGCTGCGCGAGGATAAAGGCGGGATTGCAATCCTGACTCTGAACCGGCCGCAGGCCCGCAACAGCCTGTCGGAGGCGATGCTGGAGACGCTTGGCGACGCCCTCACCGCGATCGCGCGCGAGCGTTCGGTACGCGTCGTCATTCTGGCCGCGAACGGTCTGGCGTTCTGCGCCGGTCATGATCTCAAGGAGATCACCGCGCGTCGCGCCGATCCGGACCACGGCCGCGCTTATTTCCAGCGCATCATGACGCTGTGCAGCACGGCGATGCAGCAAATCGTGACTTTGCCGCAGCCCGTGATCGCCGCCGTGCATGCGACCGCGACCGCGGCCGGCTGTCAGCTCGTGGCGAGCTGTGATCTGGCCGTCGCATCGCGGGCCGCAAAATTTGCGACGCCGGGTGTCAATATCGGCCTGTTCTGCTCGACGCCGATGGTAGCGTTGTCGCGCAACGTGTCGCGCAAGCATGCAATGGAAATGCTGCTCACGGGCGAACTGATCGCCGCGGAAGACGCATTGCGCATCGGTCTCGTCAATCACGTCGTTGCGCCGGGCAGCGAACATGCGGAGACGCTGGCGCTGGCGCAAAAGATCGCAGCGAAATCGACCCTGACCGTGAAAATCGGCAAGGAGGCGTTTTATCGCCAGGCCGAAATGCCGCTCGCTGAGGCTTACAAATATACGTCCGAAGTCATGGTCGAGAACATGCTGGCGCGCGACGCCGAGGAAGGCATCCGCGCCTTTGTCGAAAAGCGTGAGCCGAAATGGCAGGATCGATAGCTGCCTCCGCCGGCACATCGATCCGCCGCAATCAGACCGTGAGCGAAATCAGACGGTGAGATAATGTCCCGGCGCCGCCGCATGACCGGACTTCATCATCCCGAAAAAGTAGCGCGGCGGCTCGTAGAGTTCCTCGGCTGTGGCCGGGTCGAAGAAACGGTCGCCGGCAATGTCATCGCGAACAAAAAAAGCGTTGACGCCTGAAATCGAGCAGCCGACCAAGCGATACCCTTTGCTGCGCCCGAGCCGGACAAAGGCTTCGAGGCTGGCGCCGAAATAATTCGACACGCCGTCCCAGGCGCGCTCGGGCTGATATGGCACCACAAGCGACATCGGCGGCCGCAGCGACGCATTATATTCGATCACCACCACCCGGGGATTGATCGCGGTGATGGCCTTCCAGACCCAATAGTCGTTATTGTCGATATCGATGCTGAGCAGGTCGATCTCGCCGGAGATATCGCCTTTCTCGAGCAAACCGTCGATATTTTCGGCGATGACAAAAGACTCGACTAGATTCAGTCTGCCGTCAGCCAATAGCGGCCCAAAACTCGCGCGGATGCGCGCGGCGTGCTGCTGGTCGGCTTCGATCCAAAGTCCGCGCCAGCCCTCGACGAGAAGCTTGACGGTATTACATTCAATACCGGACTCGACGCCGAATTCGACGAAACAGCGATTGGTCGCCCCGACGCGCCGAAATATCTCCTGGATGATGCCGTCTTCGTCGCACTGCGAATAAACCTTGAAGCCATAGCGCAAGAGACGCTTCGGATCGGCGTTACGCGGCTTGGCGAGTTCAAGATCCCAATACCGCTGCAGCTCGAACTGCCGAAAGTGGTCCCAGCGCGGCGTGTTGAATTTGGCGTGATCGAGCAGATGCCTGAAGATCTCGGACTCGGACATGTGTGATCGGAAATCTGTTGTTGGATGCGGCTTATGGGACACAGCTCACGGCACACAGCCGGCAGATGGCCATATGTCAGCCGGGATATCGGCGCGGCCGGGAACGGTCGGCCCTAATCCTGCAAAGGCCTGGGGAGGCTAGGTCATCGCCCTGAGTCGGGCAACCTCGCAGCGCCCTTTCGCAGCCCTGCAGGGCCGACTATGGTGCGGCAAGGGACACGATGAAGCTTGCGATGAACCACGATTCCTATCCGGACAGCTATATCCGCGGCATCCTCAATACCGTGAAGACCATTGCCATGGTCGGCGCTTCGGAGAAGGAGAACCGGCCGAGCTATTTCGCCTTTAAGTATCTCCTCGAGCGCGGCTACACCATGATCCCGGTCAATCCCGGGCACGACGGGCACACCATGCTCGGTCAGCGCATTTACGCGCGGCTCTCCGACATTCCCGTCCCGGTGGATATGGTCGATATCTTTCGTGGATCGCAGTATGCGCTTGGCATCGTCCAGGAAGCGCTTACGCTGAAGCCGCGGCCGCAAGCGATTTGGATGCAGCTCTCCGTGCGCAACGACGAGGCCGCAGCGCTCGCCGAGGCTAGTGGCCTGAAAGTCGTAATGAACCGCTGTCCCAAGATCGAATATGGCCGGCTGTCGTCGGAGATCGCCTGGATGGGCGTGAATACCCGCACGCTGAGTTCAAAGCGAGCACCGATCGGCGGCATCCAGCGGATGTCGCTGAACCGGGCCAGTGCGCCGGGCGGCGCCACCGGAGCCGCCGACCGCGTGCAGCGCGAGGAGGGTGGCCACTGACGTGATCCGCAATCCCAATTCTCTCCTCCGCTCCGTTCCTAATACATCAGCTCTTCGCGTATCACCTTCGCCCGCCGCTCATGCCGTGTCGTCTATCCCTGTGCCGCTTATCCCTGTGTCACTTGCCGGAGATTGGAAAAGGTCCATGAACTTTCGCAGCACCGCAGTTCTTGCCCTCCTCTGCCTTGTGCCTCAGCTCGCGAGTGTTCCCGCGCGCGCCCAGGACGACGACCACTATGCGTGCATGAACGACGCGATGACGGTCTGCGGCCGATACATTCCCGATCGTGAACAGGTCGCGCGTTGTTTGATGGCCAATCGTAACCGCGTCTCTCCGGCCTGCCGCGTGGCGCTGAAGCGATTCAAGTAAATCGACGGCCAAGCCGCTTGGCGCGAATTCAAGCGGCAGGCGTCGCGCCATGCGGACGATTACGATCTATCGTCCGCGCACAACAGCGGAACTTTTGCCAACGATCTAGCGGAGAGCGATCCGGCGCAGGCTTTGCCTATGGCGGGCCGGTGGCTGCGTGATCGAACCAGCCTCGATATCCGCCCAATGCCAGGCGAGATCGCGCAATGCTTTGCGCGACACACCCAACTCGGCGAGCGTGCATTGGGGTGCTTCGGCCAGTTCATCGAGCAGGCGGCGATAGATGAGCCAGCGGCGAAAAGCCTTCACGGCGCAAAACCTAAAACGGAAAGAGCGCCAGCGGCCGCCGGTCGCGCGTGGTGTCCCGCGTGGCGTCCAAGGGTTTCGCGAGCGGCTGTTGCGACGGCGCTGCCGGCTCCGGCGCGACAGAGCCGCGGATCAGCAGCCAGGGATTGATGAACGCGAGCGAAACGAAGAAATGACGCATGGCGTGAACCTCTAGGCTGGAAGGTCAGCCTCGCTAACCGGCAACGGGGCCGATATGCGAGGCAAGAAAGACGAAGAAGACGGTTGCGACAAAACCGGCGAGACAGAACGCAATCACCACCCACCCTTCGGCATCCGATTCGCTGCAGCCATACGCACGTGTTGAAGGGCCGCGAAGTCGGTCTCGGTTCGGCATGGCGCTATCCTCTGCGCTGGTACGGCCTGCATTTCCGCCTGCATTCGGATAGCGCGGAACTCACCGCTTCGATGTGACGCACAGCACAGTCGCGCGGTGTTAAGCCGGCGTTGCGGGGACAGCAACGGAACACTTGCCAACGATCGTGCGGAGCGCGCCGGCATGCTTAAATCTTTTCACCACCGTGACGTAACGATTCCACGACGTGAACAATTGATGACGTGAAATGAAAAAACTTTATTTCACCGCGCGAAGCGCCAGCTGATAGCAGAGATCGAAGCCGCTCATGGCGTCGGCGACGAGACGGTCGAAAGCCTGCAGGACCGGAGGCAGCAGTTCGACGAACTGGCCGCCCGCCTTGGTCAAGCGAACGAGTTTCATCTTTTCCGCCGCGACCAGAAGCTTGCGGACATGGGTGCGCGATACGCCGAAGCGGCCGCCGAGGTCGGAATAGGACACTTTGAGCGGCGCGGCGCCGCCCTGCGCCTTGGACATCGCAATCATTTTGATGAGGATCATCACGCCGGCGTCACGGCCCTGGAACAGCATCATGATCGGATTTGAGGCGAGGATCTTGGCGCCGAGCGCGAACAGGTCGCGCGACACCAGACGCTGCTTCAATTGAAACGCGGGATCGCGCGTCATGATCAGCGCGTAGCCGGGGTCAGGAAACATGATCTGCAACGGCAGGTGATGCGACACCAGAAAATCCTGGTCCTGCGCGATCATCTTCTTGGTGGGCGTAAGGAGGCGGACCCGGCGGTCCCGCGGCGCCGCGCGCTGTTCGAGATAGCCGGTCTTGACGAATCGCGAGACGAGATCCTGGACGCGGCTGGCACTGGCGAGACGATGCTCGGTCATGGAGTCCGAGACTAGGCGTAGCGTCGGCCAAGTCGCGCGATCGGCCTCGTCGTAGCGCGCGTGGACGCACATGATTGTGGAAACGAGAACGGTGCGGCTCGCTTCAAGCAGCAGCCGGTTGAGAAAGGGCTTGTGCTCGTAGAGGGCGAGCATCGCCTTCACGAATTCGTCGCGCGCCAAAGAAAAGCGCGGGTGGGCGAGGATTTCTGCTGGAGAATGGAAAGCGGGAAGCTTGGTAAAATCGATATCGGCCATGCGCACTGTGTTCCGCAAAACGCGGATGGATAATCAATCGACAACCGATAACATAGGTTCCGCGAAACAGGCCCGATACGAGCGCTTGGCAGCATCCGACCGTTCGCATCCCGAGGAGAAGGGTATTGCAGGAAACCTGTCGGAAACCGAATAATTCGCGCCCCTGGCGCCGGTCGCGCGGGTGAAAAATTCCGCGACGGCCGCGCCAACGGCCGGCGCGCCTTGACGGCTTTGCCCGGAACCCGGCATGGTCGGTTTTTCTCAATAACGGACGGCCCAAGACGCAGGACCCGCGAGCATAGGCGCACGAGGAAATATCTATGACCGAACGCATTCCGGGATTTTCGACGCTTGCCATTCATGCCGGCGCCCAGCCCGATCCGACGACCGGCGCGCGTGCGACGCCGATCTATCAGACGACGTCCTACGTCTTTGAAAGCGTCGATCACGCGGCCTCGCTGTTCGGCCTGCAAACCTTCGGCAATATCTATACGCGCATCGGCAATCCGACGACGGCGGTGCTTGAGGAGCGCGTCGCCGCGCTCGAGGGCGGCACGGCAGGGCTTGCCGTTGCTTCAGGCCACGCGGCGCAGGTTTTGACTTTTCACTGCCTCATGCAGCCGGGCGACGAATTCGTCGCATCGAAAAAACTCTATGGCGGCTCGATCAACCAGTTCAATCATGCGTTCAAGAATTTCGGCTGGAACGTCGTGTGGGCCGATCCCGACGATCTGTCCTCGTTCGAGCGCGCGATCAGCCCGAAGACCAAGGCGATCTTCACCGAGTCGATCGCCAATCCCGGCGGCGTCATCACCGACATGGAGGCGGTCGCGCAAATCGCCAAGCGCGCGGGCGTGCCGTATATCGTCGACAACACGCTCGCCACGCCTTACCTCTGCAAGCCGATTGATCACGGCGCCGACATCGTCGTGCATTCGCTGACCAAATTTCTCGGCGGCCACGGCAATTCGATCGGCGGCTTGATCGTCGACGGCGGCACCTTCAACTGGTCACGCGAGCGGCGCTATCCGATGCTGTGCGAGCCCCGCCCGGAATATCACGGCATCGTGCTGCACGAGACATTCGGCAATTTTGCCTTCGCCATCGCCTGCCGCGTGCTCGGGCTGCGCGACATCGGCGCGGCGCTGTCGCCGTTCAACTCGTTCCTGTTTCTCAACGGCATCGAGACGCTGCCGCTGCGCATGCAAAGGCATTGCGACAACGCGCTCGCGGTCGCGGAATGGATCGCGGCGCATCCGAGCGTGGCCTGGGTCAGCTATCCGGGGCTCGCGGGCGACCGCTATCACAACCTCGCCAAGAAATATTGCCCGAACGGCGCCGGCGCAGTCTTCACCTTCGGGCTGAAGGGCGGCTACGACGCCGGCGTCAAGCTCGTCTCCAACGTGAAGCTGTTCTCGCATCTCGCCAATATCGGCGATACGCGCTCGCTGATCATTCACCCGGCGTCGACGACGCACCGTCAGCTCAACGATGCACAGAAAGTACAGGCCGGCGCTGGACCCGACGTGGTGCGGCTTTCGATCGGCCTTGAAGACAAGGACGACATTATCGCCGATCTCGAACAGGCGCTGGCCGAATAGACGCAACGGTCTGAGCCGTTGCATCGCCGACTACGGGATCGCCGGTCCTCGCTGAAGACAAAAAACTGCCCGGCTCCCGTTCGGCAACGGACGCCGCGTGCACGGTCGCAACGGTCAGTACCACCATCGCCATCGCCTGGTGCAGCAGCGCCAGCGACAGCGGCGCGACCATCAAGAGTGTCCAGATGCCGAGCGCCGCCTGCAGCGTCACGGCAAGCGCGAGCAGAACCGCGCCGGTGAGCGCCAGTCCTTTCTTCATCGCGCGCGCCACGCCGAACACGTGTAGCAGCGCAACGATCCAGATCGCATAAGCCAACATGCGGTGATCGAACTGCGCGGTGAGCGTATTCTCGAAGAAATTCCGCCATAGCGGCGCATTGAAGAACAAACGTGCCGGGTCCGGCACCAAGGCGCCATCGATCAGCGGCCACGTATTATAGATACGTCCGGCGCGCAGCCCGGCAACGATGGCGCCAAGATAGATTTGCACGAGCACCAGAATGAGAAGCGCAATGGCGCCGAAGCGAATGGGCGCAGGCACGGCAGTTGTCGGCGGCTGATCCCAGCGCTGCGCCATCCACAGCAGCGCGACATAAATCAGGCAGGCAAGGACAAGATGCGTCGCCAGCCGATATTGCGACACTTCGATGCGGTCGGCGAGACCTGAAGCGACCATCCACCAGCCGACAGCGCCCTGCATCGCGCCAAGCCCGAAGATCAGCCACAGCCGGTTGCGCAATCCAGGACCGATCCAGCCGCGCCACCAGAACCACAGGAACGGCAGCAGGAACACCATGCCGATGGTGCGCGCGATCAAGCGATGCGTCCATTCCCACCGATAGATGGTCTTGAACGCATCAAGGCTCATGCCGTTATTGATTTCGCGATATTGTGGAATGGCCTGATATTTTTCGAACTCGCTCTGCCATTGCGCGTCGCTCAAGGGCGGCGCCACTCCCATCACGGGCTTCCATTCCGTAATCGACAGTCCGGATTCGGTGAGCC
>DATHPQ010000217.1:0-38795 GCA_035483735.1 Xanthobacteraceae bacterium | reverse complement strand
AGCACTTGCCCGCAAATTCTGACCGCCTGGGAGCGGGTGTATCGCTTGCTCCGCTCCGCGTTCCCGCCGCAGCGATATCATCGTGGGCGGGGGCTGAAGGCCTTCGCCCAAAATCCGGACGGGGTCGTTGCCCACTTCAATGACGGTCAGTCGTTGCAAGCCGACGTGCTGATCGGCGCCGACGGTTTGCGTTCGACGGTGCGGCAGCAATGTCTGCCTAAAATTGCGCCACTCTATGCCGGCTATGTCGCGTGGCGCGCACTCTTGTCGGAGCGCGACTTCTCGCCGGCGATCCATCGCGAATTGTTCATGCTGATGACGTTCTGTCTGCCGCCTGGCGAGCAATGTCTCGGCTATCCCGTCGCGGGGCCGAATGACGAGCTGCGCGAGGGCCAGCGCCGCTACAACGTCGTCTGGTACCGGCCGGCCGCCGAGCAAAGCGAATTGCAAGAGCTTCTCACCGACAAGAATGGCGTGACGCATTCAATCTCGATTCCGCCACCGCTCATTCGCGCCGAGCCGATCGCCGCCATGCGGGTGGCGGCGGAGCGGCTCTTGGCGCCGCAAGTGCGCGAAATCATCCGCCTGATCGCGGAGCCGATCTTGCAGCCGATCTACGATCTCGAAAGCCCGCATCTCGCGTTCGGACGCGTCGCCATCGTCGGCGATGCGGCCTTCGTGGCGCGGCCGCATGTCGGGGCCGGCGTGTCGAAGGCGTCGGACGATGCCGCCGCGCTCGCTACGGCGCTCGACGATGACGATATCGAAAGCGCGCTGCGCCGCTTCGAGGCGGCGCGCTTGCCCGACAACCGAAGGATTATCGAACGCGCGCGCCACCTCGGCGCCTATCTGCAAGCGACGCAGACCGCCGAAGAGCGCGCCCGCTCGGCGCGGCACAGCATTCCCGAGGCCGTGCTCGCGGAGACCGCGATGATTGATTTTCTACATGCCTAGCGGGATTTTTAGCCTAATTTCGCGTCGAGGGTGATCTGCGCGTTCAGCACCTTCGAGACCGGGCAATTCTTCTCGGCTTCGCCGGCAAGTTTCTTGAATGTTGCTTCGTCGAGATTGGGCACGGTGGCGCGCAGCGTCAGCGCCGATTTGGTGATGCGAAAACCTTGGCCCTCCGGGTCGAGGCTGACGGCGGCCTCGGTTGCGAGTTCGGTCGGCGTGAAGCCCGCGCCTTGCAATTGGAACGCCAGCGCCATGGTGAAGCAGCCGGCATGCGCCGCGGCGATCAGTTCCTCGGGATTGGTGCCTTTCTCGTTCTCGAAGCGGGTCTTGAAGGAATAGGGCGTTTGCGCGAGCACGCCGGAATCGGTGGTGAGGTCGCCGTCGCCGGCGCGGCCAGTGCCGCGCCAAACCGCTTTGGCCTTGCGGATCATCGAAGTCTCCTGTGCTGAAATGGTTTTCGCCGGCCGCCGGAAAGCGTTCGCGGCAGGCGCGCAGACGGGCTTACTCTATGGCCGCTGCGCGCTGTTTGTCAGTGCCCGGCATGGGTTTTTCGAGCAAAGGATCGTGAACGATCGTCTTGCCGCAATAAAGCTCCCGGATTTCGGCGTCATTCAGCCCCAGAATGTCGCGCAAGATCTCCTCGTTGTGCTCGCCGAGCCGGTCCGCCGTGAGGTCGGCCGCCGGCGTCCAGCGCGAGAATTTTGCGGCAAGCCCCGGAATGTCGAACGGCCCAATGTCGCGATCGGTGACGCGGCGCACGGTGCCGCGCGCGCGCAAATGCGGATGCGCCATGGTTTCGTGCAGGCTGAGCACCGGCGCGCACGGAACGCGCTCCGCTTCCAGCGCCGCAATGGCGTCATCTCGGCTCGCGAATTGCGCAAGCCAGTTTTCGATGATGCCCTTGAGCGCCGCGTTGTTGTCACGCCGCGCCCGCGCGTCGTGGAAGCGTGCATCCTCGGCCAGATCCGGCCTGTTCATCGCCTTGACCATCAGCGGCCATTGATGCGGCATCACCATGATCGAAATGAATTCGTCATTGTTGCAGCGGAATACGCCGGTCGGACCGCCGTCGGGATGCAACGAGCCCATGCGCGGCGGATGGAATTGCCGGCCGCGCAGCGATGATTTCGGCACATTGACTTCGTGCATGTTGAAATAGGTGTCGATCAGCGAGCAATCGATATACTGGCCTTCGCCGGTGCGCTCGCGATGCAGCAGCGCAAAGCCGACCGCCATCGCCGCGGTCACGCCGGTCGCGCTGTCGCTGATGGCGATCGGCAGTTGCGCCGGCCCGCGATCGGTCTCGCCGATGCAGGCAGTAATGCCGGCATAGGCCGCGCCCATATAGTCGAAGCCGGGCTTGTCGCTGAGCGGGCCGGATTGTCCGGCGAGCGAGATCGAGCACATGATCAGCTTCGGATTGATCGCCGAGAGCTTGTCATGGCCGAGCCCAGCGCGCGCCATCACGCCCGGGGCGAAATTCTCGACGACGACGTCGACCTTCGGCATAAGCGCATAGATAAGCGCACGGCCGCGCTCCTGCTTGATATCGACGGCGAGCGACTTCTTCGAATGATTGTGCTGGAAGTAATAGGTGCTTTGCGACGTCTTCTTCAGGTCCGGATCGCGGGGTTTGTCGCCGGAAAAACGCCCGCGGTCGCCGAACGGCGCGAGCTCGAGCTTGATCACCTCGGCGCCCATTTCGGCAAGGATGCGCGTGCAGGTCGGCGCGGCGACGAACTGACCGATATCGAGCACCCGGTAGCCTTTGAGCATCGGCAGGTTTTGCATCGCTTTTCACCATTGTGTGGCGCGCGCGGCGAGGCGCACGCTCAACGCGCCGCGAATTGCTTTTGGCCGAACAGAACGTCCCAGGTCTCGCCCACCGGCTTTTCTTTGTTCTTGTCGAGGCGATCCGTCAGCACGGCCACGCCGCGTTGCACGGCAGGGCGGGCGCGCACCGCGTTGTACCAGCGCTGCAAGTTCGGCCACGCCGCAATATCCTGGCCCTGCCATTTATAGGGCCGCAGCCATGGATAAACCGCCATGTCGGCAATCGAATAATCGCCGGCGAGGTATTCGGCTTCGCCAAGCCTGTTATCGAGCACCCGATAGAGCCGCGTCGCTTCACTGGTATAGCGCTCGATGGCGTAGGGGATTTGTTCCTTGGCGTAGCGGCGGAAGTGATGCGCCTGGCCGAGCATCGGACCGATGCCGCCCATCTGGAACATCAGCCACTCAATAACTTCGTAGCGGCGGCGCATATCGGCGGGCATAAAACGGAAGCCCGCCTTCTCGGCGAGATACATCATGATGGCGCCGGATTCGAACAAAGCGAGCGGCTTGCCGTCGGACCCATCATGATCGACCAGCGCCGGAATCTTGTTGTTCGGGCTGATCTTCAGAAAATGCGGATTGAACTGCTCGCCTTTGCCGATATGGACCGGCACGACGTTATAGGCGAGCCCGAGCTCTTCGAGCAGGATCGTCACCTTATAGCCGTTGGGCGTACACCAGAAATAAAGGTCGAGCATCGCCGTCACACCGCTTGCTTGAGCGGCTGCCCGCGTTTGAGGCCGGCTTCGGCCAGCCTCTGCTCCAAAAGCCCCATGCGGTCGTAACCCCAGAACGGTTCGTTCTGGAAATAGAACATCGGCACGCCGAATACCTGGTCGGTCACGGCGTCCTGTTGCGCGCGCTCGTAGTCGGCGGGACCTTCGCCGGTGAGATAGTCGCGATAGCCTTGCACCGAGAGGCCGACGCTTTCGACGACCGGCGCAATGGCATCGGCTTCGTCGGCGGCAAGCTCGCGTTTGAAAAAGAGGTCGAAGACCTTATTGCCGTAGTCGCGGAGCTTGCCGTGTTTCTCGGCGTAGAGGCCGCCGATCAATGCCGGCGTGGTATCGAAGATTTTCAAGGGGCCGCGGATCATCAGCCCGCCGCGCATATTGGCCCAGCGCCGCGCGTCCATGTAGGAGTATTTCACTTTGTATTCGGAATATTGGCTGCGTTCGCCTTTGCCTTTCAGGCGCAGCTGGAACGGCTTCCATTTCAGCGTGACGTGATACTTGTCCTCGAGCGCGAAGGCCGGGTCGAAGGCGAGATAAGCGTAGGGGCTCTTGAAGTCGGAATAAACTTTAACTTCGGCCTCCTCGTTCACTTCAGCCTGCTCGCGCTGCATGTGATCCTCTTTGCCAAGTTGCGTGACGCCGACTTTGGCAAGCCGCCGGGGCCAATGTCAATTTGAAATGAATAATGATATTTTATGCCATTCTTGCATGAATGGAGAATGATATGGCCGACCTGCAAGACGTGCCTAACCTGTCGATGAAGCATCTGCGCACGGTGGTGGCGTTAGCGCGGTTCGGCAGCTTCATCGCCGCGGCGTCCTATTTGCGCATGTCGCAGCCAGGCGTCAGCCGGATCGTGCAGCAGGCCGAAACGCGCCTGGGCGTGAAGCTTTTCGCCCGCGGCACGCGCAGCGTGTCGCAGACCGAGGCCGGCCGCGAATTCATCCCGGCGGCGGAGCGGCTTCTCGGCGAGTTCCTGCAGCAATCGCAGAAGGCGCGTGAGCTCGACGGCCAGATGCGCGGCCAGCTCATCATTTCGAGCTTGATGTCGATTTCGCATCGCATCCTGCCGGCGGCACTGGTCGCATTCCGCAAGAAGCATCCGAAGATGCATGTCCAGATCAGGGAAGGACTGACCAGCGCGGTGGCCGAAGACGTCAGGAGCGGCATCGCCGATTTCGGCATCGGCAATGCGCTCGGGCTTGCCGAAGGCATTGTTGCCGACTCGATCGTCAACGAGCCCTGCTATGTGGTGATGCCGAAGCGCCATCGCCTCAGCGCCGCGCCTTTCGTTGCGCTCAAGGATATCGGTGACGAGCCGATGATTTCGATGCCGAGCGATTCAGGCCTGAGGCGCACGCTGGATATGGCCGCAAACGATCGCGGCGTCGTGTTCAATCACAGCATCATCACCAACCAGTTCGGCTCGCTGTTCGATTTCGTCGCCCGCGGGCTCGGCGTCGCCGTCGTTCCCGCCTCGGCTTTGCCGCCGGCGAACGGCTCCAGCGTTGCCGTGAAGCCGCTGCGTCCCGCGATCACGCGCCGCATCGGCATTCTTCGGCTGGCCGATAAGACCTTGGTGCCGGCGTCGCAGGCGTTCCTCGAAATCTTTCAGCCGAAATTTCTGGCGGCGGCGCGCGGCCAAAGCCGGCCGCACGCGCTGCGATAGTTCACAGATAGCCAGCGCCTGCGCCGGCAGCGAATTTTGCCGGCTCACCCTCCCAGACGATACGGGCGTGTTCGAGCACATAGACGCGGTCGGCATGCGGCAGCGCGAACGTGACGTTCTGTTCGCCAAGGAGCACGGTGATATCGGTGGTTTGCCGCAGCTTCTCCAGCGCCTTGGAAATCTGCTCGAGGATGACGGGTGCGAGCCCGAGCGTCGGCTCGTCGAGGATCAGGAGTTTAGGTTTCATCATCAAGGCGCGCGCGATGGTGAGCATTTGCTGCTCGCCGCCGGACAGCGTGCCGGCCGCCTGTTTCTGGCGCTCGTTGAGGATCGGGAACAGCTCGAACAGCCAGACGATCTGCGCGGCGCTTTCGGCAGGCGGCAGATGCTGGCCGCCGAGGTCGAGATTTTCCCGCACCGTCATGTCGACGAACAGTTCGCGGCCTTCCGGGCATTGTACGATGCCGTTGCGGGCGATCGTCGCCGCGGTCCGGCCGCGCAGCGGCGTGCCTTCACGCCGGATATCGCCTGAATAGGGCAACAGGCCGGAAATGGCGTTGAACAACGTCGTCTTGCCGGCGCCGTTCAATCCGACGACGGAAACGAATTCGCCGGCATGGACGTGGATCGAGACTTTCTCCAGCGCCTGCGCCTTGCCGTAGAACACGCTGACATTGTCGACTTCGAGAAACGGCGTGGTGCGGTCGCGAAACGAAGATTCCGGCCGCGCCGCGGTTTCCATGCTGCCGCCGAGATAGACACGGCGGACGGTTTCGTCGCGCATCACCTCTTCGGCGCTGCCTTCGGCGATTCGTTCGCCGACATACATGGCCAGCACCCGGTCGACGAGGCGTGAGACGCTTTTCACATTGTGGTCGACCAAAAGCACGGCACGGCCGTCGTCGCGCAATTCGCAGATGAGATCGGAGAAGGCTTCCGTTTCGGTCGACGTAAGCCCGGCAAACGGCTCGTCGATCAGAAGCACTTTCGGATCGCGCGCGATCGCCTTGGCGATCTCGATCTTGCGCAGATCGGCGAACGGCAAGGTCGCCGGGCGGCGGTCGAGCACGTGGCCGAGACCGACGCGTGCGGCGATGGCGCGCGCATGCTCGTCGACATCGGGATCGGCAAACAGGCGCGTGAGCTTGTCGGGGAGGAGCGCGAGCTTGATATTCTCGAGCACCGTCTGGCGGTGCAGCGGGCGAGAATGCTGGAACACGATGCCGGCGCCCATGCGCGCGATCTTGTGTGACGGCCAGCCGGCCACCTCGACGCCGCTGATGCGCACCGAGCCGGCATTGGGACGTTCGATGCCCATGATCAGCTTCATCACGGTGGATTTGCCGGAGCCGTTCGGGCCGATCAGGCCGAGAATTTTCCCCGCCTGAACGCTGAGCGCCATGTCCTTGACGGCGACAAGCCCGCCGAAGCGCTTGGTGAGGCCCGAGACTTCGAGATGCGCCTCGAGATGCGCGCCGTTCGCGGTGCTCGCATTGGTGTTCACGAGGGCTCCTTGCTGCGCGTCAGCAGACCGAAGAGGCCGCTCGGGAACAACAGCACGACGACCAGCGCCATGGCGAAAACGACAAAGTTCGAAAGATCGCCGAGCGGCCGCAACGCCTCGCTCATGGCGATGAGAAAGACCGCGCCGAGCACGGCGCCGAGAATGGTGCGCCTGCCGCCGAGCACGGCGGAAATAATGATCTGCACGCCGACGGTGATGTCGACCAGGGTGCCGACCGAGGCGGAGCCGAGATAGAACACCAGCATCGCGCCGGCGAGGCCCGAGAAGAAGGCGCTGATGATAAAGGCAGCGAGCTTGTGCTTCGTGACGTTGAAACCGAGTGCGCCGGCTTGCACGGCATCCTGGCCGCTCGCCTGCAGGATCAGGCCGACGGGAGAGCGCGACAGCGCGAACAGGATCGCGCCGCTCACTGCCATGAACCAGAGTGCGATCTGGTAATTCTTGGCATCGCTGATGGTGATGACATCGGGCACCGTGAGCCCGATTTCGCCGCCGGTCAGGCTCGCATCGACGACGATGAAGTTCTGCAGCATCAAGACAGCGACCAGCGTGGTCAGGCCGAAATAGGGCCCGCGCACGCGCAGCGCCGGCAGCGCGAGCACCACGCCGCCGGCGACGGCGGCGAGCGCGCCGGCGGCGACGCAGACCCAGATCGGCGGCTGATAAAGATTGTCGAGGATGCCCGCCGTATATGCGCCGGTCCCGATCAGGAAGGTCGGGCCGAAATTCACTTCGCCGGCGAAGCCGAAAAGCAGATCCCAGGCCATCGCGAAGACACCGAAATAGTAAGCGATGGTGAGGAGGCCAAGAATGTAACCCGAAGCTCGCAGCGGCAAGAGCGAGAGCAGCACCACGACGCCGAACGCAATCAGAAGGACACGCGAGGTGGAGAGTGAGCCCATCTAGCGCCGCCCCAATAAGCCGCGCGGCCTGACATACATCACCGCGACGAGGAGGAGCAGCGCCGGAATGGTGCGATAGGCCGGCGAGATCAAATAAGCGGTGATGGTCTCGAGATAGCCGACGACATAAGCGGCGATCAAAGCGCCGGAGACACTGCCGAGCCCGCCGAGCACGACGATCGAGAACGCGCTCGCGGTCAGCGGCCCGACGCTATAGGATGATACGCCGAGAAACATGCCGAGCAGAACGCCGGCGATGCCGACCAGCACGCCGTAAATCGCCCAGACGACGATATAGACCTGCGACAGTTCGATACCGAGCAAGGTCACGCCGCGCGGATTCATCGAGGCGGCAAGGACCGCCTTGCCGGCGCGGGTGCGGTTCACCAGAAGCCACAGCACGCCGATGGCGAGCCAGCACACCACCGCGGTGAAGATCTCGTTCTGCGGCGTGCGCACGCCGACGATGGAGACGACGCCGTTGACAATCGGCGCCACGGTCTTGGCATTGTTGGTGTAGAGATAAGCGATCAGCTCCTGGATCATGATGCCCCAGAGCAGCGTCGCGGTGAGGATGAAGATCTCCTTCTCTTCCTCGCGGATTTTGCGCGTCTGCTGCAGCGGCCGCACGATAATGAAATAGGTCAGCATCGTCGCTACAAAGCCGACAGCGACGCCGAGCGTCGCGCCGGCATAGGGTCCAACATGCAGATCGTTGCCGGCAGCCCAGGCTGCGACGACGGCCGCTACCATCAGCGCGCCGTGCGACAGATTGAGAACGCCTGAGACGCCGAAAATCAGCGCAAAGCCCGTGGCGCCGAGCGCATACAGAGAACTGATCGCAAAGCCGTCGACCAGGATTTGCCAGAACAGCATCGTTCAGACCACGCTCACGCGCTTACGCTCTAAAGCCTGAAGTCCCCATCAAACGTCTCCCCGCCCGCAAGTGCGGACGGGGAGGAGTGAGATCAAGATCCCGCTCGTCAGTTCGCCGAGCCGACCTTGATGAATTTCGGGAATCTCAGCTTGCCGTTGGCGACTTTGGCCGGCCACAGATTGACCTGCTTACCGTCCTGCCATTGCAGCATGAGGCCGGTGATCGTGTCGGGGCCGACTTTCAGTGCGTGCGGATTGGGCGAGTCCTTGCCGTTGAACTGGACGCGACCGATGGTGCCGACATAGTCGGTCTTTTCCAGCGCATCGACCAGCTTGTCCGGATCGGTCGACCCGCCGGCGCGCTGGATCGCCTCCGCGATGTAATAGACCTCGTCATAGGCGGTGTAGCCGCAATAGGATGGGAAGTTGCCGTACTTCGCCTTGAAGGCGTTCGCGAACGGCAAGGTTTTCGACGTCACCGCGACGTCCGGTCCCGAAACGCCCTGATAGAGCACGCCTTCGGTCGCGCCGTTGGTGTCGTTCCAGAAGCTCGAATTGGTTGCCTGCGAGGCGACGCCGAGCATCGGGATCGGTACTTCCTGCTGCTTCCATTGCACCGTCGGCTGCACGCCGACATGTGAAATGCCGGTGATCATCACGTCGGGCTTCTCGCCCTCGATCTTGTTGAAGATCGGCGTGAAGTCGGTCGTGTCGGGCGAGAAACGGACGTGGTCGAGCACTTTGAGGCCGACGTCAGGCAGACATTTCACGTATTCGGCGTCGAGCGGCGTGGTCCAGGCGGCGTCTTCGCTGGCGACGACGGCGTTCTTCATGTGCAGGTCGGTGACCAGCAGGTCCTTGGCCGCGGCGCAGACTTGCAAGGCCAGATTGGTCGAGGTCAGATAGCCGTGGAACGTGTATTTGAGATTGTCGTAGTCTTTGGCGATGTTTTGCGTAATCACGTCGGAGGCGGCTCCCGGCGTCACCATCACCGTCTTCAGGCGACCGGTCCAGGGCTCGAGCGCCAGCACCACTTCGCTGATATAGCTGGCGATCACCGCATTGACGTGATCCTCGGTCGCGGCGCGCTGGAATGCACGCACGGACTCGGCGGCGGAGGAGTGGTTGTCGTAAGTGACGATCTCGATCTTGCGGCCGTTGATGCCGCCCTTGGCGTTGATCTCATCGGCGGCAAGCTGAGCGGCCTGCGGGATCGACGAGCCGGCGACGGCCTGCGCCTCGGCGATGACGCCGATCTTGATGGAATCTTCAGCCTGTGCGGAACCGTGTGTCGCGATGGTGAGCGCAGCGATAGCGGCGCCGGCCGTCAACACTGCGCGCAGACGTTTGGACGCAGTGCTCCTCTCTGAATTGCTCATTGGTCGACTCTCCCTGGAATTGCCGTCTTTTGCTTGAAAGCGACGGCTTATCGGCAAGTCTATCCCAACGCCCCCCGACAGCAAGCCGGTTTTCTTTAGACTAAAGGCGTGCGGCGATTTGCGTTAACCGCCGTTTGTTTGCAGCAATTCGTCGATCAGGCGGCGCACATCCGCGGGCAGGAGCGACTTTTCCAGGAGCGGCCGTTTGACGTCGGGCGGTGAGCTTGCAGCCCTCGTCGCTCGAGACAACGCGCGGCCGCCTTACCTAAACGTGCTGGCCGCCGTTGATGTGGATCTCGGCGCCGTTGACGTAGGAAGAGGTATCCGTGCACAGCACGTAGATGATCTTGGCTACTTCGTCCGGCGTACCGAGCCGGTGCATCGGAATATTCTCGACGATCTTTTCCGTGCCCGGCGACAGCATGGCGGTGTCGATCTCGCCGGGCGCAATGGCATTGACGCGAATGCCCAGCGCGCCGAAGTCGGCGGCCATCTCGCGGGTCAGCGCCGCCAGCGCCGCCTTTGAGGTGCCATAAGCGGAGCCGGCGAATGGATGCACGTGCGAACCGGCGATCGAGGTGACATTGACCACCGAGCCCTTGGCCGCTTTCAGCTCGTCAAGCAGCCCGCGCGCCAGCATGATCGGCGCAAAGAAGTTGACCTGAAAGACGTGATGCCAGTCCTCGCGCGAAGTTTCGATCGACGACAGCCGTTTACCGCCTTCGGCTTTCGGCGAGATCGCGGCGTTATTGACCAGCGCATGCAGTTCGCCGTGAAGCCTGCGTTTGGTCTCGGCGATCGCCTCTTCGGTATTTTCAGGATTGGAAAGGTCGACCTGAATGTGATCTTCCGGTCCTGCTTCCCAAGGACAGTTTTCCGGAAATGGATGCCGCGAGCAGGTGACGACGCGCCAGCCGGCGGCGGAAAAACGCTTCACCGTGGCGTGGCCGATGCCGCGGCTGGCCCCGGTGAGAAGGAGCGTGCGGCGCGGCTGGTTGTTGGTCGGCATCTTTTATCTGCTCGTGATTACGGATAAAGCCGGGTCTTGGTCCACGGCGCGTTCAGGCTCGCACGTTGAAAGACGATGCGATCGTGCAGGCGAAACGGCCGCTCCTGCCAGAACTCGATCTGGATGGGGACGACGCGATAGCCCGACCAATTCGGCGGCCGCGGCACGGTGCCGACGGCGAATTTAGCCGTCTGGATCGCGATCGCCTTCTCGAAGGCAAGCCGGCTTTCCAGCGGCGAGGATTGTTTGCTCGCCCAGGCGCCGATCTGCGCCATGCGTGAACGGGTGGCGAAATAGGCATCGGCTTCCTCTTTCGAAACCGCCTCTACGCCGCCGCGCAGCCGTACCTGGCGTTGGAGCGATTTCCAATAAAACGTTAGTGCAGCTTTCGGCGCCGCAGCGAGCTCGCGGCTCTTGATGCTGTCGAGGTTGGTATAGAACACGAAGCCGCGCTCATCGAAGCCTTTCATCAGCACCAGGCGACCATCGGGCATGCCGGCGGCATCGACGGTCGAGAGCGTCATGGCGTCCGGATTGACCGGCTCGGAGCGCTTGGCCTCGGCAAACCATGCGGCGAACAAGCGCAGCGGCTCGCTCGCTTCGGTGAAGTCACCGCTCGTTAACCACACCGGGTGTTCAATGGGCGCTGCGTCGGACATTCTCGGAGTACCCAAGTGCGGGTGTGGGGTGATCGGGAAGCGTGCCGCCGGTCTCTATATAGTGGAACAGTGGCGTTACGCCTATGTGGGCGGCGGCATAAGCTTGTAGCGGCGGTGCTGAGTGCGCTCGTCGTTTCCGGTTGTTCCTACCGGCTGTCTTCCCTCAGTTCGCGAGACGACGGCGATCCGCCGACGACCGGTTCCATCGCGGCTCCGGCCGGACAGGCACAGTCGGCAAACGTGCCGTCCCGGCAGGTCGAACTGGCCCGTAACCAGGCGCGTGGTCAGGCCACTGACCGGGCCAACGATCTGGCCGACGACCTCGCTTATGCGCGCGCCGCAGTGTCCGATGCGCTGGCGCGAGCAGGCAAGGATACAAGCGTTCCCTGGGAAAATCCGGATACCGGCGCCGGCGGCAATATAACCCCGCTCGCCACCTCCTATACCGAGGGCGGTCTGTCTTGCCGTGATTTCCTCGCCAGCTATGTCCACGGCGGCTCGCAGGACTGGCTGCAAGGGGCGGCCTGCCGCACGGAAGCGGGCGCCTGGGAGATACGGCGGCTCAAGCCCCTCGGTCGCGGCTAGGCGCTATCATCGCCGCGCGATGAAGCGATTCGCACGTTGGATTCGCTTGTTAGCCGCGCTTGCTGCATTGCGTCACGGAGACTTTATGCCCACATTGAAGGCACCTGGGCGGGCGGGGCCGGCCCGAAAAGCTTATTCGGAGTCCTTCGGGGATGCGTGATCCCTATGAAGTCTTGGGCCTCGACCGCAAGGCGAGCCCGAGCGACATCAAGAGCGCCTATCGGCGGCTCGCCAAGAAGCTGCATCCCGACGCCAACAAGAACGATCCCAAGGCGGCGACGCGCTTTGCCGAGCTCAATGCCGCGCACGAACTGCTCGAAGACGAGGACAAGCGCAAGGCGTTCGACCGCGGCGAGATCGATGCCGAAGGCAAGCCGCGCTTTCAAGGCTTTGGCCAAGGATTCGGCGGCGGCGCGCGGCCGGGCGCGGGCACCGGCTTCAGCGACGACATGAATTTCGAAAGCTTCAATTTCGGTCCGGAAGGTTTTACCCGGACGACACGGCGCGGCCGTGGCGGCGCGGGCGGCGGCGGGAGCGGCAGTTTTGCCGGTTTCGAGGACATTCTCAAACAAGCTTTCGGTGCAGCCGGGCGCGGTCGCCCCGGCGCGGATTCGACATTCGAGCAAGAAGATTTCGGCATCGGCGCCGACGTGCACGCAGCCTTGACGATCACGCTGCCGGAAGCGGCCAAGGGCGTCACCGAGCGTTTGCGGCTGCCAACCGGCAAGGACGTCGATGTCAAGATTCCGGCCGGCATCGCCGAGGGGCAGCAGGTCAGGCTCAAGGGCCAGGGCATGCCTGGCCAAGCCGGCTCAGGCGACGTGCTGATTACGATATCGATCGCGCCGCATCCGGTGTTCAAGCTCGAGGGCAATGACGTGCGGCTCGATCTGCCGATTACGCTCTACGAAGCGGCGCTCGGCGCCAAGGTCCGCGTGCCGACGCTCGACAAGCCGGTCGAGGTTACCATCCCGCCGTGGACCTCGAGTGGGCGCACGTTTCGCCTGAAGGGCAAAGGCTTTCCCGCCAAAGGGCATCACGGCGATCTCCTCGCCACGGTGCGCATTGCGCTGCCGGAGAAGAGCGATCCGGATCTCGAAGCGCTGATGAAAAAGTGGCAGGCGGAAAAATCCTACGATCCGCGCACGGATATGTAGGCCCGATCGCAGCCGACGCTCTGTCAGGCTGCTTGCAGCAACAATCAGGCTTTGCCGGCCGGGACCGCAAGTCCGGTCTGGGCCGTGACAGAGGACATCGCCGGCGCCATGCCGGCGCCTAATGCCGTCGTGCCCGAGGGCGTAACCGCATTCGGCGGCTGCGGCGGTGGCACCACGGTCGCGATATCGCGCAGCAGGCGTCCCAACAGATCGGAGCCGGTGATGATCCGCCGCTGCGCGCCCCAGACCACAATGATGTCGTGATGAATGACGTCGTCGCCCGGCCGCTCGGGCAGAACTCGCATTTGTCCAATGACGTCGCCCAGCCGGGTCTTCATGTCGCGGACGATGATCGGCCGGTGCCAATAGACGCCGGGCTTGATCTCGAGCTGATCGAGCAGCGCGTCGCGCAAGAAGTAATGCGTATCGAGAACAAATTCCGGCTCGCCTTGTGGATTGGTGACGATCACCCATTTCTTGCCCGACGCATCGAGCTGCCGCAGAAACGGATCGTCGGGAGACGCGGTGAAATGCGGCAGGATGCAACGGCGGTTGGCGAGCGGCAGGCTGATGATGCTTTGGGAATGGATCAGTTCGCCTTCGTCGGTCACCGCGACATCGTCGAGATCGAGAAAATTGCGCGCGCCGGTCGCCTCGATCCGGCCGATGTCGCCGCCGCTCGCCGCGCTGCGCGCGATCAGAGAGCGGACGCCTTGCTCCTTGAGATATTCGATGCTTTCGGCGCCAAGCCATGTGTTCAGCAGAAATGCGGTCGGCTTCGCCAAAGGGGAGAGGACGACGCGATAGAAATTGAGAAAGGGAAGAAATCGCGACGTCATGCGCAACGCATTCCGCGAGAAATAAGCTTGCGGAATGATCTCGCCGAGCATCGTGATGGCGAAGGCCGAAAACAAGAAGCCGGCGATGCCGGCGAGAACGGAGTCCGACAGCAGCGTCAGCAAGACATTGGTCGTCACATTGCCCCAGACGATGGTCGCGAGCACCTGGTTGGAATTCTTCCGCAAGTTCAGCACACGCGCCGCGTCGGCATTGCCGCCATCGGCCTCGATCTGCAGGCGCAATTGGCTCAAGCTGAACGCCGCCAGGTTGAGGCCGGAGAACATCGCGGACTGCAGGATGCAAAGAACGATGCCGGCCCAGACCCAGCCTTTCGGCAGATCGGCGAGATTGGGCAGCGCAGGCATCGAATTCGCAATCCAGGACATGACGGACGACATGGATCATCTCACGCTTCTGAAAGCCGCGGGCTGCAGCGACGGTCAACGGCGCTCGCCCCGCGTAGCCGCGTCAACTTACATATTTACGTTCTGTGACAGTGGAGTGAGGCGCAATAGAGCGAGGCGCCGGGACCGACCCCGCGCCGCAATGGCCGCACTGCCGATCCGCTTGCCTTAAAGCGGCGTGCGCTGATCGATCTGGTCGTAAGCCGACTTCGCGATCTCGTGCAGGCGGTCCTGTTGCGCCGGCCCGCTCAGCACATAGGCGACATTGCCGTCGACCCAATAATAGGCCGCGTTGTGCTCGCCTGCAGTATAGAGCAGCGCGGTCTGCTGATCGCCGGTGCGTCCGCAGTAAAGCGTAAAGCGCTCACCGGACGCGCCTTCATACATGAAGAACGCCGTAGGTCCGGTCGGCCCCGGCAACAGCCGGCCGCCGACGAGTTTCAATCCCAGTTTGTTGAGATCGGGTGGGCGCAACTGCGAGCCGACGCGCTTGGACAACCAGTCCTGCAGGTGCGGCTGCTGGTCGCCCGGCACTTCGACCGGATGGCGGACCTCGACGGTGTAGAGCCGGTAAGCATCGAGTGCGTCGCTGGTGAAGAGCGCGAGATCGGACGGGTTGGCCGCCATGGCGCCGCGCGCGGTCCAGCCGGCGACGCCGCCGGCGAGGAGCGCCATAAGCGTCGCGGCGATGCCGGCCGCCAAGGCGCCATAGCGGCGGCGCGTCAGCCGGTCGACATTGAGCCGCTGCGGCGGCTTTTCATTGACGGCGGCGCCGTAGCGCGCGCGGATGAACTCGGCCTGTTGGCGCCAGGCCGCGACTTTCACTGCATCGTCGGGGTGGCTTGCGAGCCATGCTTCGACGGCGCCAAGGCGTTCGGCCGGCAGCTCGCCATCGACATAGGCGTTGAGCTCGTCTTCGCCCACAATTTGGTCTCGATCAATCATCGTTCGCTCTCTTCGTCATTTCACACGGCGCAGCGCAGGGCGCTCGCCGTCAAGAAAGGCCTTTATCTGCGTGCGCGCGCGCGCGAGCCGCGACATCACCGTGCCGATCGGCACGCCCTGGATCTCGGCGACCTCGCGATAGGTGAGGCCCTCCAGCACGACGAGCAACAGCGCCGAGCGCTGATCCTCGGCAAGCTCGTCGAGTGCCCGTCCAATGTCGCGGCCGCCGGAATCCGGGCCGCTGGTCACCGCGTCGTTGTCGTGGATCTGCGTCAGCACCGGCCGCCGCGACAGGCTGCGCAGCCGGTTGCGGTTGAGGTTGGTCAATATGGTGTAAAGCCATGCTCGCGTATCTCCGCCGTGAAACAAATGCTCCGAACGCAAGGCTCGTACCAACGTGTCCTGCACGATATCGTCGGCAGTCTCGGCGTTGCGCGTCAGCGCACGTGCGTAACGGCGCAGCGCCGGAATTGCCGCCTGGACCTGCTCCCGGAAATCACTCAAGCATGTCACCTATTAAGGGACGTTAAGTTTTGTGCGTGCCGTCGCTCCGACATGCTCACGTTCAAAAACCCCAAGCACGGCCGGCTATTCCGCGGCCGCCTATTCCGTGACGCACCGCCGCAGTCCCGTTTGCCGTGCCTTATGGCCGCTTTACGCCGTGGCCGTTCCTAGCGCGACCGTATTCCGGCCGCCATTGCCCGTTGGGCCGGTGGTCGCCGGCCGTGCTTGATGGTCCAATGACCCTATGCCATAGGAGGCCGGGGCTGGAAATCCGCGCACGGGGTCTCAAGGCAATGCCAGAAAAGTCCGGCCTCATGCGCGGCAAACGCGGCCTGATCATGGGGGTCGCCAACCACCGTTCGCTGGCTTGGGGCATCGCCAAAGCCTGTCACAGCCACGGCGCCGAGCTTGCCTTCACCTATCAGGGCGACGCGCTAAAGAAGCGCGTGGAACCACTGGCGCAGGAGATCGGCGGCATCGTCGTCGGCGATTGCGACGTCACCGACGCGAACACCATCGACGCGGTTTTCGCCGCCGTCCAGTCGGCCTGGGGCAGCATCGACTTTCTGGTCCACGCCATTGCGTTTTCCGACAAGGATCAGCTCGACGGACGTTATGTCGACACCACAGCCGATAACTTCGCCAAGACCATGCTGATCAGTTGCTTCTCGTTCACCGCGATCGCCCAGCGCGCGGAGAAGCTGATGACAAACGGCGGCTCGATGCTGACGCTGACCTATTACGGCTCGGAAAAATGGATGCCGCATTATAATGTCATGGGCGTCGCCAAAGCGGCGCTCGAGGCCTCGGTGTGGTATCTCGCCGCCGATCTCGGGGTGAAGAACATCCGCGTCAACGCCATCTCCTCGGGTCCGATCAAGACGCTGGCGGCGTCCGGGATCGGCGATTTCCGCTACATTCTGAAGTGGAACGAGCACAACGCACCGTTGCGCCGTAACGTCACTATCGAGGAAGTCGGTGAGGCCGGCGCTTATCTGCTGTCCGACATGTCGCGCGGCGTCACCGGCGAAGTGCATCACGTCGATGCCGGCTACCATATTGTCGGCATGAAGCATCCGGACGCGCCTGACATCGCCGTCGGCAAAGAGTGATCCGCACTCCGCGCATTCCCGCGCCGGCGAGAATCCAATAATTGTTGCGCCAGCATTCCGATTGCGGATGCGCGGAAGCAGAACCGGCATGCCGATCCTCTACTACGTTCGCCATGGCGAAACCGATTTCAATGCCGAGCAACGCCTGCAGGGCCGCCTGGATACGCTCTTGAATGCCCGCGGCCGATTGCAGGCGAAGGATAGCGGCGAGGTGCTGCGGGATTTGTTCGCGCGCGATAACCGCAACGCCGGTGACTTTACTTATGTGGCGAGCCCGCTGCGGCGCGCCCGCGAAACCATGGAGATCCTGCGCCCGACGCTTGGGCTGCCGCCGCAGCCTTACCAGACCGACGATCGCTTGTTGGAGATTTCCTACGGCGCATGGGAAGGCTTGACGCTGCCGGAAATCGAAGCCCGCATGCCCGAAATGCTGGCGGAGCGTGAGCGCGCCAAATGGGATTTTGCGCCGCCGGACGGCGAAAGCTATCGCGAGCTCACGGCGCGGATCGGTGAATGGTATGCCTCGCTGACGCGCGACACCGTGGTGGCGGGGCATGGCGGCGGCGTGCGCGCGCTGATGGCGCTGTTCAATGTGCTGCCGAAGGAAGAGGCGACGCACGCGCAGATCGCCCAAGGTGTCGTCTATGTTTTTGCCGACGGCACGATGGCGCGTTACGCGTGAACGGCGGCACGCCGCTCGACAAAATTCCCGTCACCCATAAACGAAAGCGGCCGAACCTTGGTCCGGCCGCTGTGCGAGATCTGGGATCTCGCGAAATCCGAAGCTGATAGCGCGGCCCCAATACGAGGCTCACGCCAATCATTTACTTCGTCTTCGTCTTAGCCTTTTTCTTCTTCTTCGCCGCCATGATGATGTTCCTCGGTGTTTGAGTGATGAACCTACGGCAGGGTTGGTTCAGTCAGGTCAACTCGGTCCCTGGGCTTCAGCCCCCTTACCGAAATTCACCATGCCACAACGCGGCTTCGCGCGCAATCCAAAAATCACGAAAAACCTTTATTTTTCCGTAGCTTAACGGTTGTTCAGGTTTCCATTAATCCGTGTTCAGCGAGATGAATGCGGCATGAACGGCCCAATCAATGCGCGCCTGGTCGTGCGCAATATTGCGGCAAAACCGATGCGAGAATTTTGCGGGCGCGAACGAAATGCATGATTCCTGCCGCAGCTGCGAACGGTTTTGCGTGCAACGCGAAGCGCATTTGACCGGATGGGAGGCGCGGGCTACCAAGCCGCCACGCTGTTCTTTCAAGCATTGTCATATCCATGTCGTTCAACACGTTCGGCCATCTATTTCGCGTCACGACCTTCGGCGAGAGCCACGGGCCGGCGATCGGCTGCGTGATCGACGGCTGCCCGCCGCGCATTCCGCTGACCGAGGCCGACATTCAGCCGTATCTCGACCGCCGCCGTCCCGGCCAATCGCGCTACACGACGCAACGCCAGGAACCCGACACGGTCAAGATTCTCTCCGGCGTCTTTGCCGACGAGCAGAGCGGCGCGCAGGTGACGACCGGCACACCGATTGCGCTCGTCATCGACAATGTCGATCAGCGCTCGAAGGACTATTCCGACATCAAGGACAAATACCGCCCGGGCCACGCCGACTTCACATACGACATCAAATACGGCCTGCGCGATTATCGCGGCGGCGGCCGGCAATCCGCGCGCGAGACCGCGATGCGAGTCGCCGCTGGCGCCGTGGCACGCAAGGTGGTGCCCGATCTTACGGTCCGCGCGGCTCTCGTGCAGATGGGGCCGCATCGCGTCGATCGCGGCCGCTGGGACTGGGCCGAGGTCGACAACAATCCGTTCTTTTGTCCCGACGCAAAGCTTGCGGCCATGCTCGGCGATTATCTCGACGGATTGCGCAAGAAGGGCTCCTCGATCGGCGCGGTCATCGAGGTTATTGCCGAAGGCGTGCCGCCGGGTCTCGGCGCGCCGATCTACAACAAGCTCGACGGCGATCTCGCTGGCGCCTTGATGAGCATCAATGCGGTCAAAGGCGTGGAGATCGGCGCCGGCTTCGGCGCCGCCGAACTCACCGGCGAAGAGAACGGCGATGAGATGCGCATGGGTAATGACGGCAAGCTCATGTTTCTCTCTAACCAGGCCGGCGGCATTCTCGGCGGCATTTCCACCGGCCAGCCGGTCGTGGCGCGCTTTGCCGTCAAGCCGACCTCGTCGATTCTTACGCCGCGGCGCACCGTCGACCGCTACGGCCGCGAAACCGATATTTCGACCACCGGCCGCCATGACCCTTGCGTCGGCATCCGCGCCGTGCCGATCGGCGAAGCCATGGTGGCATGCGTCATCGCGGATCACTATCTACGTCAACGCGGCCAGGTCGGCGTAACACCGTCATGGCCGGTTGCGCCGCCCACACGCTGACGGCGCACAGGGGGCAAAGGCCGGGAATGCAGGACGTTCACGAACGTATTCGCACCGCCATCGCCGCATTCGGCCGCGGCGACATTGTCATCGTTGCCGATGACGACGATCGCGAGAATGAAGGCGATCTGTTTGTCGCTGCGAACCTGTGCACGCCGGAAAAGATGGCGTTCATCATCCGCCACACGTCCGGCATCGTCTGCGCACCGCTCGCGCTCGACGAGGCGCGGCGGCTGCATCTCGATCCGATGGTCGCGCTCAATGATGCGCCGCTCGGCACCGCCTTTACCGTTTCGGTCGATGTCCGCCACGGCCTGACCACGGGAATTTCGGCCGAGGAGCGGACCAATACCGTTCGGGCGCTGGCCAACGGCAATTCCGGCGCGTCGGACTTCGTGCGGCCGGGGCATGTTTTTCCGCTGGTCGCCAAGGAAGGCGGCGTCTTGATGCGCTCGGGCCATACCGAAGCTTGCGTCGATATGTGCCGGCTCGCTGGCGTGCCGCCGGTGGGTGTGCTCTCGGAGCTGATGAATGACGACGGCACGGTGATGCGCGGCCCCGAGCTTGCCGCTTTCGCCGAGCGCCACAAGCTGCAACGCATCTCGATCTCGGAACTGATCGCCTATCGGCAGTCGCGCGACAAGCTGATCGATCGCGCCGGCGAATTTCCGGTGCAGACCGAAATCGGCACGCTGACCGGCTACGCTTTTCTCACGCCGTTCGACCCAGTCTATCACATGGCCTTCGTCCATGGCTCCATCGGCGACGGCAAGAACGTGCTGACGCGGCTGCATCGCGCCAATATCATCGCCGACGTGTTCGGCGGCGCCAAGCCGATCCACCAGGCGCTCGCGCGCTTTGCCGCCGAGGGCAGGGGCGTGCTAATCCTGTTGCGCGACGGTACCGCCGGCGTGCCGGTGATCTCGATCCCGAAAAGCGACGAAACCGCGTCCGGCGAAGCGCGCTCGCGGCAATGGCGCGAGGTCGGTCTCGGCGCGCAAATCCTCAAAGACCTCGGCGTTACCTCGATCCGGCTGCTGACCTCGTCGCGCGGCATGACCTATGTCGGGCTGTCCGGCTTCGGCATCGAGATTACCGGCACCGAGCCGGTCGAAGGTTGAACCGTTCTCTGCCTTTGTGCGTCAAATGCAATGAGGAGGGCGACATGCCCAACAATTTCTTCGGCAATATTCGCACTAACATTCGTGCGATCCTGGCGGTGCTCGGTCTGGGGCTGACGCTGTCGGCGTGCGGATACAACACCATCCCGACGCTGCAGGAGACGGCCAAGGCGCGCTGGGCCGACGTGCAGAACCAATATCAGCGCCGCGCCGATCTCATTCCCAATCTGGTGGCGACGGTGCAGGGCTATGCCGCGCAGGAAAAAAGCGTGCTTACGGCAGTGGTCGAGGCGCGCGCCAAGGCGACGCAGATCAAGCTTGACGCGTCCGATCTCACCGACCCGGATAAGCTCAAGGCGTTTCAGGACGCGCAGAACCAATTGACCGGCGTGCTCGGGCGGCTCTTGGCCGTGACCGAGAACTATCCGGATCTCAAATCCAACGCCAACTTCCTGGCGCTGCAATCGCAGCTCGAAGGCACCGAGAACCGCATCGCGGTGGCGCGGCGCGACTATATCGACGCGGTGCGGGCCTATAACCTGTCGCTGCGCACGTTTCCGACGGTCCTCTGGGCGAAGACCGTGTTCTCCGGCGAAAAGCCGATGGCGGAATTCGCCGCGACCGAAGGCTCCGACAAGCCGCCGCCAGTGAAGTTCTGATGCTGTTGCCATTCCGGGCGCCGCTCGGAGTGCGGCGCTCGGAATCCATAACCACAGGTCCACGGACGTGACCTCAGACATCGTAAATCCCAGGCGTCTGTGGTTGTGGAGTCTGGGTTTGCGTTTCGCGCGCCCCGGAATGGCCGCGGGTCTCGCCGCGGCGCTGTTGTTCAGCCTTGCCGCACTTGCCGCACTCGACTTTCCGCCTCTGACCGGCCGTGTGGTCGATCAGGCCAATATCATGACGCCGGAGAGCCGCAGCGAGCTTGAGACCAAGCTGAAAGACCTTGAAGACAAGTCCGGCATTCAGCTGGTCGTCGCCACCGTCAAATCGTTGCAAGGCGGCGACATTGAAACTTATGCCAACGAGCTGTTCCGCGCCTGGAAGCTCGGCCAGGCGCAGAAGAATAACGGTGTTCTTCTGCTCATCGCCCCGAATGAGCACAGGGTCCGCATCGAGGTCGGCTACGGGCTCGAAGGCACGCTGACCGACGCGCTGTCGTCGGTGATCATTTCGAGCGCGATCGTGCCGCGGTTCAAGACGGGCGATTTTTCCGGCGGCATCAGCCGCGGCGTTGACGGGATTATCAGCGTCTTGAGCGGCGACACGTCGGACTGGCAGCGCAAGGTCGATGTCCGCCAAGACGATCCCGAGAGCGACTTCGACAAACTGTTTCCGATCCTGTTCTTTCTGCTGATCCTCTTCATCTGCTGGTATTTGATCCGCAATGCCGGCGGTGGCGGTCCCTCGAGCGGCGGCACGGCGCGTCGCGCCGGTCCGCTCTTCATCCCCTATGGCGGCTCGAGCTGGGGCGGCGGCGGCTTTGGCGGGGGAGGGTTCGGCGGCGGTGGCTTCGGTGGCGGATTTGGCGGCGGTGGCGGCTCGTCCGGCGGCGGCGGCGCCTCGGGAGGCTGGTAATGCGGGTCCTGCAGACAATAGCCGCAGCTTTGCTGGTGCTGTGCCTCGGCCTGTGTCTTGGCGCGGCATCGGCTTCTGCGCTCGACTTTCCGCTGCTCACCGGCCGGGTGGTCGATCAGGCCGGAATCCTCAACGCCGACATCCGCGGCGACCTTGCCGACAAATCGAAGGATCTTGAGGAAAAATCCGGCATCCAGCTCGTGGTCGCGACGGTGACGTCATTGCAGGGCAGCGATATCGAAACCTACGCCAATGAGCTATTCCGCACCTGGAAGCTCGGTCAGGCGCAGAAGAACAACGGCGTATTGCTTCTGGTTGCGCCGAATGAACGAAAAGTGCGCATCGAAGTCGGCTATGGCCTCGAAGGCGCGCTGACCGATGCGGTCGCCTCGGTCATTATTTCGAGCGCCATCGTGCCACGTTTTAAAAACGGCGATTTTCCTGGCGGGATCGAACGCGGCGTCGGCGGCATTCTCGACGTGCTCGGCGGCGATACGGCGGACTGGCAGCCGCAAACAGTCGTGCGGGATAACGACCCGTCTGTCCTGTGGGCACTGATCCCGATCATTCTGAGCTTCGGCTTCGTTTTTGTCGTCCACTTTATCGGGATCGGCGTCAGGCGCCTTTATCTCGGACTCCGCTACGGCGACTGGCATCCGGCGCGGGCGGGTCACTACGTCAAGCGCGGCAAGCGTTTGGTCTTCGTTTCCGACAGCGGCTGGAGTTCGTCGAGCTCGAGCTCGGGCAGTTCGTGGAGTAGCGATTCCTCGAGCAGCAGCTCATCAGACTCCGATTTCTCCGGCGGCGGCGGTTCGTCGGGCGGCGGCGGCGCGTCGGGTAGCTGGTGATTTGGAGCTGGTGATGCAATTTGGCAAAGACGATTACGAGGCTGTCGCGTCGGCGATCCGCGCAGCGGAGCAGAAAACCTCCGGCCAGATCGTCTGCGTGCTGGCGCATTCGTCTTCGGGTTATGTGCATATCCCCATTTTGTGGGCGGTGGTGCTGGCACTGTTTGCGCCGTGGCCGCTGATCGATTTCACGCACTGGAGCGTGCAGCGGATCTTCTTGCTCCAGCTCGTCGTCTTCATCGCCGCGGGCCTGCTGTTTTCATGGATGCCGCTTCGGCTTCGGCTGGTCCCTCGTGCGCTGCAGCGGGCACGGGCGCATCGTGCCGCCATCGAGCAGTTCGTCGTTCGCGGCATCAGCCGCACCAAGAACCGCACCGGCATACTGATCTTCGTGTCGCTTGCCGAGCATTATGCGCGCATCATCGCCGACGACGGGATCGCTGCGAAAGTGCCGAATGGCGAGTGGCAGGCCGCGGTCGACGCGCTGACGGCGCATATGGGGGACGATCGGATCGCTGCAGGCTTCACCGCCGCGATCGCGCGCTGCGGCGAGGTCCTGGCGAAACATGCGCCGCCGGACGGTTCGCCCAATGAACTGCCGGATCGGCTATATATCATGTGAGGCGGGTCGCCTGGCTTTGGCGTCAATCGCGTGTCATCAAACAATCATAATGGACCTGCGGTCGAAAGCTCGGCGCTTTGACGGCCGCAGCGGGGTGGAGCGGATTGCTTGTCAGGGTCGCCCACAGATAACGGACCGCGTTACGCGATCTACTTCGTGCCGGCCGCCTCATCGCAGCTCTATCGCTATGGCAGCTCGATCCTCGGCTACGATTCCTACACCGGCAATAGCGTCAACTTCCCGGACGAGTTCGGTAGCGGCGCTGTGAACTGGAACGAACTCAGCGTGACGCCGCGACGCTACGGTTTTCACGCCACGCTGAAGGCGCCGTTTCACCTGGCGCCGTCCTGCACCGAGCAGCAGCTCATCAATGCGCTGCAGAATTTCGCCGGTCTCGGCCATGCGGTGCAAAGCTTCATGCCGATCCCGCGCGAGGTTGAAGACTTCATTGCCGTGGTCCCGCAAAAAACCGCGGCGCCCCTCGATGCGCTCGCGGCCTCCTGCACGACGATATTCGACGCCTATCGTGCGCCGATGTCGCCGCAAGAACGCGCGCGCCGCCTCGCCTCGGGCTTAAGCCAGAGCCAAATTCAGAATCTCGATCGCTGGGGCTATCCCTTCGTTCTGTCCGAATTCCGCTTTCACATGACGCTGACCGGCGCGGTCCCGCAGCGCCGCAAGAAGGCGATCCTTGCGGTGCTGCTCAACGGCTTTCATCATATGAATGTCGAGCGGTCGATCGCCGTCGACCGGCTCGCGCTGATGAAGCAGGAGACAACCGATGCCCCGTTCCATGTGCTGGACGAAGCGGTGCTGAGGATCGGTCAAGGGGCGCGCGGGGTTATGCCCCCCGCATAATCGCCTCACGCCCGGTTCGGAAACAATTGCGGCCGCAACTTCGGATGCCCCGCCATGGTCTTGGGCGCATAGGGCGTCTCGGCGCCGAGCGCTTCGGCGGCGTGCCAGGCCCAGCGCGGATCGTAGATCGCGCCGCGTGCGATGCAGATCATATCCGCCTTGCCGGAGGCGACGATGTCTTCGGCCTGCTGGTAGCCGGCGATCAAGCCGACCGTCATGGTGGTGATGCCGCTTTCCTTTTTCACCTTCTCGGCGAACGGCACCTGATAACCGGCCGAGAGCGGAATCTTCTGCCGCGGGTCGAGGCCGCCGGACGAGACGTCCATATAATCGAGGCCGCGCTTCCTCAGCTCCTTGGCGAGCAATACGGTCTCTTCCGGCGTCCAGCCGCCGTCGACCCAATCGGTGGCGGAGACGCGCATGCCGAGCGGCTTTTGCTCCGGCCACACCGCGCGCACCGCCTCGTACATTTCGATGGCGAAGCGCATGCGGTTTTCGGTCGAGCCGCCATATTCGTCGGTGCGCTGATTGGAGAGCGGCGACAGGAATTGATGCGCCAGATAGCCGTGTGCGCCGTGCAGCTCGATCAGGTCATAGCCGATGCGGTCGACGCGCTTGGCGGCGGCGGCGAATTCGCCGATGCAACGCTTGATGTCCTCTTTGGTCATGGCATGCGGCACCGGCCAGCCGGTGTCGTAGGGGATGGCCGAGGGGGCTTCCGGCGTCCAGCCGCCTTCTTCCTTGGTCAGGATCGGCTTGCCGCCGGCGGCCGGCGGCGTGGTCGGGCCCTTGCGTCCGGCGTGCGCGAGCTGCACGCCGAGCTTGGCGACGCCATATTGCCGGCAGAAATCGTGCACGCGCTTGAGCGCCTTCTCGTTGTCGTCCGACCACATGCCGGCGCATTTCGGCGAGATGCGCCCCTGCGGATTGACGTCGGTCATCTCGCACATCACGAGCCCGCCGCAGCCGAGCGACATATTGCCGAGATGCATCAAATGCCAGTCGTTCGCCGAGCCGTTGTCGGAATTGTACTGGCACATCGGCGACACCACGACGCGGTTGGGCAGCGTAAGACTGCGCAGTGTGATCGGAGAAAACAGGACGCTAGCCATAGGTGGAGACCCTTATTTTGAGAGGCTTTGGTGCTGAAAGATTCCAGGCCGGGGAGGGGTATAGCAGGGTGCTGCAATATCACGAAAAGCGGCCGGGGAGTACGCGCTATTTCTCGAACAGGGCCACCAGCTCCACGTGGGCAGAATAGCGGAACTGGTCGACCGGCGTCACGGATATGAGCCGGTAGCCGCCGTCGATCAGGATCCGCGCATCGCGGGCGAAGGTGCCGGGATCGCAGGACACGGCTGCGATCACGGGGACGCGGCTTGCTGCGATTTCGCGCGATTGCGCCTGCGCGCCCTGGCGCGGCGGATCGAACACGACGGCATCGAAACGGTTGAGCTCGGTGGCGAGGAACGGGTTCTTGAACAGATCGCGCCGCTCGGTGGTGACAGGTTTCAATCCCGGCGTGTTGCCGGCGCGTGCAAGCGCGGCGAGCGCTGCCTCGTCGTCGTCGGCCGCGGTGACGCGCACCTGTTCTGAGAGCCGCAGCGCGAACGGGCCGATGCCGGCGAACAGATCGGCCGCGCCTTTTTTCGCTCCGGCGGTGGCGCAAATATCGAGGACCAATCGCGCCAATTCCGCTTCGCCCTCGGCTGTGGCCTGTAGAAAGGCCGCGGCCGGCAACAGCACGGTCGCTGAACCCATGCGAATTGTCGGTGGCCGCGCCTGCACGATCAACTCGCCATGGCGGGTGAGCCGCGCCAGATTGTGCGAAGCGACGAGCCGGGCCAGCGCAGTCGTTGCCGTTGCGGTCAGGGGACCTGAGCCGCGCACGTCGATATCGAGCCCGGCGTCGGTTGCGGTGACATGGATGTCGAGCGGTTTGCGCAGCGGGCTGAGCAATTCGGCGATGGCCCATGCCGCCTTCAGTGCGCCGTCGAGGCTTTTGGCCAGGACCGGGCAGCGGTCGATCGGTATTATTTGATGCGCGCGCGCCGCCGAGAAACCGACCTCGAGCACGTCGTGGGTGCCGCGGCGGGCATGAAAAACGACACGGCGGCGACCCTCGCCGTGGGCATCGATCAGATCGGCGACCGGCGCTTCGATGCCCGCCTGTCGCAGCGCATCGATCACGAGATCGTGCTTCCACGCCCGGTAAGCAGACGTCTCCCAGTGCTGCATGGCGCAGCCGCCGCAAATGCCGAAATGCGGGCAGATCGGCGCGATACGTTGCGGGCTTGCCGTCTCGACCCGAAGGAGCTGCCGGCGGTCGGGCTGCCCGGGCACGCTCTCCACTTCGACGGTCTCGCCGGGCAGTGCGGCGGCGACAAAAATCGGTCCGTCGTCGCGATCAGCTACGCCATCGCCGCGATGGCCGATGCGGTCGATGACGAGATGCTCAATCACGTTCGGCCTCGATAAAGAATTCGCGATTGCCATCGCCGCCGAGGATCGCAGACGGAACGACACCGCCGACGCGCCAGCCGAGCGAAGCGATGACGGCGCCGATGTCCTCGCAAATCATCTTGTGAACGGCCTCGTCGCGCACGATGCCCTTCTTGCTGTGGCGGCGGTCGGCTTCGAATTGCGGCTTGATCAAAGCCAGGATTTTTGCGCGCTGCGCAAGCAGCTTGCTTACCGCCGGCAGCACGAGCTTCAGCGAGATGAAGCTCACGTCGACGGTCGCGAAGTCCGGCAGCGCGGGCAGGCGCGTTAGCAGACGGCTGGGATCGAGTGTGCGGATATCGGTTTGCTCGATGAGGAGGATATCGTCACGGCCTTGCAGGCGTTCATGAAACTGGCCGGTGCCGACATCGACGGCGCAGACATAGTTGGCGCCGCGCTGCAGCAGCACTTCGGTGAAGCCGCCGGTCGAGGCGCCGACGTCGAGGCAGATGCTGCCTTTGACATCGAGCATGAAGTGATCGAGTGCGGCAGCGAGTTTGACTCCGCCGCGCGAGACATAGGGATGTTCGGGCGCGGCCGAGATGACGGCGGCAGACGAAATCGCGTCGGAGGCTTTGCGCACGGGCACGCCGTCGGCGGTCACCAGGCCCGCAGCAATGGCTGCTTGCGCGCGGGCGCGGCTTTCAAACAAGCCGCGCGCGACCAAGAGCCGATCGGCGCGTTCGCGGGTGGTCATGGCCGGATTATACGACAAAGGTCCCGGCGGCGTTTGTGACGTGGGCTCCAAAACGCACATGCCCGGCACAAGGCCGGGCATGACGATAGAAGACCAAGAGTGGCCGCCTTAGGCGAGCTTCACCACTTCGCCACGCATGTTCTGGCCGAGCGCCTCGAAGGCCTTGGCGACGATGCCTTTGGCGTCGAGGCCGGCTTGGGCATACATGGCGTTGGGCGAGTCCTGATCGATGAAAATGTCCGGCAGCACCATCGAGCGCACCTTGAGCCCGCGGTCGAGCACGCCGTGCTCGGCGAGCGTCTGCAGCACATAGGCGCCGAAGCCGCCGATCGAGCCTTCCTCGATGGTGAGCAGCACTTCGTGCTCGCGGGCGAGCCGCAGCAGCATTTCGACGTCGAGCGGCTTGGCGAAGCGCGCATCGGCGACCGTGGTCGAGAGGCCATAAGTCGCAAGCTCGTCGGCCGCCTTGAGGCATTCGCCGAGGCGGGCGCCGAGCGAGAACAGCGCCACCTTGGTGCCTTCGCGCAGGATGCGGCCCTTGCCGATTTCGAGCGGCTTGCCTTCGGTGGGCATCGGCACGCCGAGGCCTTCGCCGCGCGGATAGCGCAGCGCCGAAGGGCGATCGTCGATCGCGGCCGCGGTCGCCACCATGTGGACGAGTTCGGCCTCGTCGGCGGCCGCCATCACCACGAAATTCGGCAGGCAGCCGAGATAGGCGACATCGAACGCGCCGGCATGAGTCGGGCCGTCGGCGCCGACCAGGCCGGCGCGGTCGAGCGCAAAGCGAACCGGCAGCTTCTGGATGGCGACGTCGTGCACGACCTGGTCGTAGGCGCGTTGCAGGAAGGTCGAATAGATCGTGGCGAACGGCTTGAAGCCTTCGGTCGCGAGACCCGCCGCGAAGGTGACGCCATGCTGTTCGGCAATGCCGACATCAAAAGTGCGCGTCGGAAACTCTTTCTCGAACAGATCGAGCCCGGTGCCGGACGGCATCGCCGCGGTGATGGCGACGATCTTGTCGTCCTTGCGCGCTTCCTTGATCAGGCTTTCGGCAAACACTTTGGTATATTGAGGGGCGCCGCCCTTCGACTTCTGCTGCGCGCCGGTGGCGACGTCGAATTTGACGACGCCGTGATATTTGTCCGCGGAATTCTCCGCCGGCTGATAGCCCTTGCCCTTCTGCGTGACGACGTGAACCAGGAACGGGCCATTCTTGGCGTCGCGCACGTTTTGCAGCACCGGCAGGAGGTGATCGATATTGTGGCCGTCGATCGGACCGACATAGAAGAAGCCGAGCTCATCGAACAGCGTGCCGCCGGTGACGAGGCCGCGCGCATATTCTTCGACCGCCAGCGCCCGCTGCTCGAGCATTTTGGTCGGCATTGCCTTGGCAACCTGACGCACGATCTTGCGCAAGCGATGATAGCCGCGCCCCGAGACGCGCCGGGCGAGATAGGCCGACAGCGCACCGACCGGCGGCGCAATCGACATGTCGTTGTCGTTGAGCACCACGATCAGGCGGGAATTCATGGCGCCGGCATTGTTCATGGCCTCATAGGCCATGCCGGCCGACATCGCGCCGTCACCGATAACGGCGATGACGTTGTTCTGGTTGCCCTGGAGGTCGCGCGCGACCGCCATGCCAAGGCCGGCGGAAATCGAGGTCGAGGAATGCGCGGCGCCGAACGGGTCGTATTCGCTCTCGGCGCGCTTGGTGAAGCCGGAGAGGCCGTTGCCCTGGCGCAGGGTGCGGATGCGGTCGCGGCGTCCGGTCAAGATCTTGTGCGGGTAGGCTTGATGGCCGACGTCCCAAACCAGCCGGTCGGCCGGCGTATTGAAAACATAATGCAGCGCGACGGTGAGCTCGATCACGCCGAGGCCGGCGCCGAGATGGCCGCCGGTCACCGCGACAGCGTCGATGGTCTCACGGCGCAATTCGTCAGCCACCTGCCGCAGCTGAGCGGGCTCAAGGTGCCTGAGATCGTCCGGGGTTTTGATGTGGTCGAGCAATGGGGTCTTTGACGAAACCGTCACGCTACGCTCCTTCAAGCTTTCAGACGTCTTTGGCTTTTAGACGAATGTGTTTTTTCGGCCTAACGCCGATAGTTGGGTCCCGGCAGCGGGCCCACGGGATGGAATACGCGAATTTAGCGTCCCCTATGAGGGTCCTTACACTATTATGGGCCGGAAGCGCAATTTAATCGGTAGGCCCTTGGGCGGTGACCTATCGGGAACTCTCAGGCGCTTCAATACCTTAATCTCCGTTCCCCGTTACGCCGCTTAACCTTGTCTCTTTGACGTAACCCGCACCACCTAGGTTCAGTTCATATTATAGCCAGGGGGCCGAGACGTTAATGCGACGAATTGTTTATAAGGGCGGGCGGGTGTGCCGGGAGGATGTGACGGAAATGGGGCGGTCACCGCCGGTCGCATTAACCGGTATCTAGCGAGCGAGTTGCACCGTGGGGCTCGATACTTACCGCAAAAAGCGCAAGTTCGATGTTACCTCCGAGCCGCGTGGCCGCAAACCGCGCTCCGGCGGCGATCGCTATGTCATCCAGAAGCATGACGCGACCCGGCTGCACTACGACCTGCGGCTCGAGCTCGACGGCGTTATGAAGAGCTGGGCGGTCACGCGCGGGCCGAGCCTCAATCCCGACGACAAGCGGCTCGCCGTCCATGTCGAGGATCACCCCGTCGAATACAACTCATTCGAAGGCACTATTCCGGAGGGCGAATACGGTGGTGGCACCGTGATGATCTGGGATCGCGGCACCTGGACGCCCGAAGGCGATCCGCATAAGGGCTATGCAAAAGGGCATCTCGAATTCACCCTCCATGGCGAGAAGCTGCACGGCCGCTGGCACCTGGTGCGCATGCGGCCGCGCCCAGGCGATCGCCGCGATGTGGGCCATGACAACTGGCTTCTCATTAAAGCAAAGGATGAAGAGGCCAAGAGCGGCCGCGCCGCCAATATCATCGACGCCGAGCCGCTGTCGGCGGTGACCGGCCGTTCGATGGAGGAAATAGCCGCCGGCAAAGGCAAGAAGCGCGTCTGGCATAGCAACCGCACTGCGGGCGCGCTCAAAGATCCGCCGAAAGACCCGGCGAAGACTTCCGGCCGGCCGCAATCGCAGCGCGAATTCAAGGCGCAGTTGAAGGCGCTCGCCGCCGCACGGACGAAGCCGGCGAGCAAATCGGCGCCGCGCGCGAAGCCGGCGAAAAAGTCCGCGGCAAAACCGCGGTCGCAGGCAAAACCGGCCGCGGCCAAGGTGGAACGCAAAAGCGGGCGGGCGTCTCGTGCGGGCGCGGCGCGCGCATCGGCGCATTCACGCGGAGGCCTACCTGCCTTTGTCCCGCCGAGCCTCGCCACGCTGCATGACGGCGCGCCGAGCGGAAAAAATTGGCTGCATGAGATCAAGTTCGACGGCTATCGCATCGAGGCGCGGCTCGATCACGGCAAGGTGCAGCTTTTGACACGCAAGCAGTTGGATTGGACGCACCGTTTCAAGCCGATTGCGGACGCGGTCAAAAAGCTCGCCGCGCAAACGGCGCTGATCGACGGCGAGCTGGTCGTCGAGGACGACAAAGGCATTTCAAGCTTCTCGCTGCTGCAGACCGACCTGAAAGACGTCCGCGACGACCGCTTCGTCTATCGCGCCTTCGATCTTTTATATCTCGACGGTCGCGATCTCACGCGCGAGCCGCTCACTGAACGCAAAGCCGCGCTGCAGCGGCTGCTCAAGGGCGAAAGCCGCAGGGGCCTTATCCGCTATGTCGATGATTTCGACGGCGACGGGCCCGCGATCTTCAAATCCGCCTGCGAGATGCATCTCGAAGGCATTATTTCGAAGCTTCGGGACGCGCCGTATCAGTCCGGCCGGTCGACGAACTTCATCAAGATCAAATGCCACAACGAGCAGGAATTCGTGGTCGCCGGTTTCAGTCCGTCGGCGGCGATGCCGAAAGCGGTCGGCGCGCTGATCGCCGCGTTTCACGAGCACGGCAGACTGCGCTACGCCGGGCGGATCGGAACCGGCTATACGCGTGAGACGGCGCGCGATCTGTGGAAACAGCTCGAACCGCTGCGCATCGACAAACCGCCAGTCGCACTGCCGCCGGAGGAGCGGCGCAAGGATGTCGTCTGGGTGAAGCCGCAGATGGTGATCGAGGCCGAATTCCGCGGCATCACCCATGACGGGTTGTTGCGGCAGGCCTCATTCAAGGGGCTGCGCGAGGACAAGCCGGCGCGCGAAGTGGTGCGCGAAACGCCGGTGGCCGCCAGTTCTGCCGCAATGGCGCGGCGCCAGCCGGTGCGCAAATCGGCCAAAGCCGAGGTCAAGGCGCCGTCACGGTCCACAAGCAGCGCCAGAAAAGATGTCGAAGTGGCCGGCGTCCGTCTGACGCATCCGGATCGCGTCTATTGGGCCGACGCCGGCGTCACCAAGGAGGACCTTGCCGCCTATTATGTGCGGGCCTGGGATGTCATGGCGCCGCATATTGTCGGCCGGCCGCTTGCGGTGTTGCGCTGCCCGGAAGGCACCGCCGGAGAGTGTTTTTTCCAAAAGCACATCGCGCAGAACGTCAAGCAATCGTCGCTGCGCCATGTCGTCAAAGCCAAGGAGCATGACGTCATCGCGGTCGAGAAGCGCGAAGAGCTGATCGAACTGGTGCAATCCGGTGCGCTGGAAATTCACGTCCGCGGCTCGCGGCTCGACAGTCTCGAAGCCTGCGACCGTATCGTGTTCGATCTCGATCCGGGTGACGGCGTTGCCTGGAAGGACATTGTCGCCGGCGCCAAGGAGATCCGCGACCGGCTTGCCGCGCTGAAGCTGAAGAGCTTTGCCAAGCTCTCCGGCGGCAAGGGCATTCACGTCATGGTGCCGATTGGCGACGCTGATTGGGAAACCACCAAGACCTTCACCGCGACCATTGCCGCGGCGATGGCCGCCGACAGCCCAGAACTTTACCTCGCCAAAATGACCAAGGCGCTGCGCCACGGCCGGATCTTCATCGATTACTTGCGCAATACGCGCGAGGCGACCTCGGTCGCCGCCTATTCGACGCGGGCGCGGGCGGGCGCGCCGGTGTCGCTGCCGCTGTCGTGGGAAGCGCTGTCGCGCACCACGGGCGGCAATCAATTCACGCTGCCGAGCCTGAAGAAAATCCCCGATGCCTGGGCCGATATCGGCAAAGTGCGGCAGAAGCTGCCTGAACTCGGCAAGACGGCAAACAAGACGCGGCGATAGCGCCGCCGGTCGCCGCGCCGGTAAAGGCGTAGCGACGTTACGCAGCTCCGACAAGTTCCAACACCCGGCAAGGCTCGCAGCCACCGTCGATCAGGGTTTCTTAATCGTTGCGCGCAACGATGCGCGGTGCGCTGGGGTCAAAGCGGCTTGAACGGCCCAGAGCCAACTCTCCGAACAGATTGGGGCATTCAATGCGGGTGTTGGGTAATTGCGTGTTCGCGTTGGCGACGATGTTCGTCGCTCATTTCGCCTGGGCGCAAGATGTCACCGGCTCGATAGGCGCGGCACCGGTCGGATGTCCCGGCAATCCTAACCCCACAGGTAACGTTCTCGGCGTGTCCCGCACTGTCGAAATTGACACTGCGGGCGGTCCCGGCTTCGGCTCCGAGCAGTTCAAGAGCTACGATTTTTTGCAGCCGGGCGAGGTGGTGTTGACCTTCGACGACGGCCCATGGCCGGGCAATACGCCGGCCGTGCTCAATGCGCTTGCGGCGCAATGCACCAAGGCGGTGTTCTTTCCGATCGGCGAGCATGCAATGTGGCATCCCGAGCTCCTCAAGCAAGTCGCGGTGGCGGGACATACGATCGGGTCGCACACCTGGTCGCATGCCGATCTGACGAAGCTTCCCGCCGACCAAGCTCAGGAAGAAATCGAGAAAGGCTTCAGCGCCGTGCATCTGGCGCTCGGTCAGCCCGAATCACCGTTCTTTCGCTTCCCCGGTCTGCGCCACACGCCGGAACTCGTTTCGTATCTGGGTACGCGCAACATCAGCGCTTTTTCCGCCGACTTCGATTCACAGGACTTCAAGATCCACAAGCCCGATCAAGTCATCGCATCGGTGATGATGAAGCTGAAGAAGAACGGCAAAGGCATCATCCTCATGCACGACTTCCAGCATGGCACGGCGCTCGCTTTGCCGGAGCTGCTCACCCAGCTGCAAGCCAACGGCTACCGGATCGTGCAGGTGAAGGCCAAAACTGCGGTGACCACGCTTGCGCAATATGACGAACAGGTCAGCAAGCAACTCGGCGGCGCCACCGCCGATTCCCGGCCGCTGGCGAGCGTCGTGCGCACGATCGACAGCTCGACCTTCAACGATCGTTTCGCCGTGACGCCCGCGGTGCGGTAAGCTTGCGAACGGCGCGTCGGCACCGGGCGATCAAGTCCGGCGCGGCGCGCAGGCGTTCTATGATGCAAATGTCAAACAGCGACGGCTTTTCGTAGCCCGGATGGAGCGGAGCGCAATCCGGGGACGATGGTGAAGCGTAAATGCCGCTCCCGGATTACGCTCCGCTCCATCCGGGCTTCGTGAGAAATAAAACGAAGGAAGCGGAACGCCGACAGACGCAGTGTTTCATGTCCGCACCAGCGGGTGCGGGCGCGCCACGGAGAGATCGGCTCGCGCCGACCCTCCGCTGCGGGCGCGCTCGCCTGTCGGCGTTCCACTGACGGCTCTAACTCACGGGCTTTCGCCCGCTGTGCGCGGCTTCAGGCCATGTTTCCTGGGACGTGGCCGGAGCGCCGGTCTGTCACATCCCCCTTCCGAGGGCAGAACCAAACGCAGTTTGTGCGGGCGTTACCCGCCCCAACCTGTCCCAGTCCAGTGACGCACCTCACGGACCGGTCGTAGTGCCGGCCAGCTGATGCCCGAAGCCGCCCGGGTGCGGGTCGTAACGCCGCCCGCGGGCACCGCACTCGCCCCGGCCTTCAGGTCTACCTCCCGAAGGCGTCCTTCATGAGCGAGATTCGCAATGAATGTAACGTAAATAGTGACATAAGTCAACGGGGCGGTGACGCCATCGGGTACAGACTTTGTATTGAAGATAACTCTGCGATACAAAGTAAATCGCTGTGGAAGGCGTCAAGTGGATCGAATATTTGGGGAGCCCAGGACAACGATGCAAATTAAGGGCGAACTTCTGATCTTTTTGAAAGTTCTGCGCGCCGCGACCTCCAGTCCGGTGAACTGGATTACATGTGCAATAGTCATTGCCACGTTCGTGTTGATCGCAACGGCGCCGCCGCCTCTGGATTATGCTGGAACGAAGGCCGAAGCGGGGTTTATTGCATTTGGCACTCTCTTGTTGCCTTTCTTCGTTCTTTATTTGATTGCGCGACTGATAATCGCTATTTTTGGAAGACGCCGCCAAGCAATCTTTTTCGCTTCCGCACTGTTGGCCTTGCTCACACCCATCGTCATCGGCGTCGTTGCGATAGCTCATTATGATCGTTACAGCAACGTCTCTGCAACACACTCGCTGGTGGCCAAGATTTACGATTCCGAATTGAAGGACAGGACCAATCTTGATGTGCGGGCCGCAAAGCTCATTGATCTGGGAGGAGCGTGTTACCCCGCCGTCAGCGGTTATGAGTGCTGGGTAGTCGTGACCTCGCCAGTCGAAGACTCGGACGTTGCTCAAGATATTGGAGATTGGCACGACATCAAATCAAGCACTCTGCTCCGCCTTCTGCCGGCATACGTTCGATATGGAGAAGTTGCAGTCCAGCGCATCCATGATCGCGTATACTCGGTCCTGAGCCACGATTATCAGGGACGGTGAGGCTGCCGTCACGCCGATTAGTCATGAAGTAGAACCAGCCACCAGCTATCGTCGCATCAAGAAAGACGTGGATGGCCGGGACAAGCCCGGCCATGACGGGGTGGGGGCTTATGATCCGGCGGTCCTCGCAGCCAAACGTCGCCGTCCGCCATTCAAATTTCGATGAATAGTCCTGGAGTTCAGGTCGCGTTCGTCAGCTGCCGCTAACCTTGATCGAAGAACTAGCCCGCGAGCTTGAAGCGCTCCGCCTTCGGTTCGAACCGGGCGCGGAAGACTTCCGCATCCATCGGGTCCTCGAAGCAGTAGCGCACGAAGGCCGCGTAATCATCTTCGACATACATGTCGAACTTCTCGACATGCTCGATCAGGAAACTCAAAATCTCGCTGTCGTCGCAGAGCTGCCGCCGCGGCAGCACCACCTGATACGGGCATTCCTCGTCGAGCTGGCGCAGCCAGTCGCTTCGCTTGTCCGTGCTACATTTGCCGGTGCTGCGTTTGTCAGCGTTGGTTTTGTCCGAATCCGTCATCGCTTTACCCATCGTTCGACCTCTTGATCCGAACGATGGATTGTTCTCTATTTGTTCCAAAAAGTCAAGCAGAAATGCCCATTTTACGGGGGAAACTGCAGGGTCAGCCGCACCACAATAGGCAGGGGATCGGGACCACCGGCTACTCAACATCCAGCGGGGTGGTGCCGGTCGGCTTGCCGCCGGCGTCGAGCGTGATCTTGTCCACGCGCGCCTCGGCCGCCCGCAAAAGCTCCTCGCAGCGGCGCTTGAGCGCCTCGCCGCGTTCGTAAATCGTCACCGATTCCTCGAGCGGCACCTTGCCCTCTTCGAGCCGTTTGACGATCGATTCCAGTTCCTCGATCGCCTGCTCGAACGGCAATTGCTTGATATCGTCGTTGCTCTTCTGCGCCATCGTCTGCCTAGTGTCGTAGCCCGAGGCTGTTTTGCTCCCGGATTACGCACGGCGCAATCCAGGCTACCGAATTATCCACGCATCAGCGCAGTCACATTATCCGCGCATGAGCGCAGTTACATGGGCGGCGACCGAATTGCCCAGCGCCTGCAGGTCGTAGCCGCCTTCGAGCAGTGAGACGACGCGGCCGCCGGCGCAAGCGTCGGCGACGTCCATCAGCTTTTTGGTCGCCCACGCGAAATCCTCTTCGGTGAGGTTGAGGTTGGCCAGCGGATCGCGGTAATGCGCGTCGAAGCCCGCGGAAATGATCAAAAGCTCGGGTCTGTATTCATTGAGCCGCGGCAGGATGCGATCTTCGAAAGCGGCCTTGAACTTGTTGCCGTCGTCGCCCGGGCGGAGCGGGGCGTTGACGACGGTATTGTATTCGCCGCTCTCGCCGATGGCGCCGGTGCCGGGAAACAGCGGCATCTGATGCGTCGAGCAATACATTACCGTCTTGTCGGCCCAGAAAATCTCCTGCGAGCCGTTGCCGTGATGCACGTCGAAATCGACGATCGCGACGCGCTCGACGCCGTGATGGTTCTGCGCATGGCGTGCGGCAATGGCGGCATTGTCGAACAGGCAGAACCCCATCGGCCGCGCCGTCTCGGCGTGATGGCCGGGCGGCCGGGTCGCGACAAAGGCGTTCCTGGCCTTTTTGGCTAGAACTTCATCGACCGCGAGCACCGCGCCGCCGGCGGCGCGCAGCGCCGCCTCGAAGGTGCCGGGCGACATTGCGGTGTCGCCGTCAAGATGGATCAGCCCCTCCGAAGGCGAGGCATCGCGCAGCTCTGTGACGTAGTCCATCGGATGGCAGAGCGCGACGGTCTCCAACGACGCCATCGGCGCCTCGACGCGCGCCAGCGCCTGGAATTTCTCGGCCTCGAGCGCGCGCTCGACGGCGCGCAGCCGGTCGGGACGTTCCGGGTGGCCTTGCGGCACGATGTGCTGCAGGCAGGCGGGATGCGAAATCAGAAGCGTGGACATTTGCGACATTTAAGATCACGCGACGGCGGACGGAAGGCAATTGGGCGCTCGTTAGCGCCCAATTTTTCATTGTTGCACGCCCAAACGGTGCCTGAGAGGAATTCGAAGTCAAGGATAGCCATAGCCAAGCGGGCTATGGCTACCGCCGTTGGCGGCGACCCTTCGGGTCGTCCTTGAGTTCGAATTCCTCTCAGGCAAAATGGTGGTCGCGCAATCAATGAAAGAGTCTGCCTTGGTCAGCATTTGAACGGACTACGGCAGACAGGCTGTCACGACGCCAACGCCGCATCGGCGCCCATCACGCCTTCGGCGCATTCGACCACGGTGCGTTCGATGGCGCCAGCCTGAACCGCGAAATTCTCGGCGAAAAACCGCGTCACCGCGACGCGCGCCGCGGTATCGGCGCCGAGCCGCAGCGCCGCCAGCGCTTCCTTGGCGAGGAGAACGCCGCCGGTGGCGAGCGCGAACAGCCGCAGATAAGGCGTCGCGCCGACCAAAGCTGCGTCGGGTTCCTTCTCGAGCCGGGAGAGCAGCCAATCGGTGGCGCGCGACAGGCTCTCGACTGCATCGCTGAGCCGGACCGGCGCCCAGCCGAAGCCCGGATCGTTGCTGGCGCCGAGCTCGCGCACGATGCCGCGCAGGTCTTCGATATGCGCGGCCACCGCGGCGCCGCCGGCGAGCGGCAATTTGCGGGTGACGAGATCGATCGCCTGAATGCCGTTGGTGCCTTCATAGATCGCCGCGATCCGCGCATCGCGGAAATGCTGCGCGGCGCCGGTCTCCTCGATAAAGCCCATGCCGCCGTGCACCTGCACGCCGAGCGAGGCGACCTCGTTGCCGATATCGGTCGAGAAGGCCTTGGCGACCGGTGTGAGTAGCGAAGCGCGCTGCTCTGCGGCCTTGCGCGCGGCTTCGTCCGTGCTGCGCTCACCGCGATCGAGCGCGATTGCGGTCGCATAGCAGATCACGCGCGCCGCTTGGGTGAGCGCGCGCATCGTCAGCAGCATGCGCCGCACGTCGGGATGCGCGATGATCGGCGCCATTTCGCCGGGCTTGGTACCGGCCTCGCGGCCCTGTTTGCGTTCGCGCGCATAAGCCAGCGCCTGCTGCGTCGCGCGCTCAGCGATGCCGACGCCCTGCAGGCCGACGGCAAGGCGGGCGCGGTTCATCATCGTGAACATGCAGGCCATGCCGGCATTTTCCTGGCCGATCAGGTAACTGACAGCGCCGCCATTGTCGCCGAAGATCATGGTGCAGGTCGGCGAACCGTGAATACCGAGCTTGTGCTCGACGGAATGCGCGCGGACGTCATTG
>DATHPQ010000216.1:0-12969 GCA_035483735.1 Xanthobacteraceae bacterium | reverse complement strand
GCCGACGAAGCCGACGATATAAAGGAGAATGATCCATACCGCCAAGTAAACGGCGGCGGCGAACAACAAGGTGAATACGTTTGCGGGCGTGTCGCTTGGGATGGAATTTGCCCCGGCCGGTGCGGCCGCGTCGTCGCTCGGAATCGGCTTGTCTGTAGTCAACATTGGACAGGCCCCTTTTGTCCCCGACACTCTTCATCTCATGCCGGTATTTCCCACTCCGAATTCCCGTTGGCGGATCGTCGCGCCACGATGGCAGCGCGCGTGTTGATGGCGCGACAAAACTGGTCGGGGCCACGGCGCTACTATTGCGCACTCCATAACGCCGTGCAACCTGTAGTTTTGCGCCGGGGCCGGCTGTATTCGCATTTCTCGCCGCCATAACGCCTCCGAACCGAAGGCTTCGGGCGCCCCCCGCACCGGACTGGCAGACGCTATGCGCAAGCTGCTATCGTCCTCGTCTTGTGCCGAAATCGAGGAATTCATGAGTCCTGTCGTTGCAGTAGTCGCGCCCGGGGCGATGGGCGCCGCCGTCGGCCGAAGGCTCGCAGATAGCGGACTTAAAGTGCTCACGTCGCTCGAAGGCCGCAGCGCCGATACCGCGGCGCGCGCAAGGGCCGCCGGCATGCACGGGGCAAGCGACAAGGAAATCGCCGCCGCGGATTTCATCCTCTCCATCTTGCCGCCAGGCGATGCGCTGTCGCTCGCCGAACGCTTTGTGCCGGCGCTGACCGCCAGCAACGCCAAGCCGGTCTATGTCGATTGCAATGCCATTAATCCGAAGACGGTCGAACGCGTCGCGGCGGCCATCGCGCCGACCGGATCTCCCTTCGTCGATGCCGGCATCATCGGACCGCCGCCGAAGCCGACGCAGCCGGGTGAGGACAAGCTCGCGGGCAATACGCGCATCTATGCGTCAGGTAATGCCGCCGTGCGTTTCGCTGCCTTGCGAGAGTATGGTCTCGATATCCGTGTGCTCGATGGCGCGATGAGCGCCGCGTCGGCACTGAAAATGTCCTACGCCGGCATCACCAAGGGCACGCAGGCGATCGGCGCGGCGATGATGCTCGCGGCAGCACGCGCCGGTACCGCCGATGAATTATTCAAGGAACTGCAATTGAGCCAGAAGGAAATGTTGGGCTGGTTCAAACGGCAATTGGGAACCATGCCGCCGAAGGCCTATCGCTGGGTCGCGGAAATGCACGAAATCGCGGGCTTCGTCGGCGACGACCCGGCGGCGCGCGAACTCTATGAGGGGGCCGCCGCGTTCTTCGAGCAGTTCGCGGAAGACTTCGAGGCGGATAAGCACGACGCGTCGTCGCTGGCGGGCTTTCTCGGCAAAGACCCTTCGAACTGATGCGCGCTACTTATTCAGCCACCTGCGGGCGAAACCAAGAAGTCCCTGCGGCAGGAAGATTATCATGACGATGAAAATAATCCCGAGCGGGATTAGATAAGGGAATTGGTCGCCAAGGAAGCGCGCCAGCAATTCGCGCATCAATTGGAAAAAGCCGGCGCCGACGATCGGGCCGACCAGCGTGCCGATGCCGCCCATGACGTTGTAGATCACGGTATCGCCCGAGGTGATGAAATAGACGAAATCGGGAGCGGCGAATTGGTTTTGTAGCGCATAGAGCACGCCGGAAAGTCCGGCGAACAGGCCGGACAGCATCACCGCCACCATTTTGTAGCGTTCGACCGGATAGCCGATGGCGCGGGTGCGGGCCTCGTTCTCGCGGATCGACTGCAGCACCATGCCGAACGGCGATTGCGTCACCCGCCGCAGGATCAGGTAGGAGCCCGCCACCGCCGCAAGCACGAACCAGTGCATGGTCGTCGAGGTGAAGCGCGCATCGTACAGAAATGGAATCGTCAGATGCGGCCGGGTGAAGATCAGGCCGTTCTCGCCGCCGGTCACCGCCGTCCAGGTGAAGATGATGACATAGAAGATCTGGCTGAAGATCAGCGTCGTAATGGCGAAATAGATGTCGCGCAGGCGGATCGAGAAAAACGCGACGAATAGCGCCGCTCCGGCGGCGCCGGCCAGCCCGAACAATATCGCGAGCCAGAGGTTCGGCGGTCCGACCGCGATCAGCGCCCCCGCCGCGCCGTACATGCCGAGCCCGAAGAATGCCGAATGGCCGAATGAGATCATTCCGGTGTAGCCGATCAACAGATCGGACGACATCGCCAGCAGGCCCCAGATTAGAACTTCGGTCAAAAAGCGGCGCCAGAATTCCGGAAGTACCAGTGGGGCTGCGATCAAAACCGCCATCACCACGCAGAAGCCGATCCAGAAAATGGCGGTGTGGCTCAGCCTGGCTTTGCCGAGCTGGATCGCTCTATCGACGGGTGTGGTGCTCATCGCGGCGTCGACACGAACAGGCCAGTGGGACGGAACAGGAGGGTGAGGATCAGCACGACGAAGGAGACGATCACCGCCTGCGAGGGGTCGAGCCAGATCGCGGCATAAGACTCAAGCAGGCTGATGAAGATAGCCGCGGCGATCGAGCCGCCGAGATTGCCCATGCCGCCGACCACGACCACGATGAAAGCCTTGAGCACCCAATCGAGCCCCATCGAGTGGCTCACGCCGGCGAGTGGTGCGAACAGCACGCCGCTTGCGGCAGCCATTGCGGCGCCGATGGCGAACACGCCGGTATAAACCAGCGGTACCGGAATCCCCATGGCTTGCGCCATCACCCGATCCTGCGCGGTGGCGCGAATCCAGATGCCGAATTTGCCGTATTTCAGGAACAGCCAGAAACCGCCGATGATGACTGCGGATAGCCCCGCGATCACGATGCGATACCAAGGATATTCCAGGTAGAATAAAGTGAAATGGCCCGATATCGGCTCGGGGATGCGGCGTGCCGTCGGGCCGAATTGCCAAAGTGCGTAGTTTTGCAGGACCAGCGAAATCCCGAACGTGGCCAGGATGGTATTGAGCGGATCGCGCCCGATCAAAGGCCGTAGCGTCACGATCTGCAGCGCAGCGCCGATGACAGCGACGATCAGCGCCGCGCCGACCAGGCCCAGCCAAAAATTGCCGGTAGCGGCGACGATGAGCACGCCGACATAGGCGCCGAGCATGAACAATTCGCCATGGGCGAAATTCACCACGTCGAGGATGCCGAAAATCAGTGTCAGGCCGGACGCGACCAACGCCAGGATCATGCCGGCGACAATGCCGTTCACGGTCTGAATGATGATGAGGTCGAGTGGAATACTATGGAGGAATTGGCCGATCGCACCCATCGTTCATATCCCCATATATTGTTTGATAACGGGATGGGTGACGTCGATCGCGGACGCGGCACATTGGTGGCGGACGGCGCCTTTCTCCATGATATAGACGCGCTGGCTCGCCTCGAGCGTCAGCGGCACATTCTGCTCGACCAAGAGGATCGCGACGCCTTCTTTGTGCAACAGCTCGATGATGTTGCGGATCTGCGAAACCATGCGCGGCATCAAGCCTTCGGTTGGTTCGTCGAGCAGGATGATTTTCGGCTCGAGCATCATGGCGCGCGCGATCGCCAGCATCTGCTGCTCGCCGCCCGACAGCGTGCCGCCGGCCTGATTGCGCCGCTCCGCCAGAACCGGAAAGAACTTGAACACTTTGTCGAGCAGCGCCTGGCGCTTGTCTTCGGTGACGCCCTGACGGTCGAAGCCGGTGCGCAGGTTTTCCATCACCGTGAGCAGGCGGAAGATGCGGCGGTCCTCGGGCACATAGGCGATGCCCATGCGGGCGAGCTTGTGCGGCGGCAGCCCGGTAACGGCGTTGCCATTGAGCATCACTGTGCCGTGGCTCGGGCGAACCAGGCCCATGATCGATTTCAAGGTCGTGCTCTTGCCGACGCCGTTGCGGCCGAGGAGGCCGACCACCTCGCCGGGGGCGACGGTGAGCGAGACCCCGTGCAAGATGTGGCTCTTGCCGTAATACGTGTGAATGTCCTCGACCCGGATCAACGGCTCGGCGCTGTCGGCAGTTTTGCTGTCGATCTGCGCGATTGTCGAATTTTCGGCCGGGGCTCTGAAGTCCAAAGCGCTCATGTCTTTAGGTAGACCTCCAGCACCTTTGGATTCTGTTGGATTTCCGTAGGCGTGCCTTCGGCGAGAATGGCGCCGTAATTAAGCACCGTGATGCGGTCGGCGAGGCCCATCACCACCTGCATGTCGTGCTCAACGATCAGGATGGTGAGATTCTTGGCCGGGTCCTTGGCAAGACGTTCGATCAGCGCCTCGGTCTCGTCGGTCTCACCTTGGCTCATGCCGGCGGTCGGTTCGTCGAGGCAGAGCAATTTCGGGTCGGTCGCAAGCGCGATGCCGATTTCGAGATTGCGCTGCTCGCCGTGCGACAGATTGCTGGCGAGCTCCTCGGCCTTGCCAAGGAGGCCGATGGATTGCAGCGCCGCTTCCGCCTTTTCGTTGATGTCGGCGAGTGTGGCGTGATGCGAGATCATGTTCCAGGCGTGGCGGCGCGATTGCGCGGCGATGCGCACGTTTTCGAGCGCAGTCGCGTTCGGCATGATGTTGGTGATCTGATAGGAGCGCGCGACTCCCCTCTGGGAGATGGCGTTCGAGGGCAGGCCGGTAATATCCTCGCCGTCGAAAATGATGCGGCCGGAGGTCGAACGCAGTACGCCGGTCAGGCAGTTGAAGAAGGTCGATTTGCCGGCGCCGTTCGGTCCAATGATCGCGTGCACAGCGCCGTGCGCGATCGCGAAATTGATCCCGGACAAGGCCGCAAGCCCGCCGAAACGGACGGTCAGCAGTTCGGTCTTGAGGATCGGCGCCGACGCCGCTCCCCGGCTTTCCACCGGGGAGCCGGCTACGGCCGGCATTTGTGCGCTCACGTAACGTCCGTTGGACGGTTACGCCGACTGGAACTTGCAAGCCGGCGGCACGAAAGTCTTGTCTTTGTCCACGATTTCCTGGAGGTGATAGGTTCCGCCGCCGATCGTGAAGATGAATTCGCGCAGGAACGCCTGATGGTCGTCCTTGCGCAGCGTCTTGTCGCCTTGCGGGAAGTCGTCGCTCTCCTTCACCTCGAGCCCTTCGAGCGCCTCGATCAGTTTCATCGAGTCGTCGCGGTTGTCGAACTTGCTCTTCTCCATGGCGATCTTCATGGCATTGAGCGCTTCGTAGTTCGACTGCACGTATTTGTCGGGCAGCGGGCCCGACGGATCGATCTTCGCCAGCCGCGCTTTGCTCTCGTCGAAGAAGCGATGCAGGTAGGGCGTGTTGAGCGCGCCGTCGAATACCGGAATGTAGCGGTTGATGGCGGTGAAGCCGTCGAGCTTGTTGCCAACCGCGATCAGATTGGTCGATTCCGAGATCGAGCCGTCGCCGGCCCATTTGTACTTTTTAGTCAGGCCGAGATCGTAAGCCTGCGTGGCAAGCGTCACGCCGTCCTTGCCGAAGAAGATCGCGAACAGACCGTCGAAATCGCCGGAGATTTTCGACAGGAACGGCGCCATGTCGGCGGTGCCGAGCGGGATGCCGGTGGTGCCGACCACCTCGCCGCCGTTTTTCTTGATCTCGTTGACATAGGCGTCGCGCGTCGACTGGCCCCAGGAATAGTCGGCGAAGACGATGTGCCACTTCTTGCCCATTTTGGTGAGCGTCGGCGCGAACGCGACGGCTTGCGCCGGCGCATAGTCGTGCAGGCGGAAGCTGTAGCGGTTGCACGCCGAAGTGGTGAGCGTGGTGTCGAGACACACCGAGATCATGTTGACGATCTTGGCGTCCTGCCAGACCGGCATGCAGGCGAGACAGATGTTCGACAGGAAGCCGCCGACATGAACGTCGATCTCGTCGTCCTGCACCATCTTGACGCTCTTTTGCCGGGCGACGGCCGGCGAGCTTTCGTCGTCGACGATATCGAGCTCGACCGGGCGGCCGTTGATGCCGCCATTGGCGTTGATACGGTCGGCCGCCATTTGCAGACCGACGATTGCGGTCTTGCCGCCGGCGGCGCCGGCGCCGGACAGCGGCTGTTCCGAACCGACCTTGTAGGGCTTGGCCGCGCCGAAGGCTGCGCGCCACGGCGCCGGTACCAGCATCATGGCGCCGATCGCGCCTCCGCCCCAGCCGACCAGGCTACGGCGTGTGAGCTTGCCGCGGTACCAGAAATCTTGCGCCCACGGCGCGTCTCTCCATTTTTCAGCCATCGAAATTCTCCCTCTGGATTCGGTTACTTTCCCCGGCGGGCCCTTTGCGGGCTTCTGGCGCGTTGCTTGTGGGGAATAGCAAACGCGAAGTTGATGTCAGTTTCAACTGGATTCGCGCAACTGGTTAAACCCCGGCATTTCTACACGCCGCGTAAGATCGTCGCGGCGCTATTTCATAATGTCGTATAGTCTCGGTCTTGTTTGCTGGTAAAATGGGCAAACAGCTTGGAAACAGCTTGGGGCCGACTAAAGTTTAACGGCGAGATTTCGCGGCGAATATATTCAGGAGCCGATTATGGCGACGGCGACATTCCGACAAGACGATCGCAAGCTGCCGCAGACCGGGCTTGCGGCGCGGCTCGAGAGCCGGCGCAATCGGCAATCCGGCGTAACGTCCGGGATGGCGCCGGGCTTTGTCCAGGCCAATCTTGCCATCCTGCCGCAAAACCTCGCGCAGGATTTCCTGCATTTCTGCCAGCGCAACCCAAAGCCGTGCCCGCTGATCGGCGTTGGGGCAGCGGGCGACTGGCGCATCCCGGCCATCGCCGACGATCTCGACATCCGCACCGATCTGCCGCGCTATCGGGTGTGGCAGAACGGCGAACTCGTGGATGAGCCATCCGACGTCGTGAAATACTGGCGCGACGATCTCGTGACTTTCGCCATCGGCTGCTCGTTCTCCTTCGAACAGGCGCTGCTCGATGACGGCATCGAATTGCGGCACATGACGTGTGATTGCACCGTGCCGATGTACCGCACGTCGGTGCAAACAAATGCCGCTGGTCCCTTCCACGGGCCGCTCGTCGTCTCGATGCGGCCGATGAAGCCGGCCGACGCCATTCGCGCCGTGCAGATCACGACGCGGTTTCCCTCAGTGCATGGCGCGCCCGTGCATCTCGGCAAACCGGAGATGATCGGCATCAAGGATCTGGCAAAGCCGGACTGGGGCGACGCCGTGCCGATGCATGACGACGAAATTCCAGTATTCTGGGCCTGCGGGGTAACGCCCCAATCGGTGATCATGGCGGTGAAGCCGGAGTTCTGCATCACGCATTATCCCGGCTCAATGCTGGTCACCGACCGACGCAATACTGAATTCGCGATTATGTAAGGCTTCGAAGCTCCATATGAATGATAAATCACCGGCCGCAGCAACGGCCGTTTTCGATCCGGCCGCGCATGGCTGGGAAAAGGTGCAAGCCCATAGTTTCGGGGAGCTGGTCGGGCCGGTGTGGCGCCGCGGGGATCCGCTATTCGGCTTTGCCGCCACCGACAAGCACGGCAACCACATCGGCATCGTGCATGGCGGTATGCTTGCCACATTTGCGGATCAGGCCATGGGCATGACGGCGATGCGGGCGACCGGCGGCAAACCGCACGCCACCGTCGAACTCAACATTCAATATATCGGCGCGGTGCAGATCGGCGAGTTCGTCGAGGCGCATTGCGAAATCATGCGCATCACCCGCTCCATCATTTTCATGCGCTCGATGCTCAAAGTTGGCGATCGCTCAGTCGCCTCGGCGAGCGGCGTGTGGAAGATCCTGGAGAGGTAACGAGCGGGAGCCGATTACGCTCGATACTTCTGCAGCGTCCCGCCCTTCATCACCGAGCCGGGCAGCGGGTGGCCGACGATATCCTCGGCGAGCCTGGCGCATTCGATCAGTTCGTCGAGATCGATGCGGGTTTTGATGCCCATTTCGTGACACATGAAAACGAGGTCCTCGGTGCAGATATTGCCCGCGGCGCCGGCGTGGCCAGCGAAGGGGCAGCCGCCTAAGCCGGCAACGGCCGCATCGAATCTTTTCACGCCCATTTCGAGGCCGGCGAAAGCATTGGCGACCGCCATGCCGCGGGTGTCGTGCAGATGCAACGCGAAATCGGCGTCGGGCCAGCGCTCGCGCAGGGCGCCGACGACGCGCTTGATGGCAAGCGGATTGGCCCGGGCCATGGTGTCGGCGAGCGTGATATATTTCAACGTGACGCCGTGCTGTTTCGCCACGTCGAGGATTTGCTGCACCAGCGACACGACGCGCGACGCCGGCACGTCGCCTTCGAAATTGCAGCCGAACGCCGCCATGATCATGCCGCGTTCGACCGGCACGCCCGCCGCTTTGTACTTCTCGACGATGATGTGCTGGCCGGCGAGCTGTTCGGCGGCGGTGCGATTCTGGTTGCGTTTGGAGAATTTTTCCGATGCGACGAGTGTGATCGAACCGGCGAGCGCCAGCCGGTCGTGCTGCAGCGCGCGCTCGAAGCCGCGCTCGTTGAGCCACAGTGCCGTGTAGGCGACGTCCGGATTGATCTTGATGCCTTCGACGACAGCGTCGGCGTCGGCCATGCCGGGCACCGCTTTCGGATTGACGAAGGAGACGATCTGGATGTGATCGATGCCGGTTTCCGACAGCGCGTCGATCAATGCGATCTTGCGCGCGGTTGGGATCGGGCCTTTCTCGATCTGAAAGCCTTCGCGCGGGCCTTCCTCATTGATATGCACTGCTGCAGGAATATCGTTCATCTCGTTGGTCCTCGGCGCTTCGCGGCTTAGCTCGCCGGCGTCACTGCGATCACTTTATCTTTTTTCAGCATCTCGATTTCGCCCGATGCCAGCCCAAGCTCCGTGAGAATTTCGGCGGAATGCTCGCCGATCTTCGGCGGCTGCCGGCGCAGCGACAAATCGTGCTCGCCGATTTCCATCGGCATGCGTGGAATTTTGGCGCGCTTGCCGTTGGGCAGATCGACTTCGAGCATGCGGCCAAAGGCATTGAGCTGCGGATCGTCGAACAGGTCGCCGGGCTTGGCGACCGGCGAGAACGGAATGGCGATGCGGTCGAAAATCTCGGTGAGTTCCGCGCGCTTATGCTGCGCGACGATCTCCGCGACGATCGGCAGCAGCACCGGCCGCTCCCGCACACGGTCCTCGTTGGTCTTATAGGTCGGGTTCGCCAAAAGATCCGCCCGGTCAAAATGTTCGCAGAAGCGGCGCCAATGGCGATCGCTGGTGATGCCGACAAAAATCTGCTCGCCGTCCGAAGTGGCGAAGGGCTCGTAGACCGCCCAGGCGCCTTCGCGCGCCGGCATCGGCGGCGGCGCGCGGCCGGTCAGCGCCTGCGCCGCCATATGTTGCATCATCATGAAACTCGTCGCTTCGAACAAAGCCGACTTGACCATTTGGCCGCGGCCGGTGCGCTCGCGTTCGCGCAAAGCCGCTTGGATCGCGATCACCGCGAACATGCCGCCCATGATGTCGACTACGGAGGAGCCGGCTCGCAGCGGCTGCCCGGGTGGACCGGTCATGTAGGCGAGCCCGGACATGAATTGCACGACTTCGTCGAGCGCGGGCCGATGCTCATACGGCCCGCTCAAAAAACCTTTCAGCGCGCAGAAGATCAACCGCGGATTGATTCGCGTGAGGTCGTCATAGCCGCAGCCGAGCCGGTCCATGGTGCCGGGCGCATAGTTCTCCAGCACCGCGTCGGCGGTCGCCGCGAGCCGATGCAGGAGCGCGCGGCCTGCGTCGGATTTCAGATCGAGCGCGAGGCTTCTCTTGTTGCGATTGAAGGCTGGGAAGAAGCCAGCGGCAAAACCGGGGAGGCGGCGGGTGCTGTCGCCTTCAGCCGGCTCGATCTTGATCACGTCGGCGCCGAGATCGGCCAGGATCAGGCCCGCGGTCGGGCCCATAATGGTGTGGCAGAATTCAAGCACGCGAATGCCGGCAAGCGGCAGCGGATCGGCAGCGGCTTCTTCTTGTTCGCCCATGCCGTAATTCTACACCTCTCCGCGCGTGCGGGGAGAGGGCGTTATGCGTCCTTGGCGCGCGCCTCGTGGATGGCTCGCCACAGCACTTCCGGCGTCGCGGGCATCTCGACATGCTTGATGCCGAGTACGGAAAGCGCATCGACCAGGGCATTCGCCACCGCCGGCATGGCGCCGACGCAGCCGGCTTCGCCCGCGCCTTTGACGCCGAGCGGATTGCTCTTGGTCGGCACTGGGTTGCTCTCGACATGGAACGCGGTGAGGTCGCTCGCCCGCGGCATGGCGTAATCCATGAACGAGCCGGTGAGGATTTGCCCTTCGGTGTCGAACTTGATGTCTTCCATCAGAATCTGGCCGACACCCTGCGCGATGCCGCCGTCGATCTGGCCGTGCAGCAATAGCGGATTGATCACGGTGCCGACATCGTCGACCACATTGTAATTGACGATCTCGACGGTGCCGGTCTCCTCGTCGATCTCGAGCTCGCAGACATGTACGCCGTTCGGATAGGCGGCGACCGAGCCAGAATAGATCGCCTTTTCGATCAGGCCAGGTTCCATGCCGTCGGGAAGATTTTTTGGATCGAGCGAGGCCTTGGCGACTTCCTTGATGGTCAAGGTCCGGTTGGTCTTGGGGCTCGAGAACAGGCCTTCGTGGAAATTGATATCGGCGAGATCGACTTTCAGCATCTTCGCCGCGATGGCCTTGCCCTTGGCCTCGACTTTCTCGGCCGCCAGAGTGAAAGCCGAACCGGAAAACGCCGCCGAACGCGAGCCGCCGGTGCCTTCGGCGAAGAACACCTGGTCGGTATCGCCCTGGATATAAGTGACTTCCTTGGGATCGAGCCCAAGCCGGTCACACACCACCTGCTTGAATGCGGTCTCGTGGCCCTGGCCCTGATTAATGCTGCCGGAAAAGATCGACACCGAGCCGGTGCGGTCGAAACGGATTTCAGCGCCTTCAAGACCCGCCGCGGCCGAGCGCTCGATCGTGTTGGAAAAACCGAGGCCGCGCAGCTTGCCGTGCTTCTTCGCCTCGGCCCGCCGTTTCTCGAAACCTTTCTTGTCGGCGGCTTCCAAAGCGAGATCGAGATTCTTTTCGAACTCGCCGCAATCGTAAGTGAAAGTGACGCTGGTCTTGAACGGCATCGCGCTCGCCGGAATCGTGTTGCGCTTGCGCAATTCCGCCGGATCCATGCCGATCTGATCGGCGGCGAGATCGACCATGCGCTCGATGATGTAACCGGCTTCCGGCCGGCCGTTGCCGCGATAGGGCCGCACCGGCTGGGTGTGCGTGAACACGGCAGTAACGTCGATATGCGAGGCCGGCGTGCGATAGACGCCAGCGAGCGTGCCGAGATTGCCGGTGAAGGCCGGCATGCCGGTCTGCATATAGGCGCCGATCGCGGCGATGATCTTGGCTCGAAAGCCGAGGAAATTGCCGTCCCTGTCGAGCGCAAGCTCGGCCGTGGTGACATTGTCGCGCGCCTGCGCATCGCAGACAAAACTCTCCGAGCGCGTCGCCACCCATTTCACCGGCCGGCCGGTGACTTTGGCCGCGCACAGCACCAGCGCCACTTCGTTATAGACGGCGGATTTCATGCCGAAGCTGCCGCCGATATCGCCGCACACGACGCGGATCTTGCTGTCCGGAACTTTCAGAACATATTGCGACAGTTCGGTCTGAAAGACGTTGGTGCGCTGCAAGGTCGTATAGATCGTGTAGCGGCCCTCGATCGGCTCGAACAGGCCGATGCAGCCGCGCGGCTCCATCGCCGCCGCCGTGACGCGGTTAATGACGAAGTCATGTTTGACGACATGGGCGGCGCGGGCAAAGGCTGAGTCGGTCGCATCCTTGTTGCCCTCGATCTGGATGAAGCCGATATTGTTGGCGCAATCGTCCCAAACCAGCGGCACACCAGGCTTCAGCGCCTCGCCGGTCGAAACAGCGGCCGGCAGCGGCTCGTAATCCACTTCGATCAGTTCCGACGCGTCGATCGCCTGATAAAGATTTTCCGCAACGACAAAGGCGACGTAATCGCCGATCATGCGCACCCGGTCCTCGACCAAAGCCGGATAGCGCGGCCGATAGCCGGGCGCGCCGTCGCGGCGCTTGAGCCCGCCGGGCACCGGCAAGTCGCCGAAGCCCGCCGCCTTGTAATCGGCGCCGGTCAGCACCGCGAGCACGCCGGGCGCCGCCTTCGCTTTCGACGTGTCGATCGAACGGATGCGGGCATGGGCGTGCGGCGAGCGCAGCACGACGCCATGGGCCATGCCGGGAAAGGTCATGTCGGCGATATAGCGGCCATGGCCCTGGATCAGGCGCGGGTCCTCAAAGCGGGGAACGGGTTGGCCGATTGCAAATTCACCCATCGCATTCCTCGCCTTCGCTGTTGCGGCGCGGGTCCATCGATCCGTCGCCGTTGCGCCTGTCAAAGTCATGCCCGGCGCCTATGCATAAAGACGGCCGGGCATTATGCGTCCGGTCTTACATCGGCTTTGCAGGCCCTTCAATCGGGCCGACGGGCAGGCTACTCTGTGGTTGCGCCGCGACAGGAAACCGAGCCATGACGAGCGCTGTTACCGAGACATTCGAGTCCGCGCTCAAGGCGCGCGCCGACGCCATGGCGGATGCCTGCACCCGCTGCGGTAAATGTGTCGAAGTCTGCCCGGCGACCGAAGCCGCCGGCCTGACGGTTGAAGAGCGCAACGATACGGTCGAAGCCATTTCCGGTATTATCGACATCATCAGGAGCGGTGAGGGCAACGACGCCGCGCAGAAATGGGCGGCGGGCTGCCTGCTCTCCGGCGAATGCATCAAGGCCTGCGACTACGGCGTCAATCCGCGCTTCCTGCTCTATATGGCACGGATAAATATGTCGCACGGCAAGAAAGACGCCGCCGCCGAACGCCGCACGGGCTTCGACGCTTTTCGCCTGGTGGCGCGCGACGTGCCGCATATCGCGAAGATTCAGCTCGACGATGCGCTGTTGGCGCGGCTCGGGCAGGGCGCGAAGGGGAAGGCGGCGCGCGCCGACGGC
>DATHPQ010000215.1:0-19270 GCA_035483735.1 Xanthobacteraceae bacterium | reverse complement strand
TTTGAGGTCGGGGTGGAGCACGCGATAGGTCGAGCGCGGCGGAAAGCGTTCGAGCTTCTCGTGCAATTCGCGCGAGCGGAACAGCGCCAGCACCATCAGTTCTTCGAAATTGGCGCCGGCGCGTTCGATGCCGGCCTGGTTGCGCACGGTGGAGTGGCCGCCGTCGCAGCCGATCACATAATCGGCTTCCACGATCTCGCGGCCAGATCCGCCTTCCTCGACGCAGGCGACGCGCACGCCGTTGCCGTCTTGCGTGATGGTCTCCGCCATCCAGCCGAACCGCGCCTCGACGTCGGGCAGCTGCGCCATTCTTTTGCGCAGCACATATTCGCCCTGATATTGCGGCAGCCGCTCATTGTCCTGGAAATAATAGGAATTGACGATCTCGCGCAGCGGCGGCGCGTACCAGTATTTGTTGTTGAGGTCATGATAGGCGACGATGCCGCTCATCGGATAAGACGGCGGCAGCATGCGTGCGGCTTTCAGCTCCTCGGCGACACCCCAGAAATAAAAGTGCTCGGCGGAGCGCTGCGTCAGGTTCTGGCCTTTGGGGATGCGCTGCGGCTCGAGCCTGCGCTCGACCACGCCGCAGGAAATACCGCGCTGGCCGAGCTCGACTGCAAGTGCAATGCCGACGGGACCACCGCCGACGATGACGACCTGATAGTGCTTCTTCATTTCACTTTTCTTGCTTGAGGGGTTCGCTGAATAGCTTGCGCCGGTTACTGCCGCACCAGCAGAACCGGAGTGGAGGATTCGGGCACGCGCTGCCAGGTATTGGCGTCGTTTTGCTCGAACTGCCAAGTCTGCCCGTTCGGCGAAATCAGCATCAATTCGCCTTCGTCCATGCGCCAGCCGGTGGGGCTGAAGCGCATGACCGAGGCATCACAGCCCGGCTTGACCTTGAGCGCCAGGACATCGCCGACCAGTGAATTGTTCGCCAGCGTTAGTATACAGATCGGCTTGCCGGCGCCGCGCGTGACCGCCCAGTCGCCGGCGACGTCGCTTGCCGAAAGCTGCGGCGCCGAAGTCGCCGCCTGCAAGATGTAACGGCCCTCTTCCGGCGTGAAGCCGTCATACATGCCGGTCTCGACTTCCGACAAATCCACCACTGAATTGCCGCTGGCGTCGAGGAGACGGAGGCTACCGAAATTGTCGACCGACCAGGCGACCATGTTTTTGGTCGAAGGAAACAGGCTTGGGCAGTTCTTGTCGATATCGAGCTTGTAGCCGTTCGGGGCCGTATCGGCACGGAAGTTGAAATGGCAGATCTTGTCGTGGTCGGCGTTGGAGAATTCCCAGGCGCCAATCATGTTGTGAACGGGATCGCCTGCGGAATTCTGCGGCGCGGCCGCGTCCGGCGGCGCGCTCGGCGCGGCATTTTGTGCGTCTTGCTGCGGGTTTTGCGCAACAGCCGAGCCGACAAACAGGCTCGCCGCAATCGTCATCACAATAATACCAAAGCGATACATGTGGAACTCTGCCGAACCGCTCACAATGGACCAAACGCTAGCATGCAAGCACCGCGCCGTCATGCCGAAGCCGGGCATGACAGGAGCGCGGACGCGTCGGGTTCCTCGGCTTTTCCAAGCCTAGTTTTTCCAAGCTCGCCATGGCGTTTCCGCAACCGGCGTCAGCGGCGGCTTGCCGGCGGCCCAGGCGGCGATGTTGTCGACGACAAGCTGATCCATCTTGTCGCGCGTGTGGACCGAGGCCGATCCGACATGGGGCAAGAGCACCACATTGTCCATCGCGATCAATTCCGCCGGCACCTGCGGTTCTTTGGCAAACACATCAAGCCCTGCCGCCAGGATGTGGTTGTCCGCAAGCGCCTTGATCAGGGCCGGCTCGTCGATCACCGAGCCGCGCGCCATGTTGATGACAATGCCGTCCGGCCCAAGTGCGTCGAGTACCTCGGCATTGATCATGTTCTGCGTTGATGCGCCGCCCGGCACGATCACCATCAGCGTATCGACATCGCGCGCCATGTCGATCAGGTTCGGGTAGTGGCGATAGGCAAGTTCAGGCCGCTTCGTGCGCGTGTGATAGACGACCGGCACGCCGAAAGCGACGAGCCGCCGGGCAATGGCCTGGCCGATTGCACCCATGCCGACTATGCCGACCTTGCGGTTGCGCAACGTCGCTTTGGTCAGATGAAAGCTTTTCTCCGGCCATTTGCCGGCGCGCAGATAGCGCTCCGCCTGCGGCAGTTCGCGTACGGTGCAGAGCAGGAGCCCGAGCGCGGTGTCCGCCACCTCTTCGGTGAGCACTTCTGGCGTGTTGGTGACCGTGATGCCGTGCGCGCCGGCCCATTTGGCGTCGATATGGTCATAGCCGACGCCGAAGCTCGATACGATCTGAAGTTTTGGGAAGCGTGACAGGAACGCCTCGGAAAGTTTCTCAACGGGGACGCAAATCGCGATCGCGCTTACACCGGCATTGGCTGCGTAGAACGCTTGGCGATCCTTGGCTTCCGCCGCCTTATGAACGGTACAAACCGCTTCAAGGCCGCGCACGACGAGGGGCTTGAGCGGGCCAATCAACACGATGTCCGGCTTTGCGGCCATGCTGCATCCCTACACCAAGAGGCTCACTGGCTGTTCGATCAGAGTTTTAATGGCGGCGAGGAGTTCCGCGCCAAGCGCGCCGTCGAGCACGCGGTGGTCGCAGGACAGCGTGATGCTGATCATGCTGGCGAACGCCACGCCGCCGTCTTCCTTTTCGACCGCCTGCCGCCGCGCTGCGCCGACCGCAAGGATGGTCGCGTGCGGTGGATTGATGATAGCGGTAAACTCCCGCACGCTATGCATGCCGAGATTGGAAATCGCCGACGAACCGCCTTGATATTCGTTTGGCTGCAGCTTTTTGTTGCGGGCGCGCGCCGACAGGTCTTTCACCTCGGCGGAGAGGGCGCGCAGCGATTTTGCCTCGGCATTGCGGACGACCGGCGTGATCAGGCCGCCGTCGAGCGCCACCGCGATGCCGATATCGGAATGCTTGAAGCGGAGGATCCGATCGCCGGCCCAGATCGCATTCGCCGACGGCACGCGCTGCAGCGCCAGCGCCAGCGCGCGAATGATGAAATCGTTGACCGAGATTTTGAACGCCGCATTGCCGTCTTTATCTTTCGGCGCCGCGCTATTGGCCTCCTCGCGCAAAGCGATCAGGCGGTCGGCGAGGACATCGGTCATCAGATAGAAATGCGGCACCGCCGCCGCTTGCGTCAGCCGTGTCGCGATGGTCTTGCGCATGCCGTCGAGCGGCACTTCCTCGTAGCTGCCGGGCGCATAGAGCGCCTTGATCTCCGCTGCGCTTGGGCCCTCCGCGACAGCACCGCGTGACGGCCGCGGCGCATCCTGAATGTCGCGCGCGACAATGCGGCCGTGCGGCCCAGAGCCGCGCAGCCGCGAAAGATCGATGCCCGCTTCGCCGGCGAGCCGGCGCGCCAGCGGGGTGACGAAAGTACCGCCGGGAAGCTGCGCCGGGCCGAAATTGCGATCGGGCGTGCGCACTTCAAAGAAGGGATCAAGCTTGACCGCCGGCTGCCGCGATGGCGCGGCCGCCGTCACCGGCGCTGCGGCAGCGGGCACCGCAGGCGCGGCCGGTTTTGCCAGCGGAGCTTTAGCCGCAGCAGCTGCCGGGGGTGCACTTGCCGAAGCGCCCGAACCGTCGGCGATGACGCCGACCACGGCGCCAACTGGCGCGACCTCGCCCTCGGCCACGCGGATTTCGCTTAAGGTTCCGGTCACGGTCGACGGCACTTCCATCGACACTTTGTCGGTCTCGATCTCGAACAGATTGTCACCGGGCTTCACGGCCTCGCCGGCCGACTTGAACCATTTGGTGATTTTGCCCTCGGCGACTGTCTCGCCGAGTTGCGGCATCAGCACGTCCATCTTCTCACAATCCCCGAAGCCGCTTCACGCGATTTTTTCCCAGGTGACTTCCATCGTCGAATTCGGTGGCCGTAGCACCAGGCGATTGCCGACAAACTCATAGCGGCGGACGAGATCGCCGCTGTCGCCGGGCTGGATACTGTCGAGGCGATGATGCGTGACAGTGCCGGCCTTCTCGTCGACCGTATAGGTACCGAAATAGGCGATGTAATCGGTGAGCGCGATCCTGGCTTCCTCCGCGGTCATCACCGCGCCGTCGCGCGCGCGCTTTATGTCGGGGGCGACCTGCACCGACATCTCACCGTGCGGGCCGTAATAAATCATGCCCTTTGGGTTCGCGCCGCGGTCCCAGTTGCCGCCGTTGATGCGGGTGCCGACATAACGCCAGGCGCCGAGCAGCTTCTTGGCGACTTCGCCTTCACTCATGACACACTCATCTCGCGAGCCTTACCACGTCACCGAGATGTATTGGGTCTCGGTGAATTCCATCAGGCCTTCATGCGCGCCTTCACGGCCGAGGCCGGATTGCTTGACGCCGCCGAAAGGCGCGGCGGGATCGGAGACAAGGCCGCGATTGAGCCCGATCATGCCGAATTCGAGCTTCTCCGAGACGCGCATGCCGCGGCTCAGATCCTTGGTGTAGAGGTAGGCGACGAGACCATATTCAGTGTCGTTGGCGCGCGCGATCACTTCGTCGTCCGACTTGAACGTTTGCAGCGAGGCTACGGGTCCGAAAATTTCCTCGCTGAGCATTTTCGAATCGTTGGCCACGTTGGCAAGCACGGTCGCCGGATAAAAGAAGCCAGGTCCGCCCGGTGTCTTGCCGCCGGTGAGCACTTTGGCGCCTTTGGCCACCGCGTCGTCGACAAGCTCGATCACCTTGTCGCGGCCCTCTTTATTGACCAGCGGGCCGAGCGCCACGCCGTCGTCGAGGCCGTTGCCCATTTTCAGGCCGGCCATTTTGGCCGTGAGCTTTTTGGCGAATTCGTCATGCACCTTTTCGTGCACATAGAAGCGGTTCGCGGCGGTGCAGGCTTCGCCCATATTGCGCATCTTGGCGATCATCGCGCCGTCGATGGCGGCGTCGATATCGGCGTCCTCGAACACGATGAAGGGCGCATTGCCGCCGAGCTCCATGGCCGGCTTGATGATATTGTCCGCGGCCTCGTGCAGAAGTTTCCGGCCCACTTCGGTCGATCCGGTGAACGACACCACGCGCACGCGCGGATCGTGCAGCATCGCGCTCACGACCTTGCCCGACGAGCGCGAGGGAATGACATTGACGACGCCCGCCGGCACGCCGGCTTCTTCAAGAATCGGCATCAGCGCCAGCATGGTGAGCGGCGTATCGGAGGCGGGCTTGAGCACCACCGGGCAGCCGGCGGCAAGCGCCGGGCCGATCTTGCGCGTCGCCATGGCGGCCGGGAAATTCCACGGCGTGACGAGAACGGCGATGCCGGCCGGCTTGTGATGGACGAAAATGCGCGCGCCGGTCGACGGCCCCACCGAATTCTGGCCGACATTGCGCACCGCCTCTTCGGCATACCAGCGGAAGAATTCCGCCGCATAAGCGACCTCGCCGCGCGAGTCCGACAGCGCCTTGCCGTTCTCGATGGTGATGAGCTTGGCGAGCCTTTCGGCGTCGCGCATGATCAGTTCGTAGGATCTGCGCAAAATCTCGCCCCGTTCCCGGGGTTTTTTGGCGGCCCAGGCCGGAAAGGCGGAGCTCGCGGCGTCGATGGCGGCCTTGGCGTCATCGACCGTGGCGCTGGCGACCGAGGCGACTTTGTTTTCGGTCGCCGGATCGATCACGTCGAAACGCGCGCCGTCGGACGCTTTGCGCCATTGGCCGCCGATCCACAGATCGGTCGGCACATTGGCGAGAAGATTGTCGTACATCGCCATGGTGTCATCCATCCCTTGCCGTTTTCATTCGCTCATTCCGGCGCCAGCGGGAATCCAGCAATTCCGCGTAAAAAGACTGGGTCCCCGCTTTCGCGAAGATGAGTGGAAATACCTAACTCTCCAGCGAACGGCGCACCCGCTCGGCGATCCGATCAACGCTCGGCAGCGCCAGATCTTCCAGAACATCCGCCGCCGGCAGCGGAATGTGCGGCGTGGTGATGCGCACTGGCGGGCCGTCGAGATCGTAGAACGCTTCGTCGGCGGCGATGGAGACGATCTCCGCGCCCCAGCCGCACAGCCGCGGGTTCTCTTCCACGGTGAACAGCCGGTGGGTGCGCGCTACCGAACCAAGAATGGTCTGGGTGTCGAGCGGCACCAGCGAGCGCACGTCGATCACTTCGCAATCGATGCCGTGCTCGTTCTTGAGCTTTTCGGCGGCCGCAAGCGCGCGCGGCACCATCAGCGCCAGCGCGAGAATTGTGGCGTCCTTGCCCGGCCGCACGATGCTTGCGGTGCCGAGCCGGTCGACGATCTCGCCATCGGGCACTTCGCCTTTGGTGGCATAGAGCGACTTATGTTCAAGAAAGATCACCGGATCGGGATCGCGCACTGATGCTGCGAGAAGCCCGATGACATCGCGCGGCGATGATGGCGCGACAACCTTCAAGCCCGGAATCATCATGCACCAGTTCTCGACGCTTTGCGAATGCTGCGCGCCGAAGCGGGAACCCGCGCCATTGCCGGTGCGTATGACCAACGGGCATTTGACTTGACCATTCGACATGTAGCGGCTTTTCGGAAATTCGTTGGCGATATAGTCGAAGCACACCGCGAAAAAGTCCGAGAACATGATTTCGGCGATCGGCTTCAGGCCGGTCATCGCTGCGCCCATGGCGGCGCCCATGATCGCCTGTTCCGAAATCGGCGTGTCGCGCACGCGCAGCGGTCCGAACTGCTCGTAAAGGCCCACCGTCGCCTTGAACACGCCACCGGCTTTGGCAACGTCCTCGCCGAGGAAGACGACATCGGGGTCGCGCGTCATTTCCTGCGCGATGCCGCGGATGACGGCGTCGCGATAGGTCAGTTCCGCCATGCGAAGCCTCCGTCGGCGTAAACGTCGGTGGTGAGGATATCGGCCGGCGGCATCGGCGCCGCCTTGCATTTCTCCGTCGCATCGTCGACCTGCTGCTTCACTTCGGCGTCGATGCGAGCGATGACCTCGTCCTTGATGCCGAACTGCTTGAGCCGTTCGCGATAGATTTTGATCGGATCGCGCTGTTTCCATTTCTCGAGCTCGCCCTCCGGCCGGTATTTGGCGGGGTCGGCGCGCGAATGGCCGCTGTAGCGATAGGTGAGGCACTCGATCAAAGACGGCCCGCCACCGGCGCGCGCTTTTTCGTAGGCCGCGCTCGCGGTGCGATAGACGGCATCGGCGTCGTTGCCGTCGATGATGATGCTCGGCAGCCCGTAAGCCGAGGCGCGGTCGGCGGCCGGATTTTTTACCGCCGTCACGTCGCTGATCGGCGTATATTCCATGTAGAGATTGTTCTCGCAGATGAAGATCACCGGCAGCTTCCACACCGCCGCGAAATTCAGCGCTTCATGAAACGCGCCGATATTGGTGGTGCCGTCGCCGAAGAAGCACACCGACACATCTTTCTGTCCCTTGTATTGTGCGCGCCAAGCCGCGCCGCAGGCGATCGGCAAATGCGCGCCGATAATGGCATAGGACCCCATCACGCCGTGATCGACCGAGGTCAGATGCATCGAGCCGCCTTTGCCGCGCATCAATCCGTTGTCGCGCTGCATCAGCTCGCCGAGTACCTGTTCGATCGGCACGCCGCGAGCGAGCGTGTGGGCATGGCCGCGATAGGTGCAGAACGACAGATCGCCGGGCTTCATGGCGGCGGCGCAGCCGGCGGCGACGGCCTCCTGGCCAAGCGATAGATGACTGGTGCCCTTCACCAGATTCTGCAGGAACAGATCGAAAGCGCGCTGCTCGGCCTCTCTGATTTCGACCTGGATGCGATACATCCGCAGCCGCGTCTCCTCGCCGATATCGTCATTGAGGCTTGCGTTCGGGGCGAGCGCGCGGTCTTCGAGCTTGGCCATGGAATGAGTATCCGGAATATCCTTGGGACGGCCCCCTTATTTCCAGGGGAAGGCCGCAACTTAGCGCCAGTTGCGAAGCCGAGGCAATGTCATTCCCGGCAACCCCAAAGACCTGGCGGCGCATGGTGAAGAGCCGCCTTCCGACGGTTGGAAAGTGGGCAAGGATTATCGCGATTTCACCCGCCCGGCTGCTTGCGCGCCGGAGCCCAAGTTCCTAGGTGACTGCTGGCTTGAATGGGTGGCTATTATAGGCGCTGTAGACGGCGTCTGACACGATACCCGACGCGACCATAGCTGACACGAGCGCCTCATACGGGCGGGAGATTTCGATGAGCCAACAACCGGCCCAGCCGAGACTGGAATCGCGCAATCCGCGGGATTACGTCCATCGCTTCTTCGGCGGCCCGCCGCTCCAGGTGATCGGTCGGCTTATTCTGTTGTCGATCCTGGTCGGCGTCATTCTCGCCGCCATCGGGCTCGATCCGTGGAACATCATCGAGTCCGTCCAGCGGCTGCTGCAGCACGTCTGGGATCTGGGCTTCGACACCGTGCGCTGGCTGTGGCGCTATTTCCTGCTTGGCGCAGTGATCGTCGTACCGATCTGGCTGTTGACGCGGGTCGCTAAGACGCCGCACGGGCTCTGAATAGGTGGCCTTAAACAAAAAGCGCGGGTTTTGGCCCGCGCTGCTTGTTTGTCGGCTGACGGGTCGACTGAGCTGTCGGCTTATTCTTCGCTCGGACCACCCTGCGGTCCGCCGTCGCCGGGCACCGAGTGATCCATGGCGTGGTCGCGTGGGCCGTTGCCGCGATGTCGCCGGCGCCGCCGGTGCAGCGGAAAGCGGTCGGGCGCGCCGCCGTCATATCCATTCCCATTCTGGCCATTTTGACCGTTCTGGCCGTTGCCGCCTTGGCTGTGTTGCGCGGCAGGCTGCGGCTGGCCGCCGGTAATGAACGACGGCAAACGCTCGACGTCGCCATCGTTGTCCGGCTGAACGTGCTGCGGACGTTGCTGATAGTGTTGCTGCGGCGGCTGCTGTTGTTGCGGCTGAAACTGCTGCGGCTGGTGCTGCTGCTCGCGCGGATAAAACGGCTGCGGCTGCGGCGCGAAGGGCTCACCGCCCATGCCCGGCTGATCGCCCTCGCCGTCATCGTAGTCGTCATCCGACGCATTGCCGCGCGCGTCGCCCTGTTGCTGGTAATAGGGCTGCGTCTGGCGCAGCTGTTCCTGCGCGGCGGCGATCAGGCGAAAATAATGTTCGGCATGCTGATAATAATTTTCGGAGGCGATGGGATCGCCGGAACTTTGCGCGTCGCGTGCGAGCTGAAGATATTTCTCGGCGATGTGAGAGGCGGTCCCGCGAATTTTCACGTCCTGCCCGTTGGACTCGTACATTCGCGACAGTGGATTCTGATGATGCCCACCCTTACGGTTACGACCGCGCATGCGCTTATTTTGACCGTTTCTCATGGTTTGCTGTTCCGCAATCCCCTTGACCTGCAACGGCACTGACGCCGCTGCTTCTCTTCACCAGATTTCAAATCGCGGCCTATTCCCAAAGCGGAATGACCCAAACTCGGCATGCCGTCTGGCCCGGCGCTGCACGAAGATAAATCGCCGTAACTTGCGCCTAACCTGCCGCCCTAATTCGCGCCCCGCGTGAACCTTCACGAACCCTCAGCAAACTGTGCCGCAATAAAGTCCCGCTGGCCGCGGCCTCGCTAGCGATATGGCAAACCTCTACGCCATGCGCGCGACCATGAAAGTAATCCGCGCCAACCGGTAGGTAGTTTACTGTCTGAACTTTCGAGGTCTGAATCTCGCGATCTCGTATGCCGACCGATGCGGCTTTCGATATCCAGCTTTCGCTTGCTCTTAGCGTTCGCTTGCCAGCATCCGCTTTGTATATCTGCTCTGCGCTGCGAACCTCTAGGGGCCAACCTTTTAGGAGCCTTGCTCCTTAAGATTTGCGCTCGGGCTTCCGGGGCAACGCGGCACCCTCATTGGGCCGACTCCGTGAAGCGCAAGCTAGTAGGTTCCGGCCGACATTCCAAGTGTTTTTTGCCGGGCCACCCGCGCTTTTTTGCCGGGGCTCAACACCCTCGATCTGCTACAGGTTTGCCCCAAATTCCGGGCCCTTTTTTGCTGCGACTTTTGCGGCAATGAGGGCGCGCGGGACCCCATGGAGATCGGGACGGGGCGGCGACGGTACAAGGCCTGCGGCGGCAAATATTGTGGCGACGGGTTCCGCCTGGCCGGCCCCAATTTCCACGACCACGGCGCCATCGGGCGTCAGCAGTTCCGCCGCCGCCGCGGCGATCGCCCGATAGAAATTCAGTCCGTCCGCGCCGCCGTCGAGCGCCAGCCGCGGATCAAATAGGCGCACTTCCGGCGCCAGCGTCGCGATGTCGCTTGAGGCAATATAGGGCGGATTGGCGACGATCAGATCGAACGGTCCGCGCAGCGCCGCCGCCAGATCGCAAGCGACGAATGCCACGTTGCTTTGCCCAAGCCGAACCGCATTGTCGCGCGCTACGGCAAGCGCGCGCGGATTGATATCGCTGCCGATTCCATGCGCGTTTTTCAGTTCGCTCAAGAGTGCGAGCAGAATGGCGCCCGAGCCGGTTCCGAGATCGACAATACGCAAGGCGCGCGCGCGCGCGCGCGCGCCGCGACGATCGATAGCGGCGAGCGCCGCCTCGACAACCGTCTCCGTCTCCGGTCGCGGCACCAAAGTCGCGTCATCGATGCGCAGATCGAGACTCCAAAACTCCTTCGTTCCGACGATGCGCGCGACCGGTTCGTGGGCGAGGCGGCGCTCCACGAGCACGGCGATCGCGCTATCTTCGTCGGCAGACAGTACGCGCTCGGCAGCCGCCAATAGTGCCGCATGATCGAGGCCGAGCGCGTGGCCGACAAGAATGCGCGCGTCGAGCTGCGGCGAATCAAGACCGGCCGCCGCGAACTTTTCGGCGAGCGCCCGTCGCGCCGCGTCGAGGGTGCGCGCGGATGGTTTCGCCCCATGCCGCATCGTTCGCGATACTGCAGCGTCGGCCTGCATCAGGCGTCCTCCGCCGCAAGCTGCTCCGCTTGGTAATGGGCGACCAGCGCATCGATGATCTCGCCCAAAGCCTCGCCTTCCATCACTTGCGGCAGTTTATAGAGCGTCAGGTTGATACGGTGTTCGGTGACGCGGGCTTGCGGATAATTGTAGGTGCGGATGCGCTCGGAGCGGTCGCCGCTGCCAACTTGGCCGCGACGCTCCGCGGCCCGCGCGGTGTCCTGCTTCTGCCGCTCCAGATCGTAGAGGCGCGTGCGTAAAACGGCCATCGCCTTGTATCGGTTCTTATGCTGTGAGCGCGCGTCCTGCATCACCACGACGATGCCGGAGGGGATGTGCGTGATGCGCACCGCCGATTCGGTCTTGTTGACGTGCTGGCCGCCGGCACCGCCGGCGCGCATTGTATCGATCCTGAGATCGGTCTCGTTGATATCGGCGTCGACCTCTTCCGCCTCGGGCAGAACAGCGACCGTCGCAGCGGACGTATGAATGCGCCCAGAAGCTTCGGTATCGGGGACGCGCTGCACCCGGTGCACGCCGGATTCGTATTTCAGCTTGGCGAAGGCGCCGCGCCCGGCAATCTCGGCGACGATCTCCTTATAGCCACCCATCGTACCTTCGCTCGCGGCCACGACTTCGACTTTCCAGCCTTGGAGGGCCGCGTAGCGCTCATACATGCGGAACAAGTTGCCGGCGAACAGAGAAGCTTCGTCGCCGCCGGTGCCGGCCCGGATTTCAAGAATGACGTTGCGCTCGTCCATGGCGTCTTTGGGCAACAGCGCGATCCGCAACCGCTGTTCAAGCGCTATGCGGCGAATTTCGAGCTCAGGCTTTTCCGATTCGGCGATCGACCGCATCTCGGCATCGGTCGCGGGGTCGGCGATCAAGCCGGTCAGGTCGCCGAGCTCGCGCTGCGCCGCGCGATAGGATTTCACCGCATCGACTACGGGCGCGAGTTCTGCGAATTCGCGCGACAGCTTGACATAGGTCTCGGGCGGCAGCACCGACGAGAGTTCGCGTTCCAGCAGCGCATGCCGGGCGACCAAAGCATTGAGTTTTTGATCAGGTAGCATCGTTTCTCTTAAGTGCCCGGCTTCTCCGCCGGACGCCCGACTTTCAGGTATGACGTTCTGTACTAAAGCTGCAAGCCGTTACTGGCGGCGAATTTTTCCAGCTGCTCGCGGATCGGCGCGCCGCGGCTCGGCTTCTCGATCAATGGGCAGAGAAAAGCGGCAGCCTTGCGGCTATCGACATCGAGCAGCATAGCCTTGACCGGCCCGACCGCCGACGGCGTCAGCGACAGCGAACGATAGCCGATGGCGATGAGCGCGAGTGCCCCGATCGGATGCGAGGCCATTTCGCCGCACACCGTGGCCGGCTTCTGATGCTCGCGTGCCTTATCGGCAATATCCTTCAACGCACGCAAGATTGGCGCTGATATCGCGTCGAACCGGTTCGACACCCGCGGATTGCCGCGGTCGATGGCATAGAGGAATTGGACCAAATCGTTGGAGCCGACCGAGAGGAAATCGACGCGGTCCAGCAATTCGTCGAGCTGATAGAGCAGCGACGGCACTTCGACCATGCTGCCGACCTCGACCTGATCGGGCAGCTTGTGGCCGTGGCGGCGCAGATGGGTCAATTCGCGCTCGACCAATTCCTTGGCCTGATCGAATTCCTGCACGGTCGAGATCATCGGGAACATGATCTTCAAGGCGCGGCTGCCCGCCGCCCGCAAGAGCGCGCGAATTTGCGTGCGCAACAGGCCGGGCCGGTCGAGCCCAAGCCGGATGGCCCGCCAGCCGAGCGCCGGGTTTTCTTCCTCGACATTACGCATATAGGGCAGCACCTTGTCGCCGCCGATGTCGAGGGTACGGAAGGTCACCGGCTTGTCGCCGGCGGCGTCGAGCACGGCGCGGTACAGCGAATATTGCTCGGTGGTGCGCGGGAAGCTCGGCGCGACCATGAATTGCAGCTCGGTGCGGAACAGGCCGATGCCGCCGGCGCCAGTGTCTTCTATATGCGGCAGGTCGACGCTCAATCCGGCATTGATCATCAGCTTGATTTCCTCGCCGTCTCTGGTGACGCAAGGCTTGTCGCGCAGCGCCAGATATTGCTGCTGGCGCCGGGCCCGCAGCCGCACCCGTTCGGCATAGGCCGCTTCCATGTCGGGCAGCGGGCGGATATGCAGGTCGCCGGTCGAACCGTCGACGATGACGGCGTCGCCCGGGTCGACGATGCCGGTGGCATTGTCGATCTCACCGATCGCGGGAATGCCGAGCGCGCGCGCGATGATGGCGACATGCGAATGCGGGCCGCCTTCTTCGAGGATCAGGCCGCGCAGCCGCTTGCGGTCGTAATCAAGGAGCGCCGCCGGGCCCATCGAGCGGGCGACGAGGATGGCGTTTTCCGGCAGGCTCTCGCGCGACGGCGCGTGATCGCGCCCGGTGAGCTGGCGCATCAGCCGGTTGGCGAGATCGTCGAGATCGTGCAGGCGCTCGCGCAGATAGGGATCGGTCTGCCGCAACATTCGGGCGCGGATATCGGACTGCACGCGCTCGACCGCGGCCTCCGCGGTAAGGCCGGTCATTACCGCCTCTTCGAGCTTGTGCACCCAGCCGCGGTCGTAGGCGAACAGGCGATAGGCTTCGAGCACTTCGCGGTGCTCGCCGCCTTCGACGACGTCGCCGTGTTCAAGCAATTCATCGAGACTAGAGCGCAGCGTCTCCACTGCCGCCCGCAGATGCTCGAGCTCCTTGGGCACATCGTCGGCAATGAAATTGGTGACCACCACGCGCGGCTCGTGCAGCACGACATGGCCGAGCGCGATGCCTTCGCTCAGCCCTGAGCCTTTGACGTGAACCGAGCGGCGTGCCGCGGGTTCGGCGCCGGGCGGCGCCAGCGCCGACAGCTCGCCCGAGGCGATCATCTCCGCCATCACCATGGCGGTGGTCTGCAGCGCCTCGACCTCTTCCTCCGAGTAGGTACGCCGGGCGCGGTTCTGCACCACCAGGACGCCGAGCGTATTGCCGGCGCGCAAGATCGGTACGCCGAGGAAGGAGTGGTAGATTTCCTCGCCGGTTTCCGGCCGGTAGGAGTAGGCCGGATGGGTCTGGGCGTTCGACAGGTTGATTGCGCTGGCCTGGCTCGCCACCAGGCCGACCAGGCCTTCGTCCGACTTCATCACCGTGTGGTGAACGGCGTCGCGATTGAGGCCCTCGGTGGCATAGAGTTCCAGCGTCGCGTCGACGCGCAGCACATAGACGGAGCAGACCTCCGCAACCATGTTGGCGGCGATCAGCACCACGATCTTGTCCAGGCGTTCCTGCGCGCTGACCGGCTCCGCCATTACTTCGCGAAGCCTTCGCAACAGCACGCGCGGACCGCCGAGCGCGCCTCGCATGCGTGAGGTCCCTCGGGCGTGGCCGTGACCGGAGCGAAGCCCTTGCCGCGCCGGCCTCATTCAAAGAGGAGTTCGCCTGGGTCCCGGACCACGGCGAGTATCCCTCAGCCTATATCGAATGCGGCATGCAAACCGCAAGCCAGAGACAGACTTATGACCATTATGCTGACGGCAAAACCGCTCGCTGCTTTTGTGCGTTGCAGCGAGATATGGCGAGGATGCCAGGTTTTATGCGGCGGTTTTATCCAGCCCGTAGAGCGAATGCAGCGTGCGGACTGCAAGTTCGGTAAAGGCCGCGTCAATCAGGAGAGAGAATTTTATCTCTGAGGTGGTGATGGCGCGGATATTGATTGAGCGCTCCGCGAGCGCACTGAACGCCTGTGCCGCCACGCCGGCATGGCTGCGCATGCCGATGCCGATGACTGACACCTTGGCGACATCGGTGGCGCCGTCGAGCCGGGCATAGCCGATCGCCTTTTTCGCCTTGGCGATGACGTCGAGCGCGCGCTGATAGTCCGAGGCCGGCACGGTGAAGGTGAGGTCGGTAGTCTTGCCGTCGGCAGAGACGTTCTGGACGATCATGTCGACATTCATATTGGCGTCGGCCAGCGGCCCGAAAATCGCCGCCGCAACCCCCGGCTTGTCTTGAACCTGGCGAATCGAGATTTGCGCCTCGTCGCGCGAGAAGGCGATGCCGGTGACGGTTTGCTGTTCCATGATCTCACTCTCGTCGCAGATCAGTGTTCCCGGCGGATTGCCGTGTGGATTGATCGCTTCCGGTTTGTCAAAGCTCGAACGCACGAAGATGCGCACATTGTGCACCATGCCGAGCTCGACCGAGCGCACCTGCAGCACCTTGGCGCCGAGCGACGCGAGCTCCAGCATTTCCTCGAAGGCGACCTTGTCGAGCCGCTGCGCGCGCGGCACGACGCGCGGGTCGGTGGTGTAGACGCCGTCGACGTCGGTGTAGATGTCGCAACGGTCGGCGCGGATCGCGGCCGCGATCGCGACGGCCGATGTGTCGGAGCCGCCACGGCCGAGTGTGGTGATGCGGCCGGTTTCCTTGAACATGCCCTGGAAGCCGGCGACAACCGCGACTTCCTTGCGCTCCTTGAAGCGCTTGATCAGTTCCTCGCCGTTGACATCCAGGATGCGGGCCGAGCCGTGCGCATTGTCGGTCAGCACCGGAAGCTGCCAGCCCTGCCACGAACGCGCATTGATGCCGATGCCTTCGAGCACGATCGCGAGCAGGCCTGCTGTCACCTGTTCGCCCGACGCGACCACTACATCGTATTCGCGCGCGTCATGGAGCGCCGCCGACTCGCGGCACCATTCGACGAGTTTGTTGGTGCTGCCCGCCATGGCCGAGACCACGACGGCCACTTCATGGCCGGCATCGACCTCGCGCTTGACGTGCTGCGCGACATTGCGGATGCGGTCGATATCGGCGACCGACGTTCCGCCGAATTTCATAACGAGACGAGCCATCGGAGCTATTCGCGGCCATTGAAAAAAGCTGCGCCACTGGTCTCTGCCGGCGCAAAAGGCGCGTATACATAACGGCCGGACTAGCCGCCTGCAACAGCGCGCCTTTTGCCGCTGTTTGGCCTGTCAAACCTCGCTTTATACGCTGTCGGGATTTTGATAAGGGCCATGACCAGGAGCATAACGGGCCACGATCGAAGGCAATTAAATCGTTAATCGCGATGCTTCGGCGGCTCCGCGGCCGGCCGGGCGACGTCGGCGAAGCACGTCGCGGCCGCCATCAGCGAAGACCAGAATGTCACCCACAGAAGTGCAGGAATGACCATTTCTCCTTTGCGGACCGGCCACGCTAAACTCTCGACAATACAACGTCCGAACGCGATCTGCGTTCCATGACTCTCCGGGGCGAGGAAACATGAACGAACAAACAATCGGCATCGTCGGTGGCGGATTGATGGGACACGGCATTGCTTATTTGCTCGCTGCCGTAGGCCACAAGGTTGCCGTCTTCGAGCCGTCGGTCGAACTACGTGCGACGTTGCCGCAGCGCCTCAAGACGATCGCTACGCTTCTCGACGACGATCCGGCCGTGAGCGAGAAAATCTCCGCGCATGAGGCGCTCGCGCCGGCGATGCGAGGCGCTACATTCGTTTTCGAGGCGGCGCCGGAGAAATTGCCGCTCAAGCAGCAACTCTTCGCCGAAGTCGAAAGGCACGTCGCAGCCGATACCGTCCTTGCCAGCAACAGCTCGGCCATTCCTTCAACCGAGATCGGACGGCATCTCGAACATCGCGAACGCGTTCTCGGCACCCATTTCTGGAATCCACCGCATCTGGTTCCTCTGGTCGAAGTCATCCAGAACGAAAAGACCGGCGCAGACGCGGTGCGCAAGACCATGGATCTCTTGCGCGACGCCGGCAAAGTTCCGGTCCATGTGCGCCGCGACGTGCCGGGCTTCATCGGCAATCGCCTGCAGCACGCCATGAAACGCGAGGCGATCGCGCTGGTCGCCTCCGGGGTCTGCGACGCCGAGACCATCGACACCGTGGTGCGCGAAGGCTTCGGTGCGCGTACCGCAGTGCTCGGGCCGATGGAGCAGACCGATCTGGTCGGCGTCGATCTCACGCTCGATATTGCCGAGGTGCTTTACAAAGATCTCGATGCAACGCCCGGGCCGCATCCGCTTCTGCGCGAGAAGGTCAGAGCCGGCAAACTCGGCATGAAGACCGGCGAGGGCCTGCGTCAATGGACGCCCGAACAAGCCGACGCGGTGCGCAGCCGGTTGTCGCGGTTTCTCGCCGAACAGGCCAAGGCGCGACGGAAGGCCGCGACACGCTGATGGCGGCGTGTGCCGGGTGAAATTGCCGGCGAGTTGTTCTTGACCGTTCCAAAAGCGCAGTAGAAGATATTCGCGCCTCGGTTGGGCCGTGTGGCTTCCGGGTTTGCCACATTGTCGGAATGCATGACGCAACGCGTGTCGCGGTGTCGCTGCGGGGGCGGCGATACCGCGTGAAGTGCCTGCTCGAAATGCCGCGCCAATCCGCGGTCCAAGCCCGACAAACTTAGACAAACTTAAAAGACGACGCCGAAATCGGCGAATTAAAATCTGGGAGGAATGCATGTCGAAGTTCACGACTTCGCTACGCCGTCGCACGTTCGTGCAGGCAGGTCTCGCGCTGGGCGCCAGCCAGTTCATCGGCGCACCTTTCATCATCAAGGCGCTCGGCGACGAGCCGGTTAAAATCGGCATGGTCAATCCGCTGACCGGCGTGCTGTCGGCGCTGGCGCAAAGCGAGGTCGACGGCGCCAAATATGCCGAAGCCGAGATCAACAAAAAGGGCGGCATACTCGGCCGTCAGGTCCAGCTTCTGGTCGAGGACTCCGCCAATGACGTCGGCACCGGCGTGCAGAAGACCCGCAAGCTGATCGATCGCGACCAGGTCGCTGTGATCCTGGGCGACGTGAATTCCGGCATCGCCTATGCTATGTCGCAGGTGACTAACGAGAAGAAAGTGTTCCACATCGTGCCGGGCGGCCATACCGACCCGATCACCGGCACAAATTGCAAATGGAACGTCTTCCGCGTCTGCAACACCACTACGATGGATGCCAGCGCCGTGACGCCCGAACTGGTCAAGCGGTTCGGCAAAAAGTGGTTCTTCATCACGCCGGATTACGCTTATGGCCACACGCTGCAGGACGCCTTCATCAAGGCCCTGACCAAGCTCGGCGGCACCTATGACGGCGACATGCTGCCGATCAATAATACCGATTTCTCTGCCACCCTGATCAAAGCCAAGGCCTACAAACCCAACGTGTTGCTCAACAATATGGGCGGGCTGACGCAGATCAACTGCATGAAACAGTTCACGCAATTCGGCATGCAGAAGGAAATGGCGCTCGGCGGCGCGCTGTTCGAACTGGAAAGCATCAAAGGCTGTCCGCCCGACGCGCAGACCGGCTGGTGGACCATGGAATGGTGGTGGAATCAGCCGGACGTGCCGGAAACGGTGAAATTCGTCGCCGATTATCGCGCCGCGACCAACAAGACGCCGTCGGCGCGCGACTGGTTCGGCTATGTGTCGATGCACACGGTGCGGCTCGGCGCCGAACGGGCGAAGTCGCTCGAGGGTCCGAAACTCGCTGCGGCGCTCGAGGACTTCGAATTGCCGCCGGACGTCGCCCTGCAGCCTGGCAAGGTGACCTATCGCGCCGGCGACCACGAATTGATGCCGAATATCTTCGTCGGCGAAGCACATCCGCCGAAGGGAGATGCGAGCGACGTCTTCACGGTGGCGCAACTCGTTCCCGGCGAACAGGCCGCCGGCTCGGTGGCCGATACCGGCTGCGTCATGACCCGACCGACCTAATCCGCCGCACGCGACCTGAAAGGGCAAGTACCTGAAAGGCTGACGGCGGATGGCGCAAGTCATATTGTTCAACGTGACCAATGGGCTGATCATCGGCGCGTTCTACGTGCTGATGGCGCTCGGCCTGTCGCTCATCCTCAATCTCAGCAATGTCATCAATTTCGCCCACGGCAATTTCCTGGCGCTCGGCGGCTATCTTGCCTACACGCTGTCGCCGGCGCTCGGCTATTGGGGCGCGTTGCTGGTTTCGCCGGTGCTGACCGCCCTGATCGGGCTTCTGGTCGAGCGGCTGATGGTTCGGCGCATCTATAATCGCGATCCGGTCTATAGCCTCCTGCTCACATTCGGGCTCGCCTTCGTGATGCAGGATGTGGCGCGTTACATTTGGGGGCCGAACGGCTTGCCGCTCGGCCTGCCTGATCTGTTGGCGCAGCCCATCACCCCGGATCTGTTCTTCATCACCTGGTATCGCGTCTTCATGGTGACGATCGTCATCGTCTCCGTGCTCGGCCTGTTCGCTTTCCTGCGTTACACGCGCAT
>DATHPQ010000214.1:0-6039 GCA_035483735.1 Xanthobacteraceae bacterium | reverse complement strand
TCGAACAGCAGCGTCAGGAGTTTCGCCATGGAAATATCTTCGGCGGTGCGATTGTGGATCGGCTCGCCGATGGCGCGGATCGCCTGCGCGAAATCCTCGATCGAATGATGCGGCGGCACATAGCCGGCTTCGAAATGGACTTCCGCCGTCCGGTAGTAATCGCGGGTGATGAAGCCGTGCAGGATTTCAGCCAGGAACAGCCGCTCCTTGGCTCCGAGCCGGCCCATAATGCCGAAATCGACTGCGACCAGACGGCCGTCGTCGTCGACGAACAGATTGCCGGGATGCATGTCGGCGTGAAAGAAGCCGTCACGCAGCGCATGGCGTAAGAAACTCTGGATCAGGCTGCGGCCGAGTTTCGGCAGATCGAAGCCTTTGGCTTGGAGCCGCGCGCGGTCGCTCAACGGAATGCCGTCGATCCATTCCAAGGTCAGCACTTCCTTGGTGGTGCGGTCCCAGTCGATCGCCGGCACGCGGAAGTCCGGATCGTCCTTGGTGTTCTCGGCCATTTCCGAAAGCGCGGCGGCTTCGAGCCGAAAATCCATTTCGACCATGACCGAGCGGCGCAGGGTCTCGACGGTTTCGATCAGCCGCAACCGCCGCGCCTCGGCCGAGAGGCGCTCGGCGCGCTCCGCCGCATAGGCAAAAGCGGTGAGATCGGAGTGAAAACGCTGCTCGATGCCGGGCCGCAGCACTTTGACGGCGACCGCGCGGGGCTCGTCCGCGGTCGCCACCGTCGCTTTGTGCACCTGGGCGATCGAGGCTGCGGCAATCGAAGGGCCGAAGCTTGCATAGACCGCGGCGACCGGCTTTTCGAAGGAAGCCGCCACCGCGGCTTCGGCTTCTGCCTGCGGAAACGGCGGCATCTGGTCCTGCAGCCGTTCGAGATCGGCAGCGAGTGCCGCGCCGACGACGTCCGGCCGCGTCGCCAAAAACTGCCCGAGCTTCACATAGCTCGGTCCGAGCTGGGCCAGCGCCGTCGACAGCCGCGCTTCGGACGCGTCGCTCGACGGCCGCTCGAACAGTCGCGCCATCCGATAGAACGGACGCGCCGGCACCGGCACCATGGCGGGATCGATGACGCCGAGAACGCCTTCGCGGGCGAACACGAAGCCGGCGCGGGCAAGGCGGAAAGAATGCGCGACGCCGGAAATCACAAACGCCAGCCGGAATGAAGCGTGACGATGCCGCCGGTCATCGGCTGGATCGAAATGCGGGCAAAGCCGGCGTTCCGCATCATGGCGGCAAAGGCCTGCGGTTTCGGAAAGCGACGGATCGATTCGACGAGATAGCGATAGGAGTCGGCGTCGCCCGTCACCATGCGGCCGAGATGCGGAATGACATTGAAGGAATAGAGATCATAGAGCCGGTCAAAGCCCGGCACATCGACCACGGAGAATTCGAGACAAAAGAAGCGTCCGCCGATCCTGAGCACACGAAAAGCTTCCGCCAGCGCCTGTTCGATGCGCGGCACATTGCGGATGCCGAAGGCGATGGTGGTGGAATCGAAGCTGCGGTCGGCAAAGGGCAGCGCTTCGGCATTGGCCTCGGCGAAGGTGATCGCATCGTCGCGCGCCTGCGCATCGACGCGGGCGCGGCCGACATCAAGCATCTCCGCATTGATGTCGCTGACGACGGCGCGGGTGTCGGGACCGCCGCTCGCGACCACGCGCAAGGCGACGTCGCCGGTACCGCCGGCGATATCGAGCAGCGCGAACGGGCGGTTCTTCGGCGGATTGACGGCGGCGACCAGCGCGTCCTTCCAGGCCCGATGCAGCCCAAGCGACATCAGGTCGTTCATCAGGTCGTAGCGGTGTGCGACGCTGTGAAAGACGCCGTCGACGAGATCCTGCTTCTCGCCCAAGGGCACGCGTTGGAAGCCGAAATCGGCTTGCTGTTGGTCGTGGTCTGCCATCACTCTACCTTGCTCTTGAACCATAGCGCGACGCCAACTGAGACGCTATGTGTTTGAAAATTAACCTTGTTGTTGCCATCGCCCGCCGGATTGAGCAATGCCTGAACTTCCCGAAGTCGAAACCGTGCGCCGCGGCCTCGAAGCTGCCATGCAGGGCGAGCGCTTCGTCAAGGTCGACGTGCGACGCGGCGACCTGCGCTGGCCGCTGCCGAAGGATTTCGCGCAGCGCCTGAAAGGCAAGACCGTGACCGGGCTCGGCCGGCGCGCCAAATATCTGTTGGCCGATCTGTCATCAGGCGACGTGCTCCTCATGCATCTCGGCATGTCAGGCTCGTTTCGTGTCGCCCAAGAGGTCGTCCAGGAGAACGGCAAGCAACTCGGCCGCTACTATCGCGAGCGCGCCAAAGCCGCGGCGCACGATCACATCATCTTTCATATGTCGTCCGGCGCCAGTGTGACTTTCAACGATCCGCGCCGCTTCGGCTCGATGAAGCTGGTCGCCCGCGACAGGCTTGATGCCGAGCCGCTGCTGAAAGGGCTTGGCCCCGAGCCGCTCGGCAATGAATTCGACGCCGCCATGCTGGCGCGCGCCTGCTACGGCAAGAAGACAAGCCTCAAGGCAGCGCTGCTCGACCAGCGGATTGTCGCCGGACTGGGCAATATCTATGTCTGCGAGGCGCTTTACCGCGCGCATCTTTCACCAAAGCGGACGGCCTCGACCATCGCCGATAGAAGCGGCGCGCCGAACGAACGCGCGGCGCGGCTGGTCGAGGCCATCAAGGCGGTGCTGCAGGATGCGATCAAGGCCGGCGGCTCGTCGTTGCGCGATCACAGAACGACCGACGGCGAACTCGGCATGTTCCAGCATAACTTCCAGGTCTACGATCGCGAGGGCGAGCCGTGCCGGATGCCGGGCTGCAATGGCACCGTCAAACGCATCGTGCAGAACGGCCGCTCGACCTTCTATTGTCCGTCATGTCAAAAATGAGCCGGGAGACCGCCAATGAGCAGCGATAACATCATTGTCGAAACGCACGACAAAGTCGGACTGATCCGGCTCAACCGGCCGCAGGCGCTCAATGCGCTCAATCGGGCGCTGATGCGTGAGCTCGCGCTTGCCGTGGATAAATTCGAGGCCGACAACGGGATCGCCTGCATGGTCATCACCGGTTCGGACAAGGCTTTTGCAGCGGGCGCCGACATCAAGGAAATGGTGGACAAGCAGTTCATCGACGTCTTCCTCGACGATTTCTGCGCCGACTGGCATCGCGTGGCGCAGGCGCGCAAGCCCGTCATCGCCGCAGTGGCTGGTTTCGCACTCGGCGGTGGCTGCGAGCTCGCCATGCAATGCGATCTGATCATTGCCGCCGACAATGCCAAATTCGGCCAGCCGGAAATCAAGCTCGGTATCATTCCCGGCATCGGCGGCACGCAGCGCCTGACCCATGCCGTCGGCAAGGCGAAAGCCATGGACCTGATCCTGACCGGCCGCATGATGGACGCGACCGAGGCCGAGCGCGCCGGCCTGGTCGCCCGCATTGTGCCGCTGCAAAGTCTTGTCGAGGAAGCGATGAAAGTGGCTGTGACCATCGCCGGCATGTCGCTGCCGTCGGTGCTGGCGGCAAAAGAAGCCGTCAATTGCGCGCTGGAGACGTCGCTTGCCGAAGGCATCCGCTTCGAGCGGCGCATTTTCCACTCGCTGTTCGCGACGGCGGATCAGAAAGAGGGCATGCACGCTTTCGTCGAGAAGCGTCCGCCGAAATTTCAGAACAAATAACTACTGCAAAGACGCGCTTGCGTCACTTCCGCACACAAATCACGCGCAGGACCGATTGCGCAGTCGCGTCGTGGCCGACACTGACGGTGATACCCTGTGCCTGAAGAAAAGCCCGCACGGCGGCAGCCGACACCAGGCCGGCGAGCGGCGCCGCAGCGCCGCCGGCAACGACGGGTGCCGTCATGGTCACCATACCGGCGAACCGACCTTGTGCATCGATCGCCGCCGCGCCGGCATAACCGCGCTTTGGCATGGGATTAAGCCCCTGATCGCTCCGCTGCGCGATCGACCCCGTCACTTGGATGTCGCCGCTTTCGCCGAGCGGATCGGCGACGCCTAACAGCGTCAGCGCATTTGTCGCGGCAGGCTCTTCGGCGAACGTCAGCGGCACCAGCCCGCGCGCGCCGTAGAGCCGTAACAGCGCAAGATCATTGGCGGCGTCGGCCGCGATGCGAACGGCATGACCATAGCCCGCAATGGTGATCGACCGGCATTCGTCCGTCGCCTGCGCGCTCGCGACAAGATCGCCGGCCGGGGTCACAACGATGGCGCTGCCATATTCGACGCCGCGTTTCCGACCGGCGACCGGCGTAGCCGCCGGATCGGGGAAGCCGTCGAAAGTATCGGCAACCGCAATGGCGACCGGCGCCATGGTGCCTTCGGTCGCCTGATCGTAGAGGATGGTCACGCCGCGCACTTCGCTGCCGCTCGACTGCACCCGCTCGACGAATTTCTTCAGGCCCTGTTGGCCGGTGATGACGAAGGAATTGGGCTCGAGATTGCTGGAGCCGATTTCACGCCGTGCCACGCGCTTGTCCTGATCGAACAAAGCCGGCAACGAGGCCTCGTGCAGGCGGAAGGTCTCGATCACCACTTGGCCGCCGGCGGAGGCCCAGCGGCTGCCGGTGCGCATCGCACTCGTCTTCGGCACAAGTTTTTCCGGTACGCCAAGCCGCGCACCAGTCGTGGTGTCATCGATCAGCCGCCATCCCACGGCGGCTTGCTTGGCCTTCACCGCGTCGGCAAGCGCGGCACGTTCCTGGTCGGTCAGAGTGCCGGTGTCCTTGCCGTTATTGCGCCGCTGGAAGGCTTTGATCTGATCGATCAGATGCGCGTTGATTTCCTCGGCGCCCATTTCGCCATAGTTAAAGAGCCAGACTATATCGGCCTGGATAGCGAGCCGCTGCGCTTCGGGGACGCCGGTTTCGACGCCGGGTGGCGCGGCGTTGTGGGTATTGGCACCGCTGTCGGCTTTGGCGCCCCCTTTGGGATGCGCGGCAGCATGCGCAGCTTTGGCGGGCTTGGCGTCTGCCTGCGACACACAAGCCAATGCGCCCGCCAGCAACAAACAGACAGCAATCCTCGTCACCCGCACTGTCATCGCACCACCCACCCCCTCAAACCTAGCCGAAGGAGGAACGAAGTCCAATCTGACAGGGCCGGTCGCCGGACCGCGGATTGCGACCTATATTGTCGGTATGCTGACGGCTGATGAACTTGAACGTTACGCGCGCCACATCGTGCTGCGCGAAGTGGGCGGCCCGGGCCAGGCCGCGCTCGGCCGTGCCCGGGTGCTGGTCATCGGCGCCGGTGGGTTGGGCGCGCCGGCGCTGCTCTATCTTGCCGCCGCCGGGGTCGGCACGCTCGGCGTCGTCGACGATGACGTCGTGGCGCTGTCGAATTTGCAGCGGCAGGTCATTCACGGCACACCCGAGATCGGCGCGCCAAAAACCGAAAGCGCGGCAGCGACCATCCACCGCCTCAATCCGCATGTCGCTGTAGAGCAGCACGGCGTCAGGCTGACCGCGCACAACGCGCTCGACCTGATCAAAGGTTACGACATCGTCGCCGACGGTTCGGATAATTTCGCCACCCGCTATCTGGTGGCGGACGCCTGTTATTTTGCCAAGAAACCGCTGGTGACAGCCGCGCTCGGCGTGTTTGACGGCACGCTCACCACCATTCGCGCGCACGGGCGCGGCGATGACGGCAAGCCCAACCCGACCTATCGCTGTCTGTTTCCGGAGCCGCCGCCGCCCGGAACCGTTCCGGCTTGCGCGGAGGCCGGCATTCTCGGCGCGCTGGCCGGCGTCATCGGCTCGATGATGGCGCTTGAAGTGATCCGGGAAATCGTCGGGTTCGGCGAAAATCTGGTCGGGCGTCTGGTGATGTTCGACGCGCGCGCCATGCGCTTCGAAACTCTGCGCTACGGCTGGGATCCGGAGAATCCATTGTCGGGCGAGCGACCGACGATCCGCGATCTGTCGATCCACAAGTCGTAACGGCCGAGCGCGGTTACTTGCTCCGGATTATTTGCTCCGGATTATTTGCTCCATGTGGCCATGAT
>DATHPQ010000213.1:0-14967 GCA_035483735.1 Xanthobacteraceae bacterium | reverse complement strand
CCCCACTGCATGCGGCTGCGCAACATCGACAGAATCGGAATGTCGGAAATCGGCATCGGCGGCGTCCCCATCGGCCAAGAAGTGCAAGAGGAACACGGTTTGGCACTGGGCAGACTTTGCCGGGCGTATGGTTAATGGCAGGTTAAAGGCAGTTTCGAAGCAGTTTTGCCATTAATCTGCTGTTTACCATGAAAAAGCTTTATCCATCGGCCTTGTCATGAAATTCGGCTATGATTTTTAATTGTTTGTTAGTAATCACGGCGGCAAGTATTTCCGGCGCTGTTAACCTTTGGGGACCGCAACCTTTTGGGCTTGGTCGAGCGCCGAGGCGAAACGGGGAGTAGTGCGGATGGACAGTCTGTTGGGAGCGGAGATGCCGCTCGCCGTACGCTTCTTCCTGGCATTCCTCATTGTGCTGGGTTTGATTGGTGCGATCGCGTGGGCGTTGCGGCGATTCGGCGCCGGACGCTTCCGCGACAATGCGCGCGGTCGTCAGCCGCGGCTCGCGGTGATCGATCATGCCAGCGTCGACGGCCGACGGCGGCTTATTCTGGTCCGACGCGACAATGTCGAGCATCTCTTGATGATCGGCGGACCGACCGACGTCGTTGTCGAGCCCAATATTGTGCGCGCGGTGGCGTCGCCGCGCGATGTGCCGGGAGCGCGTCCGGCCGCCGGGATCGAAGCACTGCCGCGCGCAATCCCGCTCCCCGAGAACGGAGGCTCGTGGCCGTTGCAGCCGGAGCCGGCCGGCGCCACTTTGCGCCCGCCGCGCCCTGAATCGCCGGCCGACGAAATGCCGCCGCGAATGCCGCAGCCCGCCGCCGAGCCGCCGCCGCGCCCGCAACGCGACACGCTTGCGGCGCTGGCCGACGAACTCGGGTCGCGCCCGGCGCCGCCGCGCCGCTCCATCTATGCGCGGCCGCAACCGGCGGAGCAGCACATCGAGGCCAATGCAGAGCCGCATCTCGATATGCCGGATGAGGCGATCGCGCCGCCGCCGGCAGCGCCGGTCGTCGCACCGCCGCCAACCCCTGCTCCGCCTGTAGCCGCGCCCGCCGCGGCTGAAGCCGATCAGAACAATGCCGATCAAAGCCTCGCCGATATGGCGAGCCGTCTCGAAGCCGCGTTGCGCAAGCCGAACGCTCCGCCCGAGCCGCGTCGCCCCATGGGGCCGCAGTCCATGGGGCCGCAGTCCACGGGGCCACAGTCCATGACGCCACAGTCCATGGCGCCGCAGCGGCCGGCGCCGGCGTCCGAACCTGCTCATCCGACCGACGCATTGCCGCCGCGCTCGCCTCGCCCGACCGAACCCAAGTCTGAGGCTCGGCCGCAGCGGCCGGAAGCAAAGCCGAACCAGGGCAACAAGACCGCCCTTTATGACAGCCTCGAACAGGAGATGGCGAGTTTGCTGGGCCGTCCGACCAAGACTTGACGCTCGCGTTAGGAGGCCGCCGCGTTCGGTTCATAACCGTAGCGGCCTCTGTAGCGGTTCTTTTGTTCTCGGCGACGCCGCTCGCCGCGCAGGATATCAGCATCAATTTCGGCCAGGGCACCGCCGGCGGCGGTGGACTGAACGAGCGCATCATTCAATTGATCGCGCTTCTGACTGTGCTGTCGCTGGCGCCATCCATTCTTATCATGATGACGTCGTTCACGCGGATCGTCGTGGTGCTGTCGCTGTTGCGCACCGCGCTCGGCACCGCGACGGCGCCGCCGAATTCGGTCGTCATCTCGCTGGCACTGTTCCTCACCGCCTTCGTCATGGGACCGGTGCTTACCAAAGTTTACGACGTTGGCGTCAAGCCGCTCGTCAACAATGAGATCAGCGTCAACGAAGCCTTCGACCGCGCTAGCGTGCCGCTGCGCGGCTTCATGGAGAAGAACGTCCGCGAGAAGGATCTGCAATTGTTCATGAACATGTCGGGCGAAAAGGCGCCGGACAAGCCGGAAGACATGTCCATGCGCATTCTCGTCCCGGCCTTCATGATTTCCGAACTGCGGCGCGCCTTCGAGATCGGCTTTCTGTTGTTCCTGCCGTTCCTGATCATCGACCTCGTCGTCGCTTCCGTGCTGATGTCGATGGGCATGATGATGCTGCCCCCGGTCGTGGTGTCGCTGCCGTTCAAGCTGATCTTTTTCGTGCTGGTGGACGGCTGGACCTTGGTCGCCGGATCGCTGATCCAGAGCTACGGGACGTAAAGCCTCTCCGCGTCGCGACTAGAGCATGATCCCGAAAAGTGGAAGCCGGTTTTCGGAAAAGATCATGCTCAACAAAGAAATCTAGACCTTGATCCGATTCAAATGGATCAAGGTCTAGGACCCGCTAAGACGCCGGCCATATGCCCGCGTCTTCAAGCGCTTTCATCGCCGTGTCGGTGAATTCGGCCTTGGGGCCGTCGCCGCCGATTACGAACATCAGGATCGCATCCTCGCCGCCGGGACCCGCCGCGACATTTTCGAACCGCCGGATAGCCCCCGGCGGAAACGAGATGACGTCGAGCGGACTGAGATCGATGGATTCCACTTGGCCGGCCTCGTTCTCCCAACTGCAGCGCCAAACTCCGGTCATGGGAATGAAGGTTTCGTTGGTGTCGTGGTTGTGCATCATCGGGCCCTTGCCAGGCTTGGCGCGGCAATAGCCGAGGTTGAACCCTTCGGAGATAGGAATTGCCGCAAGCCGCGACGCGTCGTCGCCGACCGGCGATGTGACGGCGCCGCCAGATCCTTTGGGCGGTTGAAAGCCGATTACGTTAAAGAGTACCCGTTCGCATTGCGGCGCCTTGGAATCCGGCAGTCCGCCGTCGGAGCCCTTGAGATCTCGAAACCGCGCCACGCGCTTGAGCATGTCGGCGCGCGAAATTCCGAATTTCGGCAGCGTTTCCACGGTTGCTTCTCCCGTATTTGCGGCATATTTGCCGTCTGGCCTATGCCGGCATTCGCAACACCGGCTTGATCACAAGCCCGGATGAGGATTCCTGGGCCGCCCGGTTGATGTCGGCAAGATCATAGAACGTGATCATCTTCTCGATCGGAAACTTGCCATCCACCATCAGATCGACCAGGCGCGGAATGAATTCTTTCGGAAAGCTGTCGCCCTGGATCACGCCGCGCACAACGCGGCCTTCCTGCAGGAACGGCATTTCGAGCGACACTTCATTGCCCTTGCGCGCGCTGCCGAGGAGCACGCAGGTGCCGCCCGGCAGCAAACACTCTGCAGCTTCGCGGAACACCTTGGGCAGCGCCGACGTGTCGATCGAATGACGCACGCCGCCGCCGGTGACGGCGCGGACCTCGGCGACAACATCTTCGCTACTACCGTGGTCGATGACATGGGTGGCGCCAAGCTCTCGCGCCAGATCGAGCCGGTGCCGATGGACATCGATGGCGACAATCGGGTCGCAGCCCGCGATCTTCGCCGCCATCAAGGCCGAGAGGCCGACGGCGCCGACGCCGAATACTGCGAAACTGTCGCGCGGCTTCGGCTGGAGGACGTTGAACACGGCGCCGGCGCCGGTCTGGCCGCTGCATGCCAGCGGGCCTAGCAATTCGAGCGGAACGTCCTCGCGAACCTTGACCGCATAGCGCTCTTGCGTGAGCGCGAACGTGCCAAACGAAGATTGCTGAAAGAACGCGCTGAAAACCGGCGCGCCGTTCTGCGACAACAGCGTCGAGCCGTCCGCGCGGGTGCCGTTCATTTTCAGGTCGAACGCGTGCGCGCAATAAGAATGCCTGTGCTGCACGCAGTTTCCGCATTGGCCGCACCAGGGAAACGACATCACGACATGGTCGCCGGGGGCGAAAGAAACGACGGCCTCGCCCACGGCGTGAACAATGCCCGCACCCTCGTGACCATAGACGCCTGGATAGGGTGAAGCGTAATAGCCGTCGCGGCCGTGCAGATCGGTCTGGCACATGCCGCTCGCCACCACTCGGACGATCAGCTCGTCCGGGCGCGGCGCGCAGAGGTCCAAGGTCTCGATGACGAACGGGCCCGATCGCTCGCGAACGACGGCGGCCTTGATCTGCATGTCCCGCGGTGCCTCGTCGCTGTCACTGCGCCACTGTCACGGCGTCATTTGGCGAACGGCGCCATGAGATCGCCGTCCTTATATTGCGGCGGATAGAGGATCACCTGCTTGCCCGCCGTGCGATATTGATCGAGCCCGCTGTCGTCGATGTTCTGGAACTGCACCATCAACAGCCGGGGCGTCGCCCATTCGCCTTTCTCGTCAAAACGGATCGAGCCGACGATCGTATCGAACGCGTTGTTGTGAATGTGGTCCGAGAGCTTGCCGTCATCGAGCGATCCGGTCGCCTTGACCGCCTGCTCAAGGATTTGCATCGCGGCAAAGGCGAAAGGCGGCTGATAGAAGCCGAGCGGATCGATACCCTGCGCGGCCGCGCGTGCCTGATAGGTCTTGAGGAACTGCTCGATGCCGGGGAAGTTCATGGCCGGCCCGGGCACGTAGAGATGATAATTCACGACGCGTTCGAGCTTGGTGCCGAGCTTTTGCATGAACACCGCGTATTGCAGGCCGACCATGGCGCCGCCGAACATCTGGGCCTTCAGGCCGGTCTCGATCGCGGCCTGGATCAGCCCGACGGAGTCGAGCGGATAGGAAGCGACAAAGACGAGATCCGGATTAGTCGCCTGGATGGCGCGCACGATCGGCGAATAATCGACCGTCGATGGCGGATAGGTGCGGTCGTAAACGATGTCGAGCTCGAATTTCCTGGCGTTCGCTCGCGCTCCTATCATCGCATTATTGGAAAAATCCGCATCCGCCCCGACGATGGCCACCGTCTTCGGCGTCGGCGCGATCGTCTTGGCGACCTCAAAGAAGGCATTGCTCATCACGCCTTTGGCGTCCGGTCCCCAAGCGGCGGTCTGGAAATAGCGCGGATAGTGGAACGCGTCGTTGCTGCCGAGCGCAACCAGCACCATCACCATTCGCTTGCGCTGCATGATCTCCGGCATCGCGGCAACGATCAAATTGGTCGCCGCCCCCATCAAGAGATCGACCTTGTCGATATCGAGCAGCTTGGCGTAGATGCCGGGCACCGTCGAAGCGATGGACTGATCGTCGTAGTAGACGAGATCGACTTGGCGACCGAGCAATCCGCCCTCGGCGTTGATGCCCTCCCGCCAAATCTGCTGCGCCAGCAGATTGGCTTTGCCAGACGACGCCAAGCCGCCGGTCAGCGATGCGCTGAATCCTATCTTGATCGGATCGGCAGCTCTCGCCGCCTTCCCCACAAACAGCGCGGGAATCGCTCCCAGAACGATTGATCTTTTGGTTATTCCAGGCAAGGAACGCCGAGCCGATCCATGATCGGTCATCACACCCTCCCCATGTCGCCGGCATGTTCAACCACGCCATCTTGTCGGCAGCATTGTCCGAGCCGACGGCTGAACTGTCAATGCGAGGCCGGCACGGCGTCAGACTATGGAAGAAAAATTACGCGCGCGAATGCCGGTGTAGGCAAAGATCAAGAACCGCCTGCTCGCTTTTTGACGGCGATGAGATCCGAAAGTCGTCTTTCTGTTTCTCAAGAACGGGCGCCGCAGAGTCAGCGCACGGCTCGTGGGGCGCTGCCCACGCCTCACGCCGGCGCGGACAATTTCGTCCGCCTACTGCGGTGCGTGATTGTCCAGCGCCGCGGTATTGAAGCTCCGCGCTGATGGGGCGCGCGCGGACTTTATCTTCTTTGCGGACGGGACCTTCAAATTCTGCGCACTATTCCCACGGAGCTTGGTCGGCGGCGCAATGGGCTCAGCCGGCGGCTGCGAGGACGCTTGAGGTGGTGCGCCGCCGGGCACGGACGCCACTGGCGCCGAGGTCATGGGTGCCGCGACCGTGGGCGCAGCAACTGCAGGCGCGGACATTGCGGATGATGCGGCGCTTGATTCGGGATAGCGCGCCTTCATATCGCGCAGGAAGCCGTCGAGCGTATCGATCGAGGTTGCCGCTTTGGCGATGACGCCGAATTGCTCGCCGCTCGAGCCGAGCGGCGCCGAGACGACCTCGAACACTTTCGCATCCGGTGTCTGCGCCATCTTCGCCGCGTATTTTTCGCGGAAGCGCGCAAGCCCCAAAGCGTCGCTGGACAGCGCATAACCGATTTCGGCGCGCAATATGTCCTGCTGCTCGACATCGGAGAGCGCCGCGAAATCCTTGTAGCGATCGCCATACATCAGCTCGATCTGCTCGGCCGATTCGTCCCAGCGCTTCGCCGACCACAGTATATCGGCGCGCAGCCGCGTCACCTCGCGGCCGTCAAGATTGGCGATCACTTCGAGCGCCAGATCGGGCCGGCCGGTGTCGGACAGCGCACGGCCCTCAAGCAGCAGACGCTGACTGCGCAACTCGTCGGAAACATTGGCCGTGCGCGTGCCGCGCAGCACCGCCAGCGCCCGGTCGGCTTTCTTGTTCATCAGATAGACCACGGCCAGCCGCGTCGCGACCTGAGCGCGCGCGGCGCCCTGCAGGCGGTGATCGACCTGGTATTGCAGGAGATCCGACGCCTGATCGAGCAGATCGACCGCAACGAGGCGGTCGGCGAGCCGCCTGATCATCTCGTCGCCGCGGCTGCCGACCGGCGTCAACTCGCGGAAGTCGTAAAACAGCGCCAGCGCGTCGATCGGCGGCATGGAATCGCCCTTGCCGGCGAGGAATAGCGAGTCGAAGGTCGCCGCCGCCTCGTCCTGAATCTGCCGCGTCATCGCCGAATTGGGGTGCGACGACATGGCGCTGCGCATCACATAGAACGCATCGCGATAGCGGCCCTCTTCGGTATAGCAGTGAGCGAGCACTTTCAGCGCCTCGATCTCGGTCTCATCGCCGCGCCAGATGGTGGTGAGCGATTCAAGCGCGGAAATGACCTCGTCGCGCTTCATGTCGCCTTGCGTGAACCGCAGCAGCGTTTCGCGCAACCGTCCCTGCGCCGCAGACGGGCGGTCCCAGGAATCCGCTGCCGCGCGATAGGCCGAGAGCGCGTCCTCGCTACGCCCCATGCCCTCGTCGAGCCGACCCATCAGCACGGCAAGCATCGGCTGCAAGTCGCGCGGCACCCCGATGGTCTGAAAATCGTTGAGGTCGGCCGCAGCCCCATCGAAATCGCCCACCTCGATCGCCGAGCGCATCTCGTCTAACAGCGCGACACGCTGCAATTCGATCGGCAAGGTCGCGACCGCCGCTTCCACGCTCTTGAATCCTTGGCGCGCCCTCGCCCATTGGCCCTGCTGCGAAAAGGCGAGCGCTCGCCACAGCGGCGCATCGTGTTGGTCGCCGACGGCGGGATCGGACAGATCGTGCAGCGCGTCGTCGGGCCGGTCCATCATCACTTCGGCGATGGCGCGCAGCACGATGGCTGAAGCGTTCTCGGAGGCCTGCTTGTCGGCGGTCAGCGCGACGTCGAGCACGCCCTTGGCTTCCGGATACATGTCGCGGGCGAGATAAAAGCGCGCCAGATCGAGTCGCGGGGTCATGCGCTTGCTTTCGGGCGCCTGGGCAGCGGCATTGATCAGACTTGCTTGCCGACTGATATAGGACCCTTCGCGGTCGGAGCCCCAGATCTGCGAATCGAACGTCAACGGCCGTCCATTGCGGCCGTGCAACAGGGTCTGCAGCCCCGGCGACAGTGTCAGACCGGACGGACGTTCGATCACGATCTTGTCGGGAGAGAGATTGACGGCAATGTCATCGGCAAGCGGCTCGATAACAACGCCTTGCGTGGAAGCGAGCGCACGGAATTCGATGAATTCCTGCGTGTTGATGAAGCCACGCTCGGGCGCAAAGCCGGTGACGACGAGAAGCTTGTCGCCGAGTTCCGGATCGGTGAGCCGGTGCACATGTTGCGGCTCCTCGAAACTGATCGAGGCATTCGATCTGTTGGGCACGATGATGTTGCGGGTGATTTCGAGGGCGTGCGGCGGTTCGAGAACGGAATCGCCGATCTCCAAGGTCCATACCGCACCGTCGGCGCTGACGCTGGAGAGATGCGGACGGTCGAGTTTCAACCGCACAATATCGGCGTCTTCGGTGTGGGTGAAGGTGTAGCTGCGAATTGTCCGCGTCGGCTCGTTGTCGAGCGCACTCAAATCCATATTGGTCTTGGAATCGAACACGACCCAAAGCATGTCGGCGCGATGGAAGACCGCGAGCGGAACGGCGGTCTTGAACGGAAACGACACTTTCAGATTGGCGCCGTCGCGTCCAAGCTCGACGCCGATGGCGCCGGGCGCAATGTTGCGCGGCGCAATCGTCGCATGCGGCGCCGGAGCGTCAGCCGGCATATTGGAGACCGCGTCGGCAGCGGCGAGGGCAGCAGCCGATGCGCTGGACGGCGGCGGTGCGGGCGCCACCGCCGCAGCGGGTGACTGCATAGATGGAGCGGCAGCCGGCGCAGATTGCGGCGCCACCAGTTGCGCCGCCTGAGCAGCGACAGGAGCTGCCGCGGCTTGCTGTGCGGCGGGTTGCGGTGAGACAGGTTGCGATGCCGCGGTCGCTTGCGCGGCGGCAGAAGGCGAAGGCGCGGACTGCGATGCGGCTTCTGCTGCGGGCGGTGCTGCGGATTGCTGCGCCGCGGGTTGCGGCGCGGCAGATTGCTCGGCTGGAACGGGCGCAGCTTGCGCGGCAGGCGGCTGCATTGGCGCGGCAACGCCCTGCCCCGCCGGCGCCGGTACAGGTGGCGCAGGCGGCGCTGATTGCGCAACGGGCGATGCCGGTTGCTGCGGCGCGGGCGGCACGGCCGGCACTGACTGCGCGATGGGAGGCGCTGCGGGTTGCGGCGAGATGGACGGCGACACGGGCGGCGACATCGACGGCGGTGGCGCGGGTTGCGCCGACGGCATGACGATGCCCTGCGCCAGTGCAAACGCAGCGGGATTAGGCGAAGCGCTCGACTGGCCCGCGCGGCGCGGCGCCGCCGGCTCCACCGGCGCAGCATTCTGGCCCGATGCCGCCGCGTTGACGGCTGCAGCCGCGGCCTCCGGACTCGGCGGGCCGCCATTTGCGGCTTTTGGCGCCGGCGCGCCGGCACGCACCGATGGATCGTCGGACTTTATGACATCGACAACATAGCCGCTCTCGTCGCGGAAAGTGCGCAGGTCGAGATTCGCACTGAAGACGAAGCGCACCAGCGACGCGTCCTTGTCGATCTCGCTGTCGATCGCCTGCACGCCGTTCGGCAGCGCCGCCTGGGCGTCGGCGAGATCGAAGGTCAAGGGCGCGTCGAAATTCAAAACCAACCGATCCTTGGAGCGATCGGCGGCCACCGCGGTCCCGCCCGTCACGTCAAAGACATAGCGGGTGAAAGTCGGCAGGCTTGCGACATGGACCCGGATCGGCGCCACATATTTCGCCTGCGTCAGCTCGCGCTGGCGCTGCAATTGCCGCTCGGCCTCGCGGGCGCGGCGGGCGAGCTCGGTAACGACGTCCTGCGGCAGGGCGGGTGGCGGACCGGTCCACGATGACGGTAGAAGATCGACGAACAGCTTTTCGCCGGCGTCCATTGCACTCACGGTGACCTCTTGCGACAGCGCCATACGGATCGCCGTGCCGTCGGGATCGCGCCGCGCCGCGCCGACATAATCGGAAGCAAGCTCGGGCACGCGATCGACGGACACATCGATCGGCTGCTTGAAGGTGATGATCAGCACGTGGCCGGCGACTTTGGTCGTAGCCTCGATATATTCGTCGGAGCTGAAGACCAAGCGCGCATAGCCGTCGCTCACTGTGACGGCGAGCGTGGCCTTCAGCGGCGCCTTCGCCGGCGCCGCCGCTGCCGGCGCAACCGCCATCGCGACCAGAAGCGCGACAGCGCTAGCCGACCTGACGCAGCGCCAAAAGTACGAAGACAGGCGAAGCCCAACATTCGAGATGGTGCGACCGCTCGCCATAAAGAACTCTGAACTCACTCGACACAACACAACGACGCCACGCGGTCATAGCGCCGCCCCGACGTCAGCCCGTTGTCCACGATAGGCGGGCGTACTTAATGGCGGCTTAGCAGTTGTGCTTAATGGCGGCTTAATCCAATCAATTCAAACGCTTACACTTCCACTATGCGTCCACCGAAACGATGGCGCCCAAGGCCAGCATAAATTGGGATTCAAAGCCTGCTTGGCGGATGCGATGCCGAAGCGTCGTTCATGGCGCCGCGCCGTGCTATGGCGTTGCGTCAGCCACTGCCGTGCCAATCCGGAACAGGTTCCATGCTCCGCAGTTTTCCGCTCAACCACACCCAAACGTCGCTGTCGCAATGCACCTGGATCGACCTCGTCGATCCGAGCAAGGAGGAACGCGCGCGCGTGGAAAAGACCTTCGGGCTGCGCGTGCCGACGCGCGAGGATCTCGGCGAGATCGAGGCGTCGAGCCGCCTGCAAGTCGAGGACGGCACGCTCTACATGTCGGCGCCGCTGATCCTTGCCCAGGGCAGCGAGCCATGGCTCCCGACCCCGGCCGGCTTCGTCCTCGCCAAGCATGTTCTATTGACCGTGCGCTTTGAGTCGTCGTCGTTCTTCGACACCGTGGTCAAGGAGATCACCGGCCATCAATCCTTCGAGCCGGCCTTCGCCTTCGTCCGCATTCTCGAAGAACTGGTCGATCACGCCGCCGACCTCTTGGAAAGCAGCGGCGTCGATCTCGATGACGCCTCGCACGTGATTTTCCGGCCGGGCAAACGCGCCAAGCTGTCGCACGAGACCACGATGCTTCGCCAGCTCATGATCCACACCGGCCGGACCAGCGAGCGGATGGCGCGCATTCATTACACGCTGGTTTGTCTCGACCGTATGGCCAAATTCGCCCAGGAGCGCGGCCGCGACTGGATCGCGCATAATCTCTGCGCCGATCTGCAAGCGGTGTCGTCCGACATCGGCTCGCTGGTGCAGTTCGCCGAAGGTCTGGTCAGCCGGGTGCAACTCCTGCAGGACGCCGCGACCGGCATCATCAATATCGACCAGAACGACGTGATGAAGGTTCTGACCATCGCCTCGGTAGTCGGCATCCCGCCGGTCCTGGTGGTCGGCATCTACGGCATGAATTTCAAGAACATGCCGGAATACGACTGGTCGTGGGGCTATCCCTATGCGCTGGCACTGATCGTGGTCACCGCCATCATTCCGCTGATCTGGTTCAAGTGGAAAGACTGGATCTGAAAGCAGCCTCCGATCGGGCTGCTATTTCGCCGTAGGCTGGCCGTCGATCTTCGGCAGATCGCCCGGACCGGCGCCGGGTTGCGCCGTCTGCTGCGCCCTGCTGGCAAGCTCGACCGTCAGACGCTGGGCGACGTCGGCCTGCATCTGCGCCAGGATTTCCGCCATAGTGCGCGGATTGATTTTGGCGGCAACTTCGACGAGGACGCTGTCTTCGAGACCGTTGAAGATCTTGGCGGCGTCGCGCGGCTTCATGTTCTCATAGATCGTGATGAGGCTCTTGAGGCGCGCATCCTCGGTCTCGTTCTTCTGCTCGGTTTCGGTCTTGATCCGGGTCTCGACGCCCTTGAGCTCGTCGATCCGCGAATCCATCCGCTTCTCGGCGTTTTGGATGAGACTCTCACGCAGATCGAGCTCGCGAGCGCGGGTGTCGATCTCCTCGCGCCGCTGCTGCAGGCGCTCGAGAATAGCGCGCTCGGCGCCGGTGGGGACCGGTCCTTCGGTCGGAATGATGCGGCCTGGCGGTGCGGGAGGCGGATCGCTCGGCCCTGCCTTTGCATCCATGGCGCCCGCGGCGTCGGGCTTTGCGTCGGCTTTGCCATCTGATTTGGCGCCGTTCGCCGGCGGCTCGGTCACGGAGCCGGTAATATCCAGATCGCCTCTGTCGGCGACGACCGCATTGTTGGCGCGCCGCGGCATGATCTGCGGCAGGCCCTGCGGAGCAGCAGCGCCCTTCCCGTCCGGGAAATTAAACATCTGCTTGGCCCAGGAATCAGGCGCTCCGACCATGCCTGAGCCAGTGCGGACCAACTGGACATCGCCACCATCGAAATTGGTATTGTCGGCGGCAAAGAAATAACCGCTGTCGAGAACAAGGTCAGCCGTCTTGAGCGCGAGCAGACAGGCACTCGCGATCAGCGCAATCGGAATAAGCCGCAGATCGCGAACGAACCGCATCATGCCGCGAGACCGTGGACCTTCATGCGCAACCGCTCGGCAAAGGCTTCCGCCGCAGCGGCCACGGCTCTGGGATCGATCTTCCGACCGGTTCTGATTTCGCTAGCGGCTGCTTTGCTCTCCGCCTTGGTTTCAGTCTTGGGTTCGATCTTGGCCGTGAATTTCGCGGCGTCGCGCGACTCGGCAAGAAACGATTCGTCGGTACGCCGGCCCGCGCTGACGATCTGCGACAGCCGGCTGATCAGATCCTTGCCGGACACCATGGCGCGGTCAATATCGCCGGCGAGACGCTCGGCTTTGCGCAACCGTTCGCCGAGCCCCATGTCGCATTCGTGGACGGTGATCTTCAATCCGCCGATGGCGCGCTCGGCAATTTCGGTCGCGGTAACAAGCTCGGAAATTGTCGCGCGCAGCGACTGCTCGTCGGCCTTGAGCAGCTTGAGCCGGCGGTTGAGCATCATGCAATAACCGATTGTCATCACGAGCAGGATCGCGACAATGCAGTCAATGATCATTCCGATACCTTGGTTCATGGTGTCTCCATCCGACTGCTCGACCCGCCCGATGCTTCAAACATGGCGAAGGTCATGTTGGGCTTGCGCAGAGGTCTGTTGACGCGCACGGCGACGCGGTCGCCGACCCGCCCCATGCGTCCTTCAGTCAACGTGACATCGCCGCAGCGCACGATCACCGGCGCGTCCGATTTCAATTCGAGCATCAGCGTGTCGCCGACGTCGAGCTTCATAATCTGGTGGAGCGGCAGCTTCGCCTCGTAAAGCACTGCGTCGACTGAGATTTCGGCCTGCGCCAATTCGGTCGCCAGATGACCTTCCCAGGTCGCATCGCGGCCGAACTTCTCGCCCATGAACATCTGCAACAGCACGTCGCGGATCGGTTCGATGGTGGCGTAAGGCAACAAGAGCTCGATCGTGCCGCCGCGATCTTCCATATCGATGCGCAAGCGCACCAGGATCGCGGCATTGGCCGGCCGCGAGATCGCGGCAAAGCGTGGATTGGTCTCAAGCCGGTCGATATTGAATTTGACCGGCGACAGCGGCCGGAACGCCAGCTCGGCATCGGCCAGCACGACCTCGATCATGCGCTTGACCAGATTGGTCTCGATCGTCGTATAGGGCCGGCCCTCGATGCGGATCGTGGTCTGGCCGCGGCGGCCGCCGAGCAGCACGTCGATGATCGAATAGATCAGGCTCGAATTGACGGTGGCGAGACCGAAATTCTCCCACTCCTCGGCCTTGAACACGGCAAGGATCGCCGGCAGCGGGATCGAATTGAGATAGTCGCCGAAGCGCACCGAGGTGATGCGGTCGAGCGAGACTTCGACATTGTCGGAGGTGAAATTGCGCAGGCTGGTCGTCATCAACCGGACCAGCCGGTCGAACACGATTTCCAGCATCGGCAGGCGCTCGTAGGAGACCATCGCCGAGTCGATGATCGCGCGGATACCGGAATTATCGTTCAGCGAAATGTCGGCGAGGCTGAAGCCGAGCAGCGAGTCGATTTCTTCTTGCGTCAGAACGCGTTCGGCGCCGCCTTTGCTGGCCTGCATGAAGGTGGCGTCGTCGGCGGCCATGGCCGCGCCCCATTGCGATTCCACCGAATCGGTGGCTGAGGCCGCCGCTTGGGCGCGCGCCTCGGCCGCATTGGCCGGGCCCTGCTCGGCCTCGAGCGCTACGCCCCACTCGGCGGCGAGCGCATCGTGGTCGATCTGGTCCTTCTCAGCCATTGCAGCGGGGTCTCGAATTAGATCGTCACTGGACGACGATTTCCTTGAACAGAACGGCGTTGATCCGGTTTGGAGCGATCGCGGCATTGACGCGGCGCGTCAGCTCCTCCTTGAGCCGGTAAAGGCCGGCGGAACCGTCGAGATCGGTCGGGCGCAATTCGCGCAAATAGGTCTGGAACGTATCCATCAGCCGCGGCATCACCGGCTGGATCTGCGCCGCCATTTCCGGATCCGACAATTCGAGCACCACCTTCACCTTCAGATATTGGGTGCGCTCGCTGCCGCCCGCGGTCGAGAGATTGACCAGCACTTCGGGCATATCGAGAAATGCCGGCGGCTTGACCTGCGCCGGCGCGGCCGCGACTTCCTCGCTCTTGCCGGCGAACAGAAAATGGTAGGCGCCAAAGCCGACGACGCCGAGGACGACCAGCCCGCCGACAGCCATGAGGATGAGCTTGAGCGGAAGCTTGCGCTTTCCGGATGCACCCTCGCCTTCTTCGTCGGCGATGTCGGTATCTGTCTGTGCTTCGTTCGTTGCCATTACCGCTCCCGCTCGCGTGGAGTGCGCACGCAGCCGGCCGGATCAACGCAAAACAAAGGTTGCGGGCGCAGACGACACCAGAGGAAGCGGCACCGCCTGCGATGAAAGCGAGGGCAGGAATGGTTAACGGATACTTGCCGCGGGACCCGAAGCGGGAATTTTTTGCCGGGTGCGGCACCGTAAGCGGCCGTTTCTGCCGCCTCCTGCCGCCGAGGCGTTAACCATAATGCATTGATAACGCTTATCTTTCTACCTCGTGCGGCGATGGCACGGCTTCTGCAATTAACCCTCTGTCCTGCCCGGCTTGGGAGAGCCGACAGGGCGCAACGGACGGCGCCGGCATCCGGTCCGTCCTCGCAAAGGGGAGAATCTTTCCGATGGAGAATGCCCTTCTCATCGGCTTATCGCGGCAGATGGCGCTCGGGCACGAGCTCGACATGATCGCCAACAATATCGCGAATATCGACACCAACGGCTACAAGGCCGACAAGACGGTGTTCAGCGATTTTCTGATGCCGCAAGCCAGCGATCAGAACTTCAACGGCCGCGACCGGCAGGTCAACT
>DATHPQ010000212.1:0-34896 GCA_035483735.1 Xanthobacteraceae bacterium | reverse complement strand
GCCAAAGCGACCGAATACGCCGCGGAAGACGCCGATGCGACCTTGCGGCTCTGGCAAGTGCTCAAGCCGCGGCTCGCCGCCGAACATGTGCTCAATGTCTACGAGACGCTGGAGCGGCCGCTCGTCCGCGTCCTCGCCGATATGGAGCGGCGCGGCATTGCCATCGACCGGCAGATCCTGTCGCGGCTGTCTGGCGAATTCGCCCAGGAGGCCGCCGGGCTCGAAGCCGAGATCAACAAGCTTGCCGGCGAGCCGGTCAATGTCGGCTCACCGAAGCAGATCGGCGACATTCTGTTCGGCAAGATGCAATTGCCGGGCGGCACCAAGACCAAGACTGGGCAGTGGTCGACCGGCGCGCGCCAGCTCGAGGAACTGGCCGAGCTCGGCCATGAATTGCCGCAGAAGATTCTCGACTGGCGGCAGGTGTCAAAGCTCAAATCGACCTATACCGATGCGCTGCCGGGTTACGTCAACCCGACCACGCATCGCGTGCACACGAGTTACGCGCTCGCCGCCACGACCACCGGCCGCCTGTCGTCGTCGGAGCCGAACCTGCAGAACATTCCGATCCGCACCGAGGACGGCCGCAAGATCCGCAAGGCTTTTATCGCCGCGGCCGGCCACAAGCTCGTCTCCGCCGACTACTCTCAAATTGAGTTGCGGCTGCTCGCCGAAATCGCCGGCATCCCGCAATTGCGCAACGCGTTCCGCGACGGGCTCGATATTCACGCCTTGACCGCGTCGGAAATGTTCGGCGTGCCGGTAAAGAACATGCCGGCGGAAGTGCGCCGCCGCGCCAAGGCCATCAATTTCGGCATCATCTACGGCATTTCCGCCTTCGGGCTCGCCAATCAGCTCGGCATCGAGCGCGAGGAGGCCGGCGCCTATATCCGAAAATATTTCGAGCGCTTCCCGGGTATCCGCGACTACATGGAAGAAACCAAGGCGTTTGCGAAGAAGCACGGCTATGTCGAAACTTTGTTCGGCCGCAAATGCCATTATCCGGACATCGGCGCTTCCAACGCCTCGATCCGCGCCTTCAACGAGCGCGCCGCGATCAATGCGCGGCTGCAAGGCACCGCCGCCGACATCATCCGCCGCGCCATGGTCCGCATGGATACGGCTTTGGCGAAGAAGAAGCTCTCCGGCCGCATGCTGCTGCAAGTGCACGACGAACTGGTTTTCGAAGTGCCGGACAATGAAGTCGAACAGACGCTACCGGTCGTCACCGCGGTGATGATCGAAGCGCCGCTGCCGGCACGCGCATTAACAGTACCGTTGCATGTCGAGGCACATGCAGCGGACAATTGGGACGCCGCGCATTAGCGCATGAGCAAGGGCCGGGGCAGAAAATGAAAACCATCCTGACCATCATTGGCGCGGCGCTTCTGGCCATGGGCGTGCTTTGGGCCTGTCAGGGCGCCGGCTTTGTCCGCTGGCCGGCCGAGAGCTTCATGATCGACGCGCGCCCGTGGGTCTATTACGGCGGGGTCACGGCTTTGGTCGGGCTTATCATCTTGGTCGTGGCGCGGCGGTAAGCGCGTCCGGTTGGACGCCGACGGCGGGCGCCTTCTTACGGATTCGGCGCGGGCCGTCTTGTCGTGAGGAACTTATCGGCGTCGGCAGACTAAACTGCTCTCGCGCATAGGTATTTTGGGATTGTCGCCAACCGGCGCGCTTGATGCTAGGTTCGAGCGGGGCTGTCAGCATCCGCTTACCAGTTCGGGTTCGCGTTGCTTCTTGAAATCCGGCGGGTTCGAACGTTCGCGCCAGCGAGGTGTTGCAGTGACTGCAGTTAAAATCGATCACCTTCTGATTCCGGCTGCTATCGTTCTCTTGCTGGCCGCGCCGATCGGCGCGCGCGCGGCGTCAGCGGACGCGGTGAATGCGGGTGCGGCTCCCGCCGCGTCGGATAACAGCGGCACCGCGACTGATTCCGCGATAGCGCCGGCAGCCGCAGGACCAGCCGATACCGGGACCGCAGTTGCAGCGCCGACCGCCCCGGCTGCCGCAGCCGCCGACGCCGATCCCGATGCCGTGGTCGCGCAGCAATTGCACGGTCTCGCCAGTGGCAAATTCGACACCGTCCTCGGCAATGCGGATGTTCGCGCCACGGTCGATGCGTTCTATTCAGGCCGCAATTACGCGCCAATTTGGCTAACCAGCGGCAGCCCAAATGCCCGTGCGCGAGCCGCAATCGATTATCTGCGCCATGTCGATGCCGACGGGCTCAATCCTGCCGATTATCCGATTCCGGATTTTGCCGGTGCCACCGACCCCATATCGCAGGCGCAAGCCGAGATCAGGCTGACGGCGTCGGTCATCACCTATGCGCATCATGCCAGCATTGGGCGCGTGCACTGGACGCGGGTGAGCGGCGACATTTCCTACGATCAAAAGGCGGCCGATCCCGCCGACGTGCTGGGCGCCATGGTCTCGGCGCCGGATGTCGCGACTGTGCTCGACACCTATGAGCCGCACGATCCCGCTTATGTCGCGCTCAAGGGCAAGCTCGCCGAGATTCGCGCCGGCAAGGACAGTGCCGGTCCGGCGATCCCGGATGGCGCGGCGCCGAAGCTCGGCACCAAGGACGCCCGCGTGCCGGCCTTGCGCGAACGGCTCGGGCTGAGCGGCGATGGCGCGATCTACGACAAGACGCTCGCCGACGCAGTGAAGAATTTTCAGCAGGAGCACGGGCAGAAGCCGACAGGCCTGCTGACCCAGGCGACGCTCGATACGCTCAACGGCCGCGATGCCGATCGGATCGCCGACATCATTGTCGCCAATCTGGAACGCTGGCGCTGGATGCCGCACGATCTGGGCTCGACCTATGTGATCGTTAATCTTCCCGACTTCACGCTGCGCGTGATCGACAACGGCAAGCTCGACTGGACCACCAAGATCGTCGACGGCAAGCCATCGACGCCGACGCCGATCATGAGCGCCGAGATGAAGACGATCACGGTCAATCCGACCTGGAATGTGCCGCCGTCGATCGTCGCCAATGAATATCTGCCGCTGTTGCGGCAGGACTCCACCATTCTGGCGCGCATGGGATTGAACGTCACCCGCAATCCCGACGGCACGATCCATGTCGCGCAGCCGCCGGGACCGAACAATGCGCTCGGCCAGATCCGCTTCAATTTCCCCAACAAATTTCTGGTCTATCAGCACGATTCCAATCAGAAGTATCTCTTTGCCACCACCATGCGCGCAGCGAGCCATGGCTGCATGCGCGTCGAGGATCCGGCGAAATATGCCGAAGTGCTGCTGGCGATCACGCGGCCTGGCGAGGGCTACAGTGCCGATCGCGTTCGCCGCATGTTCGGCGTCAACGAAAACGAAATCAAATTCAACAATCCGATGCCGGTGCACCTGACCTATCAGACGGCATTCGTCGACGATTCCGGCAAGCTGCAATTCCGCGACGATATTTACGGCCGCGACAAGGATCTGTTGGCGATCCTTAAAAACGACCAGCAGCGCGCGGTGGCCGATATTGCGATCGAACGCAAAGACAACGCCGTCCGCCGCGAGCTCCTTGCCATGCCGGAATCGGCATTCGGTAGCGGCGTCTTTGGCCAGAATTTCTTTGCGCGGCTCTTCACCAATCCGTTCGCCGCGCCGTCCGTGCTACCGGCAGCGCCCCGCGGCCATGGCGGGCAGCAACGCCGCGCCGACGCGCATTAGAGCACGATCCCGAAAAGCCGAAGCCGGTCTCTGCCGGCTTATGCACTGACCGGCGCAATCTCGGCGAGCAGCGGTCCGAGAAAGGCTTCGTATTTGCGCCAACGCTTGACCGAATTGCCGTGGATCGGCTTTCGCACCTGCGTCGCGCTCGCCGTGCGGATCGGCCGTTCGGTACGGTGAAAGTCAAGGCAGCGCGGATCCCAGTCCAAGCCGCAACGAGAAATGATGCGGCGCGCCACGTTCTCGACGTCCGCGACCAATTCTTCGTAATGCACGTCGACGATGCGTCCCGGCGGCAGCACGTCGTGCCAATGCGCCATCAGTTCGCGGTAATGCCGGTAGTAGCGGCCGAGTTCGCCGAGATCGTAGGCGTGCTCGTTGCCATTGGTGAAATGGGTCGCGAAACAGGACGTGCAGGTGTCGGCCGGATCGCGAACCGCGTGAATGATCGTGGCATCAGGCAGCGCCAGATGGATAAGACCGACAAACAGAAAGTTCACGGTCATTTTATCGGTAATGCGATCGGCCGAGGGCGCGCGTTCCAGCATCCGGTCGAGATAAAGCGAGCCGAGCGCGCGAAAATGGGCCGGCGACATTTGCAGCATCATATCTGGAAAGGCCGGGGCGCCGGGAATGAGCTTTTGAATCGATCCCGTGACCTGATCCAGCAGCGGCAGTTCGCCGGTGCCGACGACCTGCGGATGGCTTGCCAAGATTTGTTCGATCAGCGTCGTTCCCGACCGCGTCATGCCGACGATGAAGACGGGAATTGCCGACCGCTCGCCGCCGCCCTGGCGCGCGCGGATAAAGTCGCGGCTGGCCACCTCGCGCAAGCGGCGCATCTGGCCGAGCGTTGCCGCTTCGTCATAAGCGATCTGTTGGCGCTTGAGCCAATTGGCCTTTTGCAGATGGGCAAATGCGTATTCATGACGACTGAGGCCGTCGTGGGCCTTGGCCAGTGCGAAGTGCAAATGCGTCTGGTCTGCGATTGAAAGGGCTGCGGGATCCTCGGCTGCGGCCTCGAGCGCTGCGAGATAAGGATCGTGGCGGACGAACGGCCTGACCGCCGCCAGATTATCGTAAAGCGAAAAGTCTCGCGGCGACAGCTCGATCGCCCGTTCGAAGGCGTGTTGAGCCTCCGTTAATCGTCCCGTCGCTTTGAGCAGCAGACCGAGATTGTTGTAGGCGCCGGCGAAGCGCGGGTTAGCTGCGATCGCCTGCCGATATTTGCTCTCCGCTTCGTCGGAACGCTCGAGCTCCGCGAGTGCAAGACCCCAGTTGCACAGCGCCTCGGGATAAGCGGGCTTCAGTTCGATCGCTTGCGCGAATGCGGCGCTCGCCGCTTGCGGCCGACCCAATGCAGCCAGCGCGTGACCGAGATTGTTATGGATGTCGGGAAGATCGGGCTCGAACGAAATGACTTGTTCGTAGAGGCGGATGGCCGCGGCGAATTCTCCGGCGCCGTGACGCCTGAAGGCGGCATTGCAGAGAGTTAGAAGCGCATTGACCGGAATCTTGAAGTCGACCGCGCAAGCCGGATCGCGGTTCGACAGCGCGCGCGAAGAAATGGCCACAGGTTTTGTCCGAAATCACGCAACGCCGGACGGGTCGGCGTATTGACGCCCTCTCCGGATCGATATCGCCGCCTATTGAATCGTATGTTAATCGCCGGCGCGGACGGGCCAGAAGCGCGGCAAACGTTTCGGCAAGCTTTCGGTCCGGTAAATTTGCATAGTAAATTTATTGTTCGCTTCGCTAAAAAGGGTAATGCGCTCCTTCAGCGCGCGCGAACGATGTCCACCTGCGGACGACAGCTTGGTTAGGTTTTGAGCAGCCCGAGTTCGCCGAGCACGGCGACGAACTCCGCCCGCTCGGTTTCAAGATAGGCGTGCAGCGCCATGCCGTCGCGATACATCGGCGACCAGTTCAGGCGCGACAGCTCGGCGCGCCAGACCAATTGCGCTGTCGCCGTGCGTAGCACGTTTTCCCAATAAACCATGTGTTCAGGCATAAGTCCGCTCGGCCCAGTAACGCCGCGCCAGGCGCCGATCACGCAATCGGCCGACTGCTCCCGCCACGTCGGTGTCGCGGCGAAGACGCCCGACAGGCGCTCCGGTGCGGAGACGCCAAGTATGCGCACGCGGCCTGCATTCAATTCGGCAAGTACGCTTGCTGCAGTGACGACGCAGATGTCGGATTTTTCGGCGATCACATCGGCGACCGCGTCGAGCGCGGTGTCGAATACGCGGATCTGCGGCGCATTGACGTCGCCGCCGGCATGCCGCGCCAATTGCGCCAAGGCGACGTGGTTGGGATTGCCGAGCGCGGTCGAAAGCGCCACCGTCACCGCAACGGGCTTTGCGCTGAGCTGCAAGAGAAAGTCGGCGCCGGTCTTGAGCGGCGAGTCTGCCGTCACCGCGAATGCAATATATTCCGTCACCAAGGTCGCGATCGGCATATATTTCGAATGTTCGAAATTCGCCGCGCCGACCAGATAATCGGTCGTCAGATTGGGCGAACTGATGCCGACGACATGGCCATCGCCCGGATGCTGGTCCATATAATGCGTCCAGGCGCGCCGCGCGCCATCGCCGGGAACGTTGATGACCGCGATCGGCACCTCGACGAGCCCTGTCGCGGCGGAAGCCTTGGCGAGCGCCCGCGCCACGCGATCTAACCCGCCGCCTGGCGGTGTTCCGGCAATGATTTGCAGCGCGCGTTCGGGCTTCCAATTCATCTGCAAAACTAATTCGACTTGGTGTTCAGGCCGCCGAACACTTTCGCCCAGAGCGCGACTTCGTCTTTGTAGAACTCGTCGAAATGGGCGGGGCTGCGTTTGTCGCTCGGCACGACGTCGTAGCCGAGACCGGCGAAATGCGCCACGACGTCCGGATCGTCGAGCGCGGTGCCGAGCGCCGCGTTGAGCTTCTCGACGATCGGATGCGGCGTGCCTTTCGGCGCTGAGAGGCCGAACCAGACCGTGAGCGCGAAGTCGGGCATGCCGGCTTCTGCCGTCGTCGGCACGTCAGGCAGCATCGGCGAGCGCTCGTCGCCGGTCACCGCATAGGCTTTGAGTGCCCCGCTTTTGATGTGCTGCGCGACATTGACGATCTGGTTGCAGCCGAAGTCGACATTGCCGCGCACCAGATCCATGGTCGCTTCCGGCGTGCCGCGATAGGACGCGACGGTCGGATGCACGTCGGCGAGCGCGTGGAACACCGAGCAGGCTAGATTCGAGATCGAGCCGACGCCAGCATCCGCCTCGGTGACTTTCTTCTCGTTCGCTTTCAGATAGGCGATGAAATCCTTCAGCGTATCGGCCGGAATGCCGCTCCGCGCCGCGATCACCATCGGCGAGGTGTTGATCAGGCCGATCTGCTCGAAATCGGTCGAGCGATACGGCAAGTCCTTTTTGAGATACTCCGCTGCCGCATGCGTGCCCGAGCCGGACACGATCAGCGTGTAGCCGTCGGGCGCCGCCTTGGCCACGTGATCGGTGCCGATGACGCCGCCGGCGCCGGTCAGATTATCGACAATGACTTGCTGGCCCAGCGCCTTCGACATCGGCGCGGCGATCAGGCGCGCCGCCGTGTCGGAGGGGCCTCCGGGCGGGAACGGCGATACCAGCGTGATGATGTGCGTCGGATAATCCTGCGCGTGAACCTGCGGCGCGATCGCGGCCAGTGCTACGGCGAGAAACAGCGCTCGGCTTTTCATGGCAGAGAATCCAGATGAATGTGATACCGGACGCTTAGGCCGGCACCACCGCGATCGCTTCGATCTCGAACAGAGCCGGCTCGCGCGCGAGCCTCGAGATCTGAATGGCAGTCGAGGCCGGCGGCGCCTTGGTGTTCACATAACTATCGCGCACTTCGAAATAGATCGGCAGATGCGCCATATCGACGAAGAAGGCCGTCACTTTCACGACGTGTTCGAAGCTCGCGCCAACTTCGGCGAGCGCGAGCTTCAAGTTGTTGAAGCACTGGTCGGCCTGAGCGCGGAAGTCGCCCGGCGCACCCGCGAACTTGCCGTCCGGCGTCATGCCGAGCTGGCCGGAAATATAAATGGTGCGGCTTGGGCCATGCGTCTCAACAACATGCGTATAGCCGCGCGTGGCGGGCATGGTCGACGGATTGAGAAAGCGATGAGCGGGCACGTTCCAGATCCTCCCTCGATTTGCTTTGTTTATCGCTTCGCATAATGCAAAGACGCGAGCGTTTCGGCAAATGACACGCCAATGACGGCGTCGCTGGCGTTCCATGTTGCAGTGCCAGATGGCGATTTGCGGCGCGCCTACACGCAATTGCCATAGTTTTGCGCAAAACTACGCCTGCATCTAATTCAAAGGGAATTGCGCAGCACGGGCCGATTTTAACGAAGCTTGTCCTCTCTCATTACTTCAACCTCGCCGCTGCTTTGCGGCCAGTAATCGGAGCAAGTGACATGTCCACTACAGCGCCAGCATCAGGCTCTCTCGACTCCCCCTCCGGCCTCGCGCCGCTACGCGATAAATCAGGCTGGATCGTCGCTCTCGGTGTTGTCTATGTGGTCGCCGGGCTTATCGCACTCGGCAGCGTGGTCCTTGCCACCGTGGTCACCGTGTTCGTGGTGGGCATCATGATGCTGATCGCCGGCGTCGCCGAGGTGATTAACGCCTTTCAGCTCAAGAACTGGGGCAAGTTCCTGCTTTGGCTTCTGCTCGGCGTGCTCTACATCATCGCCGGATTCATCACCTTCGAGAACCCGTTGTTCGCCGCGGCGCTGCTGACGCTCTTTCTCGGCTTTGCGCTGATCGCCTCCGGCATCATGCGGATCGTGCTTGGCTTTTCTATGAAGACGGAAATGCCCTGGGTCGCTGTGGTGTTGTCGGGGTTGATCACCTTCCTGCTCGGCCTGATCATCGTGATCCATTGGCCGGTCTCGGGTCTCTACATCCTCGGCATCTTCCTCGGCATCGATCTCATTTTCGCCGGCGCCGGCTGGATCGCTGTCGGTCTTGGCCTGCGCCGATAGATTTCGTGCAAGGAGCCTGCTGAGCGCAGGTGCCGCGGATGGATCAGGAGCCGGTGCTGATCGACCTCGCGCTGCAAGGCGGCGGCTCGCATGGCGCATTCACCTGGGGCGTGCTCGACCGTCTGCTCGAGGAGCCGCGATTTCATATCGCCGCCATTTCCGGCACATCGGCCGGCGCGATGAATGCCGCGATCCTGGCGGATGGCTGGATCGCGGGCGGCGCCAAAGGCGCGCGTGAGGCGCTGGAAAGATACTGGCGGAAAGTGTCGCGCGCCGCCGCTTTCAGCCCGCTGCAGCGCTCGCCGCTCGACCGGCTGATGGGCCGCTGGTCGCTCGACACGTCGCCGGTCTATCTCGCCATGGATCTGATGACGCGGGTGCTGTCGCCTTACGATCTCAATCCGTTCGGCCTCAATCCGCTGCGCACGATTCTCGCCGAGAGCATCGATTTCACGCGCCTGCCGCACTCGCCGATCAAGCTCTTCATCACTGCCACCAATGTGCGGACCGGACGCGGCCGCATTTTCCGCAACGGCGAGATCACCGCCGACGTACTGCTCGCTTCGGCTTGTCTGCCGACCATGTTCCGCGCCATCGAGATCGACGGCGACCCTTATTGGGACGGCGGCTTTGCCGGCAACCCGACCATCACGCCGCTGATCCGCGAAAGCGACGCCCACGACACCATCCTGGTCCAGATCAATCCGCGCGAGCGCCCGGACACGCCGCGCACGGCGACCGATATCCTCAATCGGCTCAATGAGATTTCCTTCAACTCGCCGCTGATGAAGGAGCTGCGCATGATCGCGCTGCTGCGTCAGGTCGCGGACGCCGGCACCGGCGAGGGCGCGCGCTGGGCGCAGATGCGCACGCACCGGATCATGACCGATATGCTGCTCGAACTCGGCGCGTCCTCCAAGGTCAATGCCGAGTGGGATTTCATGGTGAAACTGCGCGACGAGGGCCGGCGCACTGCGGGCAAATTCCTCGACGAACACAGTGGCGATGTCGGCAAGCGCTCGACCGCCGACTTCGATGCGCTGCTGGACGAGTGTTGAACGGAGCGCGGCGCGATGGGGCTTGTCGGCATCATCGTCGGGCTTTCGTTTCTCGTCTGGCTCGCCTTCCGCGGCTGGAGCGTCTTGTTGCTTGCGCCGGTGGCAGCACTGATCGCCGCCGCGTTCGGCGGGCAGCCGCTGCTTGCCAATTGGACACAGATCTTCATGGGCAGCGCCGCGCGTTTTCTGGCGCAGTTCTTTCCGCTGTTTCTGCTCGGCGCGCTGTTCGGCAAGCTCATGGAGGATTCCGGTTCTGTGACTGCAGTCGCGGAGGCCATGACCAAGGGTCTGGGTGAGCGCCGCGTTATGCTCGCGGTCGTGCTCGCGGGCGCTTTGGTCACTTATGGCGGTGTCAGCCTGTTTGTCGCCTTCTTCGTGCTCGCCCCGATGGCGCAAACGCTGTTTCGCGCCGCCGCCGTGCCACGCCGCCTGATGCCGGCGGCGATCATTCTCGGCACCTCGACCTTCACCATGTCGGCGTTGCCCGGCACTCCGTCGATCCAGAATGCCATCCCGATGCCGTTCTTCGGCACCACGCCGTTTGCCGCGCCTGGGCTCGGCGTGATCGCCTCTGTCATCATGCTCGGCTTCGGCATGTGGTGGCTCAAGCGGGCGGAAGCCAAGGCACGGCGCGCAGGGGAGGGTTATGGCGACGCAGCGGTCGCAACTGAAGCGGCAGCCAACGACGAGAAAGTGCGCGAACGCGCCACCACCGCACGCGAATTCGATCCGGCCGAGATCAGCCACGGCCGCCACAGTGATGTTGCGCCGTCGAGTTTTGCCGCGATCGTGCCGCTCGTCGTCGTCGTCGCCGTCAATCTTACCATGTCGCTCTTGGTGCTGCCGCGACTGGACTTCTCGTTCCTCGCCGAGGAGCGCTGGGGCGGCACCTCGATCTCGGCCGTGGCCGGCGTGTGGTCGGTGGTCGTTGCGCTCGCCGCCGCCATCGCAACCGTGATCGCCTGCAACTGGAGCCGGCTGTCGGCGCTTCGCCAAAGCATGGATGCCGGCGCCAATGCCTCGGTGCTGCCAGCGCTCAGTGTCGCAAGCCTGGTCGGCTTCGGCGCCGTCATCGCCGCGCTGCCGGCTTTCGTCGTGGTGCGCGATTGGGTTCTTGGCATCGAAGGCGGCCCGTTGGTGTCGCTCGCGGTAGCGACCAATGTGCTCGCCGCGCTCACCGGCTCGGCCTCCGGCGGCCTCACCATCGCCCTCGACGCGCTCGGGCAGACTTATATGACCATCGCGTCGCAAACCGGCATCGCGCCCGCTCTGATGCATCGCGTCGCCGTGATCGGCTCCGGCACGCTCGATATCCTGCCGCATAACGGCGCCGTGGTGACGCTGCTTGCTATCTGCGGCGCGAGCCACCGCGAGAGCTATTTCGATATAGTCGTGGTCGGCATCGTCGGCGCCGTCGTCGCGCTCGTTGCGGTCATCGTGCTCGGCACGATGTTCGGGTCATTTTGAACGGCGGGTTCCGGGGCTGTACAGCGCTTCGATAAAATGACAATTGAATCTTTGCCGCGCACACCCCAACGCCCGTAGAATTCCAAGCAATGTCCGCTTCAACCGAAACGCCGATCGCCTCAATTGCTTTTCCGGTCCTGGCGATCGCCTTCATTATCCTAGCGCCTTTCATCGGCTTTACCGCCGGCGCCTCGACGTCGCCGCTTGCGATCGCGCTGTCGGGGGCAATGCTGGTGATCATGCTCGGCGCGATCTTCGCCGCCGTGCATCATGCCGATGTTATTGCCCATCGCCTGGGCGAGCCGTTCGGTACATTGGTTCTGACTTTGGCCGTCACCATCATCGAGGTGGCCTTGATTGAGTCGATCGTGCTGACGCCGAACAGCTCGCCGGCTCTGGCGCGCGACACCGTACTGGCGGTGATCATGATCGTCTGCAACGGCCTCGTCGGCCTGTGCGTTCTGGTCGGCGGCTTGCGTCATCACGAGCAGGAGTTTCAGGTCTCCGGCGCCGGTGTTTATCTGCAGGTGCTCGGCGCGCTGTCGATCCTGACGTTGGTGCTGCCAAATTACACGCAAACTGTGATCGGCCCGTATTATTCGAACGGCCAACTCGTCTTCGTCAGCATTATCACCGTGATCCTTTATGCGACTTTCCTGTTCATCCAGACGTCGCGACATATGGATTATTTCCGCGCCGCAGACAAAACCGCGCCGGACGGCGAGCACATCTATCCGTCCAACAAGGCGGTCGCCGTCAGCACGGTGGGACTCCTGGTCGCGCTGGTCGGGGTCATTCTCCTGGCCAAAAAATTCGCGGTACTTCTCGAAATCGGCCTCAATAGCGTCGGCGCACCGGACGCCGTCGCGGGCATCGTCATCGCCATGGTCGTGCTCGCACCGGAAAGCATCAGCGCCGTGCGCGCCGCCCTCAACGACGTGTTGCAGAAGAGCCTCAATCTCGCGCTCGGCTCGTCGCTGGCGACGATAGGCCTGACGATCCCCGCGGTCGCGCTCACCAATATCGCGCTCGGGAAACAGATCCAGATCGGCGTATCGTTGCGCGACGCGCTTCTCTTGGCGCTCACGCTGTTCTTGAGCGTTTTCACTTTCGGCTCCGGCCGCACCAATATTCTCGCCGGTCTCGTTCACTTGGTCGTTTTCGCGACCTTCATTTTTCTCGTCTTCGTGCCGTAGGGTCTTACCGATTATTGTTGCGTTTCAGGCCGGCCGCCATTACCCAAAATGACTTTGAGATGTCGCCGTGACCGACCAATTCGTCCCACACATCGTGTTCGGCCTCGACCCGAAATGGGTGTCGACGGCGCTGTTGTGCGTCACTTACGCGGCCGTCATCTGGGATCAGTTGAACCGGGCCATCATCGCGCTGGTGGCCGCTGGCCTTGTCATTGCGTCCGGCGCGCTCGATCAGGCCGAGGCGCTCAAAGGCATCGACTGGAATACGATCGGCACGCTCGCCGGCCTCATGATCATAATGGCGATCGCGCAGCGCTCGGGCATCTTCGAATATGTCGCGATCCGCGCGGCGCAACTGGCCCGCGCCCATCCGGCGATCCTGCTGTTGCTGCTGCAGCTCGCCACCTTCATCATCTCGGCGCTGCTCAATAACGTCACCACGGCGCTTCTGGTGGCGCCGGTCACGCTCGCCGTCACCCGCGAACTGCAAATTCCGCCTTATCCGTTTCTGTTCGCCGAGATCATCGCTTCCAATGTCGGGGGCGCAGCGACGCTGATCGGCGACCCACCGAATATCATGATCGGTTCGCTCGCAGGCTTAAGCTTCAATGCGTTTCTGCTTAACGTCGGCCCCGCCGCGGTGCTGGTGCTTGGCGCCCAGGTGCTGATGATCCATCTGCTGTGGGGGCGGGCAACGGAAGCGACCATCGAGAATCGGCTCCGGGTAATGACCATGAATGCGCCGGCCGCGATCGTCGATCTGCCGCTGCTTGTTCAGTCGCTCGCCGTTCTCGCCTTGGTGATCATGGGCCTGGTCTTTGCCAACCGGCTTCATTTGCAGGCCGCGACCATTGCCATGGGCGGCGCTGCCTTGTTGATGCTGCTCGACAATTGGGAGCATCACCGCGACAAGCAGGCCGACAATGTGACGAAAACCCTCACCGAGATCGAATGGATCACGATCTTCTTCTTTATTGGCCTGTTCATCGTGGTGCGCGCGGTCGAAGTCAGCGGATTGTTGCAAATCCTCGCGGACAGGCTCGTTGCCGCGACCGGCGCCAACATCGCCCGCGCCGGCTCGGCCATTCTCTGGGGCTCGGCGCTGCTCTCGGCGCTGATCGACAACATCCCCTTCGTCGCCACCATGATCCCGCTGATCAAAAGCGCGGCGCCGGCCTTTGGCGTCTCCGGGCATGTCGATCCAAAGGAGATCGAGCCGCTGTGGTGGTGCCTGTCGCTCGGCGCCTGCCTCGGCGGCAACGGCACCTTGGTCGGGGCTTCGGCCAACCTCACCATTGCCGGGATTGCCGAGCGCAACGGCATTGCCTTCGGGTTTTTGAAGTACACGCTCTATGCATTGCCGATGACGTTGGTCTCGATCCTGATCTGCCAACTCTACGTGTGGGTGCGATATTTCTGAAAGACCCGGATTTCTGAAAGACTCGGCGCGCCGGCCGATTGGTGCGGTGCGGAAAGCGCTCGGGAATCGGGCCGAGATTCCTTAACCATAGCGCCAAATAGCCATCAGAAGGGCACTACCGCGCCACAAGATGGTGAGCCTTTTCCTTCACTGTGCCGGAAAAGGCTGGGAACTTTCCGGCCTCCGTCCACGTTGATGGGCAGCGTGCCGGTACAGGGCAGGTGAGGGGATCACCATGGGGCGCAGCAGCAAACAAATGAAAATGCAGGCATTCGCGCTTGGCGGCGCGCTTGCCGCCGCGGTGTTAGCCAGCGCACCGGCAAAGGCCGGCTTTTTCGACTTTTTGTTTGGTGGTCCTGATAAGGGCCCCCATCCATCCGTTTCGTCCTATGCCGAGCCGTCTGTGAGCCCGCCGCCGCTTGGTCAGGAGAACGTGCGCCAGAATGCCGGCTCGACCGGCCATGGCGTCGCCTTCTGTGTACGGCTGTGCGACGGCCAGCATTTCCCGCTCGAAGCCCGCGTCATGAATGCGACGCCGGTCGAAGCCTGCCGGTCGATGTGCCCGGCCAGCAGGACCAAGGTGTTTTATGGCGCTGAGATCGATCACGCCGTCGCCAAGGATGGCTCGCGTTACGGCGATCTCGACACCGCTTTTGTCTATCGTAAGCAGCTCGTCGCCAGTTGCACTTGCAACGGCAAGGATGCGCTGGGGCTCGCCCCCTACGATTTGCCGAACGATCCGACCTTGCGGCCGGGCGACATCGTCGCCACCAAAACCGGGCTGATGACCTATACAGGTAATGCGGCGCAGGCTTACACGCCCGTGACGCTGTCGAATGTTGCCACGCAGTTGAATTCGGTCACCTCGACGAAGAGCGCGCTCAACAATCGGCGTCCTGCCGTCGACACGGTCGATGACGATCCGGGCACGATCGCACAGGCGCAGCCGCTTAGCACAGGCTCTGTTGGCCAATCCCCTGTGCCGCGTTAGTTCTTTCGTTCAGTTCAGAAGCTTGGTGACGTCGTCGGCAATCGACAGTGACGACGTCAGCCCCGGTGATTCGATGCCGAACAGATTGACGAGCCGCGGCAGTCCATGCGCCGCGGGGCCCGCGATCAAAAAATCGGCGGCCGGTTCGCCGGGACCGGTGAGCTTCGGCCGGATGCCGCAATAATCCGGCACCAGCGAATGGGCCGGCAGTCCAGGCCAATAGGTGCGGATGCGGTCGTAGAAACTGTCGGCGCGGCGCGGATCGACGGTGTAGCTCTCCTCCGTGATCCATTCGACATCGGGCCCGAAACGCATGCGGCCGGCGAGGTCGAGCGTGACGTGAACGCCAAGCCCGCCGTCGACCGGTGTCGGATAAACCAGCCGCGAAAAGACCGGCCGTCCGGCGAAGCTGAAATAATTGCCCTTGGCGAGAACGAGCTTGGGCACTTTGTCGGCCGGATAGGCTTCGATGCGGCGGGCCAGCGCCTGGGCACCGAGGCCGCCGGCATTGATCACGGCGTCGAAGTCGATGGTGCCCGGGTCGCGGCCGCCGAAGTGCACGCGCCAAAGCGGCGCCTTGTAGCTCATGCGTTCGACCGGCGTTTCGAATGCGATCATGCCGCCATGATCTTCAAGTTCTCCCCACAGCGCATTCATATAGCCGTGGCTATCAACGATGCCGGTTTCCGCCGACAGCAAAGCGCCGATGCAGGACAGTTCGCCTTCGAGGGCGCGCGCGGCATTGCCGCCGAGCATTTCCATGCCTTCGACGCCGTTGATCTCACCCTGTTTCTGAATTGTTTCGACTTTGGCAAGCTCGCTCGCGTTGGTCGCAACGATCAGTTTGCCGCATTTGCGAAAGGCAACGCCGTGCGCGGCGCAGAACTCGTAGAGCATGCGGCGGCCGCGCACGCAGTGGCGCGCACGCAGCGAATTGGTCGGATAATAAAGACCGCCATGCACCACTTCGCTGTTGCGCGAAGATACGCCGTTGGCGATGCCGCCGGTCGCTTCGGCAACAGTGACGTCGTGCCCGGCAAGCGCTGCGGTGCGCGCAACCGCAAGCCCGATCACGCCCGCACCAATCACCAGAATCTGCATGCGCTTCCGCCCTGAACCCGTTGCCCTTGCTTATGTTTAGGTTCCAGAATGACTATATAAAGAAAGCTGACGCGGCAACGTGGTGGGGAAGGGGAGCGAAATGGCCGATAATATCGTCCGGATTTGTGCGCAGGCCGATATCGCGCCGGACGCGGTGCAAGCTTTCGAGGTCGAGGACCGGCAGCTTGCGGTCTTTAATATCGGGGGCAAGTTCTATGTGACGGACGACGAATGCACTCACGCTTCCGCGAGCCTTGCCGACGGGATGTTGGATGGCGACGTCATCGAATGCGCCGTGCATATGGGCGCCTTTCACGTGCCGACGGGTGCAGTCAAAGCGCCGCCCTGCCAGGTGGCGTTGCGCACCTATAAAGTTGTCCTGCAGGACGGCGACATTTTTGCCGATCTGGACCGCGACGCGGCCGGCGAACCTGCCTAATGAACGGTTTTGCCCGGGGCCGAAAATATCTATAAAAGGCCGCTGGTTGCGAACCGTACCCAAATCCCGCGCGTATATTAAGGGAACAGAGGCACCGTATGACTTACGCAGGTCCTGGAGTGAAGACGAGCCCGGATTTTTCCATTCCGGACAAGATGAAAGCCTGGGTTCTGGGCAACCCGGGTGAGCTTAAACTCACGGAAAAGCCGGTTCCGGTTCCCAAGCGCGCCGAGGTCCTGGTGCGAATCGACGCGGTCGCGATTTGCGCGACCGACCTCGAAATCATCGACTACGGTTCGCCGGCCATGTTCCTAGGCGGCAAGCCGTTCAATAAGAATTTCACTCCGGGCCACGAATATATGGGCACGGTGGTCGCGCTCGGCCCCGGTGTCGACGAATACAAGATCGGCCAGCGCATCACCGTCGAGATCCACGCCGGCTGCGGCCAATGCCGGCGCTGCCGCGAGGGCATGTATACGTCGTGCCACAACTACGGTCTCAATTACGGCGATGTCGACAAGGGCCACCGCGCCAACGGCTTCACCACCGACGGCGGCTTCTGCGAATATCAGGTCAACAATATCAACACGCTGGTCGCCATTCCTGACACGATGTCGGATGAGGAAGCGACCTTGGTGGTGACGGCGGGCACCGCGATGTACGGCCTCACCGAGCTCGGCGGCCTTGTCGCCGGTGAAAGCGTGGTCGTGACCGGCCCCGGTCCGATCGGGCTGCTCGGTGTCGCTGTGGCCAAGGCTCTGGGCGCGACGCCCGTGATTCTCACCGGCACCCGCGACAACCGGCTCAAGATTGGCAAGGAGCTCGGCGCCGATCACGTCATCAATGTACGCAATGAAAACGTGGTCGAAGCGGTGAAGCGATTGAACGGCGGCAAGGGCGTCGATTATGTCGTTGAATGCTCGGGCGCGACCAATGCGGTGACCGAAGCGGTGCGCATGGTGAACCGCGGCGGCAAAGTCTGCCTCGCCGCATTCCCGCATGAAGAGACGCCGGTCGATGTCGCGCACATCGTGCGCAACAACATCTATCTCTATGGCATCCGCGGCGAGGGCAAGAGCGCGACGCATCGCGCCGAGGCCTTCATGTCGCAGAAGCGCTTCGACGCCACCAAAATTCACACCCACACTTTCGCGCTCGACGATCTGCCCACCGCGATCCGCTATGCCAAGGATCGCGTCGACGATGCGATCAAAGTGGTGGTGAAGGCCAAAGGCGTCGCCGCCCATCGCGTCGCGGCGGAGTGAAGAAACGTTCCGGAACCCTCTTATTGCTATGCCTTGCGGATCCGAAACGTCATTAACCCTTTTTCCTTGCGCGTCTGTTCAAGCACGTCGCCGGTCTGGTTCAATAGGTTTGGTATATCGAGACCGGCGAGGGGATCGGTACACTCGACGATAATGATGTCGCCCGCTTGCATGCCGCCGAGCGCCTTGCGTGTGCGCAGAGCGGGGAGCGGGCATTTGAGACCGCGCAGATTCAGCGTTTTTTCCGTCATGGTGGCACAGTGCCGTGCGTGTCGTAGAAATCCGAAAGCTGCTGTTTAACATATCGGCGATGGCCGTCGATTCCAGCACCCAGCGCATTTCGCGCCTGACGCCGCTTGATGCGGTCCTGGCCTGCATCGACACCCGCGTCGAGCCGGTGACGCCGCGCGCCTGTTCTTTGGCCTCGGCGCAGGGCCGCGTGCTGGCCGCGGATGTGACCGCGTCGAAGCTGCCGCCGGGTTCAATCGCACTGCGCGACGGTTTTGCGGTTGCCGCGGGCGCGGTGGCCGATGCCAGTCCATATACGCCGGCGCCGTTGACGCCGGCGCCGCAGCAGGTCGATGCCGGCGAGGCGATGCCGGAAGGCGCGGATGCCGTGCTGCCGCTTGACGCGGTTATGTTCGCAGGCGACCGCGCCGAAGCAATCGCAGCGGTCGCGCCGGGCGACGGCGTTCTGCTTGCCGGCGGCGATTGCATGCCGCAGACGATTTTGCGCCGCGCCGGCGCTTATCTGCGCGCAAGCGACATCGCCGTCATGGCCGCTGGCGGCATTGCCGATGTTTCGGTCCGTGAGCCGCGTATCCGTATCGCCTGCGGCAGCATGACAAAGACACCTGTGGTCCAGGCCGCCGTTGACATGCTGACGCGCGCCGTCAGCGCCGCGGGTGGTACGGTGTTCAACGCCGACACTGAGCCTCAGCCGCTCTACGAGGCGCTCAGCGAGGCGCGCGCGCATGCCGGCTTTGTCGTCGGCGGCACCGGCAGCGGGCGCGGCGATGCGAGCGTGCGCACCTTGGCGAAATTCGGCCGGGTCGAGGCGCACGGCATTGCGGTGTCGCCGGGCGAGACCGCGGCGTTCGGCTTCGTCGGCACGCGGCCGGTTCTGCTGATGCCGGGGCGGCTCGATTCCGCTCTGGCGATCTGGCTTTTGATCGGGCGTCATATCATCGCCAAGCTCAGCGGCGGTCGCGTCGAAGACACGCCGAAAATGCTGCCGCTCAAGCGCAAGGTGACGTCGACGATCGGGCTCACCGAGCTCGTTCCGGTGCGCTATGAGGAAAATTCCGCCGACGGCACCGTGGCGGATCCGCTCGCCTCCGGCTATCTGTCGTTTGAAGCTCTGACCGGCAGCGACGGCTGGATCGTCGTTCCGGCGGACAGCGAGGGATTTGCCGCGGGCACGCAAGCTGCTGTGAGGCCGTGGCTTTAGAAACTAATGGCCATAACGACCAAACATACAGCCCGCACTGACGCGATCTTGGAATCTGTGCGGCGCGCCGCGCGGCAGGAGCAATTCCTTGAAGTCGTCTCGCCCGACGAGGCCCGCCGGCGCTTTGCGGCGCATATCGATCTTTCGCCGCTTGCCGCGGAATCTCTGAGCCTTGCTGCGGCGCTCGGCCGTGTGCTGGCCGGCGATGTGATCGCTCCCGTCGACGCGCCGCCGTTCGATCGCTCCAATGTCGATGGCTTTGCCGTGCGCGCCGCCGATACCACGGGCGCGAGCGATCGTGCGCCGAAGCGCTTTATTTTGAATGCCGAAGTCCTTGCTTGCGGTATCGAGCCCACAGTCGAAGTCGCGCCGGGCACGGCGACGGCGATCGCGACCGGCGGCGTCATTCCACGCGGCGCCGATGCCGTGGTGATGATCGAGCACACCGAATTGATCGAGGACGGAGCTTTGCCCGCGATCGACCTACGCCGCGCTGCCGCCGCCGGGCAGTTCGTGTCTTACGCCGGCTCGGACATCGCGCGCGGCGAGACGCTGTTGCGAAACGGCACCCGCATCGGCTCGCGCGAGATCGGCATGCTTGCAGCCTGCGGTCTCGCCGCGGTCGGTGTCGTGCGCCGGCCCCGAGTCGCCGTGCTGTCGACGGGCGACGAGCTCGTGGAACTGGGTGAATTGCTGCGTGCCGGCGGGGTGTACGACAGCAACGGCGCCATCATTGCCGCCGCCATCACCGAGGCGGGCGGCGAGCCGGTGCCGTTCGGCGCTTTTCCCGACGAGGAGACGGCGCTCGGCAACGCCATGCGCGCGGCGCTTGAATCGTGCGACATGGTCGTGCTCTCGGGCGGCACCTCGAAAGGCGCGGGCGATCTGTCGCATCGCATTGTTTCAAAGCTCGGTGCGCCGGGCATTCTGGTGCATGGCGTCGCGCTCAAGCCCGGCAAGCCGCTCTGCCTTGCCGCGATCGGCGACAAGCCGCTCATCGTGCTGCCGGGCTTTCCGACTTCGGCGATTTTTACCTTTCACGCCTTTGTCGCGCCGGTGATCCGTGCGCGCGCCGGTCTATCGCCCGAGGCGGCGCGGACGGTGACGGCGCGGGTGCCGGTACGCATCCCCTCCGAGCTCGGCCGCGAGGAATTCGTCCTGGTCTCGCTCGTTCAGAGCACCGATGGTCTGATCGCTTTCCCGACGGGCAAAGGCTCGGGCGCGGTGACGGCCTTCTCACAAGCCGATGGATTTTTGTCGATCGATGCGCTCGCCTCCGCGCTCGACGCCGATACCGAAAAAGACGTCACGCTGATCGGCGACGAAGCGCGCGCGCCGGATCTCGTCATCATGGGCAGCCACGATATCGCGCTCGATGTCGTGGTCGGGGCGCTGGCCGGCCACGGCTTTCACGCGCGCACCATCGCTGTCGGCAGCCTCGGCGGTGTCAGCGCTGCAAGCCGGGGCGAATGCGATGTCGCGCCGGTCCATCTGGTCGACCCGGCGACCGGCATCTACAACAAGCATCTGCTCGCGCCTGGCCTTGCGCTCGTGCCCGGCTGGCGGCGGATGCAGGGCTTTGTCTTCCGCGACGGCGACGCGCGCTTCGCCGGCAAGACGGCGGATGCCGCGCTGAAAGCGGGGCTCGACGATCCGTCTGCGCTCATGGTCAACCGCAATGCCGGCTCCGGCACGCGCGTCCTGGTCGACAGTCTGTTGCGAGGCGCGAAACCCGCCGGCTACGCCAATCAGCCGCGCTCGCACAATGCGGTCGCGGCGGCCATCGCGCAGCACCGCGCCGATTGGGGCGTCGCCATCGAGCCGGTGGCGCACATGTACGGACTATCGTTCCTGCCGATTGCGCCGGAGCACTACGACTTCCTCCTGGTCGAGGCGCGGCGCGAACGGCCGGCCGTGCAAGCCTTCCTGCAGGCCCTGCGCGACGAAGCGACGCGCGCAAGGATTCGCGCGCTCGGCATGGAGCCTGCCGCCTGAACGGTGCCGTTCGTACCGTTCTGGTCATGCCGAAAGACGGGTGTTAGCCTCCTGCGTTTGGCGTGAAGCTTGCTTCTATGCGCCGCGCAAGGAGAACAACATGCTTCATCGTCGCGATATTATCCGGAGTGGCTTTTCGGCGCTGGCCGCGGTTGCAAGCCCGGCCGTCACGCTTGCCCAAACCAAGCCGCTGACCAAAGTGCGCTACAACGAGGTCGTCCGTTCGCTGCTTTATGCGCCGTATTATGTCGCCTCGACCAACGGCTATTTCAAGGATGCCGGCCTCGACATCGAGCTCGCGACCGGCAACGGCGGCGACAAGACCATGGCCGCGCTGTTGTCCGGCAGCGCCGATATCGCGCTCGCCGGTCCGGAGACCACGATCTATGTGGCCAACAGTGATTCATCGACCAAGGCGCGCATCTTCTGCGGCCTGACCGCGACAGACGGCTTCATGCTGGTCGGCCGCACCAAGCCCGACAAGTTCGAGTGGAGCATGCTGAAAGGCCAGGACGTGCTCGGCTTCCGCCCCGGCTCGACGCCGATCCTGTTCTTCGAAGAAGCGATGCGCATGAACGGCGTCAATCCCGACACCGACGTCAAGCTCGCCAACAATATCGCGGTGCCGGCGCGGGTCGGTGCCTGGCTCGCCGGCCAAGGCCAATACGCCATTTTCATCGAGCCCGATGCCTCGCAGCTCGAGCTCGACGGCAAAGGCGTGGTGCTGGCCTCGATCGGTGCGACCGTCGGCTTCGCTGACTACACGTCCTTCATGGCGACGGACAAATACCTCAGCGACAATGCAGCAATCCTGCAAAGCTTCACCGACGCCATCTATCGCGCGCAGAAATGGACCGCGTCGGCGTCGGCGGCCGACATCGCGCAGGCGGTCGCACCGTTTTTCCCGGCAGTCAATCCGCAGGCGCTGACCAACGCCGCCGCGCGTTATCAGAAGCTGAAAATCTGGAAATTGTCGCCGGTGATCGAGCCCGCGGCGATCAGCAAATTCGAGGACATTCTCGTGAATGGGCATGTGCTCGACGCCAACAAGCGCGTCAAATTCGAGGACCTGGTCCGTACCGAATTTGCCAGCAAGGCTAAATGAGCCGTGCCGGAGGCCAAAGACGTATTCAAGGTCGAACTACGGAAAGTCGGTCTGCGCTATTTCGGCCCGGACGGGGAGACCGAAGCACTCAAGGATATCTCGATCGCTGTCGCACCCGGCGAGTTTGTCGCCGTTATCGGGCCGAGCGGTTGCGGCAAGAGCACGGTGTTGTCGCTGATTTCCGGCCTTGTCGCGCCGACGGAAGGCGCGGTGCTGATCGACGGCAAGCCGGTCACCGGGCCGAACCGCAAGGTCGGCTATATGTTGCAACAGGACTACCTGTTCGAGTGGCGGACAATTTTGGAGAACGCGCTGCTCGGCGCCGAGATCCAAGGTCTTCCGATGGCCAAGGCGCGCGAGCGCGCCGCGCAGCTTTTGACCCGTTATGGCCTCGGGCAATTCCTCAATCATCTGCCGCGTCAGTTGTCCGGCGGCATGCGTCAGCGCGTGGCGCTGGCGCGCACACTATGCACCCAGCCCGATATCGTGCTGCTCGATGAGCCGTTTTCGGCGCTCGATTCGCAAACGCGGCTGGCGCTGGCGGACGAGATCACCGAAATCCTGCGGCGCGAAGCTAAGACCGTGATCCTGATCACGCACGATATCGGCGAGGCCGTCAGCATGGCCGAGCGCGTGATCGTGCTGTCGCGCCGGCCGGGCCAGGTGAAGTCCGATCACGCGATCCGCTTCGCTGCGGGCAATGGCGGACGGCCGACGACGATGGTGGCGCGCGACGCGCCGGAATTCCAGGACTATTTCAAGACCCTCTGGCAGGAGCTCGATATTCATATCGAGCAATGATCATGTCGAACAGTGAACTTGCCATGCCCGCGGCGATCAGCCGTCAATATAGCGATTGGTTGCGCCGCGAACGCCGCGACCGGCTGATCGTCCGCACGGCGCAGCTTGCGATCCTGGTGGTTTGCCTGATCCTGTGGGAGGTGCTGCCGCGGCTTCAGATCATCAACCCGCTGTTCACCAGCTATCCGTCGGCGATCTGGCCCACCTTCATCGACATGCTGAAGGCGACGCCGCAGCAGGCCAGCATCCAGACCCATACGTTGTCGACCGTCTTTGCCACGATTGCCGGCTTCACTGCCGCGATGATCATCGGCACTGCGGTTGCCGCTGCCTTGTGGTGGTGGAACACGCTCTACCGCGTGCTTGATCCCTACCTGGTCGTGGCCAATGCAATGCCCAAGACCGCCTTCGTGCCGATCTTTTATATCTGGCTCGGCGCGACGCTCTCGATCTACGGCATGTCGCTTGCGATTTCGCTCTTCATCACCGTGCTGATGATCTATAGCGGCTTCCAGGGCGTCGATCCCAACAAGATCAAGCTCGCGCAATCGTTCGGCGCCAGCAAAGCGCAAATTCTGCGGAAAGTGATTTTGCCGGGGAGCGTTCCGACGCTCATCGCCGCGTTGAAAGTCAATGCCGGTCTGTCCTTGGTCGGCGTCGTCGTCGGCGAATTCGAGTCGTCCAATGTCGGGCTCGGTTATCTCATTCAATACGGCAGCCAGATCTTCAAAATGAATATCGTGATGACGGCGGTGACCATCCTTGCCATCGTCTCGTCGCTGATGTATCTCGCGATCGCGGCGCTCGAAAAAGCGGTGATGCGCCGCCGCTGAGCGCTATCTTGCGCGGATCTTTAAGCTGACTGGCGCTTCTCTGCCGCGACGAGCCGAGCGGCCGCTTCGTCCGTCGTCATAACGTCGCCGAAATAGACGACGAAATTGTCGAGCGATGCGGCGTGGGTCTCGTCGCTCAGCGTCGCATTGCAGTCGGAGACCATGATGACGCGATAGTCGAGCATCATGGCATCGCGCGCCGTCGACTCGCAGCAGACGTTAGTGAGCGTGCCGGCGATGAGCAGGCTCTCGATGCCGCGGCTTCTCAGTTTGGCATCGATGTCGGAGGAGCCGGAAATGAAAGCGCTGAACTTGACCTTCTTCGCGCGCTGATCGGTCGGCAGCGCTTCGAGCTTCGGATAGAGCGCAAAGCCCTCAGCTTTTTCGTCGAGATTGGCGAGGCGGGTCTTGGCCCGCTCCGGCGTCAGCATATGTTTGTGGTGATTGCCCCAGGTTTCGAGCGCACCCACTGCGGTGGTCTGCACCCAGACCACGGTTCCGCCGGCGGCGCGAAGGGCGCGGGCCAGCCGGTTGATATTCGGCACGATGCCGCGGGCGGCAGGGACTTCGAGCGGAAAGCCTTCGGCAACGAAGTAGTTCTGCATATCGACCACGACCAGCGCGGTGCGGGAAGCGTCGATCGTGTTGTGGCTCGGCAGCTTGCCCTGACGGCGCATGACGCGCTCTTTGACTTCGGCGGGTATGGCGTAGGGATGCATGAAAGTCTCCGTCAGGAAGGCGGTATTGTCAGGGTAAGGTGCGCCACAACAGCCGTCAAATGCAGCTTCAAATAGAAGGCCTCGGCCATGCGACTCGTCGTGATAGATACTATGTTAAACTGAAACCATCACGTTTTCGAATGAAAGGATCGGACGATCTAATGGTTGCGCGCGTTATCGGGCTTGCGGGCTGGAGTGGTTCCGGCAAAACGACACTGGTCACGCGCGTGATCCCGGTGCTGGTGGAGCGCGGCCTGAAAATCGCGACCGTCAAGCACGCCCATCACGATTTCGATCTCGATCAGCCCGGCAAGGATTCCTGGCTGCACCGCGAGGCTGGGGCGCGTGAGGTTGCCATTGTCTCCAGCCGCCGCTGGGCGATCATGCACGAGCTTAAAGACGAAGCCGAGCCGCCGCTGATGGACATATTGGCGAAGCTGGGCGCAGTGGATCTCGTGATTGTCGAAGGGTTCAAGCGCCACGCACATCCGAAGCTCGAAGTTTTTCGCGCCGCCGTCGGCAAGCCGCTGTTGCATCCCGAAGACGATTGCATCGTCGCGGTAGCGACTGACGCTCCCTTGCAGCAGGCGCAAGTGCCGGTGCTGATGCTCGACGATATAACCGGCATTGCCACGATGCTGCAGGCCGAAGCGCTGCCGCTTGATCGCATCGGCAAGCTCGAAGCGGCGCAGGACCGGGATCGGAGCTTGGCCTGATGGCGCAGCTCACCGATGATTGCTTCGCCTTCAATGGCCCGCTTCTTCCGGTCGACGAGGCCGAGCGCCTGATCGCCGAGCGGATTGCGCCGATCGACGGGAGCGAAAGCGTTGCGCTGCGCACTGCAAGCGGCCGCGTGCTGGCGGGCGACGTCGTTGCGCCGGTGAATGTGCCGCCGTTCGACAATTCCGCCGTCGATGGTTTTGCGGTGCGTGCCGACGGTTTGGCGGCAAACGGCGAGACGCGCCTCGCCATTGTCGATCGCATTACCGCGGGGCATGTTTCGGACCGTGCGCTCAAAGCCGGCGAAGCCATTCGCATCTTCACTGGCGCGCCGATGCCGCAAGGCGCCGATACCGTCTTCATGCAAGAAGACTGCCGCATCGAGGGCGATCATGTGATCGTGCCGCCGGGGCTCAAACGCGGCGCCAATCGCAGATTCGCGGGCGAGGATATGAAGGCCGGCGCCGTCGCGCTGCCTGCCGGCCGGCGGCTCTCTGTGCAGCATCTTGCGCTTGCGGCAGCGCTCGGCCTCACCAAGCTCGATCTGCGCCGCCGCGTTCGCGTCGCGATATTCTCGACCGGTGACGAGATCGTCGAGCCCGGGTCGGCTTTGCCGCGCGCGGCGCTCTATGATTCCAATCGTTATCTGCTCGCGGCATTGCTGGCGCGTTACGGCGTAGAGGTGACCGATCTCGGCATTCTCAGCGACGACACCAAGGAACTTGCGCGCGGGCTCGCGTCGGCCGCGGCCAATCACGATCTGGTTCTGACGTCAGGCGGCATCTCGACCGGCGAGGCCGATCACGTGCGCGATGCAGTCGAAAGCATCGGCCGCCTGGTGTTCTGGCGGGTCGCCATCAAGCCCGGCCGGCCGGTGGCGATGGGCGTGCTGCACGGATCGAACAGCGACGGCGCGGCTTTTGTCGGACTACCGGGAAATCCGGTCGCGGTCTTTGTGATCTTCGTGCGGGTGGTGCGGCCGCTGTTGCTGCGGCTTGCCGGCGCGCTGCCGGAGCCTCTGATTGCGCTGCCGGTGCGGGCGACGTTTTCCTACAAGAAGCGCGCCGGCCGCCGGGAATATGTACGAGTCACGCTGCGCAAGGCGGCCGACGGTGCGATCGAGGCGGAAAAATACGCCCAAGACGGCGCCGGCGTTCTCACCTCGCTCACGGAAACCGATGGGCTGGCCGAACTTCCCGAGGACGTGACCGAGGTCGAGCCTGGCGAGACAGTCGGCTTTCTGTCTTACGCGTCGCTTGTGGGCTAAGGCTCAGGGCTTGGCTTTCGCTGCGCTGTGGAGCTTTGTGAGTTTGGCGATCTCCGGCATGAATTTTTGCAGCGGCGGCATGAAATGCTGCTTCAGCGCTTCGGTCGAGGCGCTGCGGATTTGTCGGGCGAGAAGTTCGCCTTCACCCCTAAACGCGGCGACATGAATGGTGCGGTAAAACGGCTTGCCGGGAAACGGCAGTGCCCGGATCGGCTCGCCGCGCTTCACCGATTTGATGACGGCGAGCGGCGGCAAGATGGTCCACCCCGACCCGACCGCGACCATCGCCAGAACGGCTTCGGTCGTATCGAGATGATAGCGGTGCTGGGCGACCACGCCGAGCTTTTCGAGGACGCGATCGAACCGCGCATGCAGGGTCGGATCGCGGCCGAAGCGGATGAGATCGAGTTCCTCGGAAATCTGCGCGAGCGACAGATTGCGGGTTTTGTATTTCGCCGGAACGATCAGGAGGAACGGCTCGGTAAGGATCGGCACGGCGTTGATTTCGTCGGGAACGGGAGACTCGTCAGCGGTGATGGCGAAATCGAAATCGCGATCGACGACGGCGCGGAAGCGCGTGGCGTGAAAGCCTGAATCGATTGACCATTCGGCCGCGATATTGCGTAGCTGCTTGAAGATATGCGGCCCCATGGTGGTCGCGAAACTGTTGAGGATGCCGATGCGCAGGAGCGGCAGCTGTGCAGCCGTACCGAGCCGGACCGTGCTGCGGAATTGCCGCACTGATTCAGTGATTGCTGCGGCATGTTTGATCAATGCCGTGCCCTGCAAGGTGAGAACAGGCGGTCGCACCGAACGGTCAAAGAGCTGAATGCCGAGCGATTGCTCAAGACCGGCGATCATCTGCGAGATCGCGGGCTGCGTCAGCTTGAGCTGTTTTGCCGCAGCCACCATGGTTCCGGTCTTGGCGACGACGGCAAAAACTTCGAGCGCGCGAATGGTCAGCCCGGCGCCGAGCGTTGCTTTGCTGAGGCGATCGGCGGCATCGCCCGGCAAGACGTTCCGTTGTGGCATTGCTGGTTTGCGCATCCGCTGTTCCGTCCGCGTTGAGCCGCCTTGCGCCGTGCGTCGTCAAGGTTATACTTAGTATAAGTCATGCCGAAGAGCATGAGAACCGGGACTGACGCGGCGCGGACAAACCGGCCCGGACGGGAGGTGATGCATGGGCGTGAGGAAAACCATTAGGCTTGCGATCATCGGGCTTGCAACCATGGTGGTGGCCGGCGCGCAATCGGCGGCGGCAGACTGGAAACCCCAGGGTAATGTCGAATTCGTGGTCGGCGCCGGCGCCGGCGGCGAGAACGACCGGGTGGCGCGGGCCATTCAGCGTGTGCTGACCAAGGAGCACATGGTCGATTCGATGGCGGTGCTCAACAAGCCGGGCGCGGGTCAGATCGTCGCCATGAACTACCTGGCCAGCAAGAAGGGCGACGCCAACGAGATCGGGCTCGTTTCCGGCAGTTTCATCAATGCCATCGCCCGCAACGGCTCCGATCTGAACAAGCAGCTGACGCCGTTGATCAAGTTATTCGACGCCTATCAGTGTTATTTCACCAACGTGGATTCGCAGTACAAAAGCATGGCGGATGTCCGCAATCGCCTGAAGGCCGATCCGACTTCGGTGACATTTGCATTCCCGGTCGGGCTTGGCAGCCCGCTGCACATTTCCGTGGTCAATGTCGGCAAGGCGGTCGGCGCGCCGCCGGACAAGATCGTCACCGTGGTGTTCGATTCCGGCTCCGATGTTTCCGCCCAAGCCGCCGGCAATCATATCGATGTCGGTGTCACCAGCATCGGCAGCCCGATGCCGCTCATTCAGGCCGGCAAGCTGCGCATGCTCGGCATCGCGGCGCCCGAGCGGCAGCCCGGCGAACTGGCGAAATATCCCACCTTGCGCGAGCAAGGGCTCGATGTCGTCACCGCCAATCCTTATACCGTTGTCGTCCCCACCGGGCTGACGCCGGAGCAGATCGCGTTTTGGGTGAAGGCGCTCGACAAGGTGCTGGAAGATCCCGACTTCAAGCTCGATTTGCAGCGCAATTTCTGGACGCTCGAGACGCTGCGTTATCCGGCGACCGTCAAATGGATGCAGGATGACTACGACGAGAACCGCGCGATCCTGACCAAGCTTGGATTGCTGCAATGATCGGATTGTCGCCATGAGCGGTCCGCGCACCCTGTTCGAGAAGATCTGGGCCGACCACGTGATCGTGGTGTCGCCGCAGGACGAGGAATTGCTCGGCGTCGACTTCAACCTGATCAACGAGGGCCAGTCGTTTCTCGCTTTCGATCAATTGCGCATGGAAGGCCGCAAGGCGCGCCGGGCGGAGCGGCACCTCGCCGTGACGGATCATTATCTGCCGACCATCAATCGGTCGCTCGGTACCGCCGGCATGACCAATCCGGAAATTCGCCGCGTCGTCGAAATGCTCGACGAGAACTCGGCCGAATTCAAATTGCCGCATGTCGGCTGGTTTCATTCCGACCAGGGCATCGCGCACGTCATCTCACCCGAGCTCGCGATCTCGCAACCGGGCATGCTGATCACCTGCAACGATTCCCACACCGCGACCAATGGCGCCTGCGGCGCGCTCGCGGTGCCGATCGGCGGCGGCAATCAGCTTCGTCATGTCATTGCGACACAGACCGTGTGGCTGAAAAAGCCAAAGACGCTGCGCATGCTTGTCGACGGCACATTGCCGAACGCGGTGACCGCCAAAGACGTCATTCTTTCGATCATTCATGAGATCGGCGTCGGCGGCGCGACGGGCTATGCCGTCGAATATGCCGGTTCGGCCATTCGCGCCATGTCGATGGAAGGCCGGCTGACCGTCTGCAACATGTCGATCGAAGGCGGCGCGCGCATCGGCATGATCGCGCCGGACGACACGACCTACCGCTATCTCTCCGGGCGGCGCTATGCGCCGCAAGGCAAGAACTGGGACGCGGCGCTGGCGCATTGGCGCACGCTGCCGACCGACGACGGCGCGGTCTTCGACCGCGAATTGCATTTTGACGCGGGCCGGCTGGCGCCGATGGTGAGCTGGGGCACCAGCCCGGAAGATTGCTCGCCGGTCAATGGCGCCGTTCCCGATCCCTCGCGCATCGCCGATGCGGAGCGGCGGCGCCATGTCGAGCGCGCGCTGGATTATATGCGGCTCACGCCGGCGACGCCGCTTGAGCAGGTCGCCATCGATCGGGTCTTCATCGGTTCGTGCACCAACAGTCGCATCGAGGATCTGCGCGCCGCGGCGCAGGTGCTGAAAGGCCGTCGCGCCGCCGTTCCCGGCATGGTGTCGCCGGGTTCAAGCGCGGTGAAGCGGCAAGCCGAAGCCGAAGGTCTCGACCGTATCTTTGTCGCGGCCGGTCTCGAATGGCGCGATCCCGGCTGTTCGATGTGCAACGGCTCGAACGGCGAATTGGTCGCGCCCGGCGAACGCTGCGCTTCCACCACCAACCGGAATTTCGAGGGCCGGCAGGGCCGTGGCGCGCTCACGCATATCATGAGCCCGGCCATGGTCGCGGCGGCCGCGGTCAGCGGGCGCTTGGCCGACGTGCGGCGCCTGGCGCGGAGTTGAGCATGCTGCCTTTCACTGTGCTGACGGCGGTAGCCGCGCCGCTTGAGATCGCCAAGATCGATACCGGCATGATCCTGCCCGGGCGCTACATGCGGCGGCACCGCAGGCCCGGCCACGATTACGGCAAGGCCTTTCTCTACGACCTGCATTTCGATGAAGCGGGGCGGCCGCGTCCGGATTTCGTGTTGAACGATCCGGTATTCCGCAAGGCGAAGATACTTGTCACCGACTCAGACTTCGGCTGCGGCTCCTCGCGCGAGGGCGCAGCTTTCGCCGTGATGGATTATGGGCTGCGCGCTCTCGTCGGCCCGAGTTTCGGCGAAATCTTCCAGGTGAACTGCATCCAGAACGGAATTCTCGCGGTTACGCTTGGCGAAGCAATCATCCACGATCTGTGGCGGCAATTGCGCGCGCAGCCAGGTGTCGAGATGACAATCGACCTGCCCAACCAAACCGTCATTGCGCCCGACGGCGCCCGGCAGGCATTTGACATCAGCCCGCTGCGCAAGGACCGGCTTATCCGCGGCATCGACGATATCGACGTCACGCTGGAATATCTCGACAAGATCGAGGCCTTCGAGGTGCGGCGGCGCGCGAGCTTGCCGTGGCTGCCGGCGGCCCGGCGCGAATAGCTATCCCTTCAGGCGAAATAAAGAGGACGTCTTTCGTGAACGGCGCTGAAACCCTCGTCCGCACGCTGCTCGCGTCGGACGTCACGACATGTTTCTCAAATCCCGGTACCAGCGAGATGCATTTTGTCGCTGCGCTCGATCGTGTACCGGGCATGCACTGCGTCTTGTGCCTGTTCGAGGGCGTGGCTACCGGCGCGGCCGATGGCTACGGCCGCATGGCGGAAAAGCCTGCGAGCACGCTGTTGCACGGTGCGCCCGGTCTCGCCAACGGCCTCGCCAATTTACACAATGCCCGCCGCGCCCGCTCCCCGATCGTCAATGTGGTGGGTGACCAGGCGAGCTATCACCGTCCGCTCGATCCGCCGTTGACCGGCGACACCGACGGCTGGGCGCGCGGCGTCTCGGCCTGGACGCGTGTTGTGCAATCGGTCGCGAAGATGGGCCAGGACGCTGCGGCCGCCATTCAAGCTGCGCGCACCGCCCACGGCCAGATCGCGACATTGATCGCGCCGGCCGACACCAGCTGGGACGATGGCGGAACGGAAGGTGCGCCGCTGCCGCCCGTCGCGCCGGAAAAGGTCGCCCCGCACGTCATCAAAAACATCGCCGAAGTACTGCACCGCAAGGAGCCCGTGACGATCATGCTCGGCGGCGCGCCGATCCGGTCGGCGATGATCGACGATGCCTTCCGCATCGCCTCTGTCACCGGCGCGAAATTGCTGGCGGCGCAGTTCAACGCCCGCGTCGAGCGCGGCCGCGGCCGGCATGCCATTGCGCGGCTCGCTTATGCCTACGATCAGTCGGTGGCGACGCTCGCCGGCACCAAACACCTTGTTTTGATCGGGACAGCGCCGCCGGTTGCGCCGTTCGCTTATCCCAACAAGCCTAGCTATCTGTTTCCGAAGGATTGCAATGTCCACGTTCTGGCGCGGCCGGATCAGGATATCGCCGACGCGCTGGCGCGACTGGCCGATGAATTGGCGGCGCCGGCCGTCGCGCGGCCGCAAACCAAGCGTGCGGAAGCCGATTTGCGCGCAGCCGTCAGCCCGGAATCGATCACGCAGGCGCTGGCTGCGCTGCTGCCGGAAAATGCAGTGGTCGTCGATGAAAGCGTGAGTTTCGGCCGGTCCTTCTTTAACGGCCTCGCGTCTGCTCCGCCGCACGACTGGCTGCAAATCACCGGCGCCTCCATCGGCAGCGGCTTGCCGATGGCGACCGGCGCCGCCATTGCCGCGCCCGGTCGCCGCGTCGTCGCGCTCCAGGCCGACGGTTCGGCGATGTACACGCTGCAAGCTTTATGGACCCAGGCCCGCGAAAGATTGCCAATCACGACGATACTATTGTCGAATCGCAAATATGCGATCCTGCTCAACGAATTGATGAATGTCGGCGCCAATCCCGGCCGCGTCGCGCTTGACATGATGGATCTCGGCAATCCGGATCTCGGCTGGGTCAAGCTCGCGCAGGGCATGGGCGTTGAAGCCGCCCAAGCCGCGTCGGTCAAGGAATTTGCCGACCTGTTTGCGCAAGCCAATATGGCGCGCGGGCCGTTTCTGATCGAGCTTTTGACCTGAGCCTGGTCAAGCGTCCGGATATTGCGCGGCCAGCACTTCGGCGCGCGTCGCGTCTTCCGGCGTATTGACGTTGAAGAACGGATCGACCGGCTCGGCTGGCCAATCTGCAATGGCGACACCGTGCCGTCCCGTCCAGATCTCGATCTTGTGCAAGCCTTCCTCGGTTAAAGCGCGCCGCAAATCCTCGCGCAGCGCAACGCTCCACAACGCAACGACAGGATGACGCCATTCGCCGGAGCGCGCGCAGGCAAGCGGGGTGCCTGCGGCAAGGCGTGCTTGGTGCAATCGCTGAAGCAAGTTCTTCGGCAGGAACGGGCAGTCGCCCGGCACGCTGAGGAGCCAGTCAATTTCCGGTGCATGCGCTGCGGCCCAGTCGAGCCCGGCGAGAATGCCGGCCAGCGGGCCGGCAAAATCCGGCACGCTGTCCGCTACCGCGGGCAGGCCGGTATCGACGAAGCGGGCCGGATCGCCATTGGCATTGATGATGATGCGTTCGCATTGCGGCTTTAGACACGTGAGCACCCGGGCAAGAATGGTCGTGCCGCCGACGCGGATGCGTGCCTTGTCGCCGCCGCCCATGCGCCGCGCCAGACCGCCGGCGAGCACCAGACCGAGAGTAGGGGGATTGCTCACGCGCGCGGGATCTCACTCATCGTGAACGGCCGCCTTGCGGCGATGCTTGGCGCTTTCTTCTTCGACATAGGCAAGGTCCTGATCGAATACGATACGGTCCTCGCCGGACAGCGCGATGAAGCGCTTGCCGCGGGCGCGGCCGATCAGCGTCAGGTTCGCTTTGCGCGCCAGCTCGACGCCCCAGGCGGTGAAGCCCGAGCGCGAGATAAGAATCGGAATGCCCATGCGCACCGTCTTGATCACCATTTCGGAGGTAAGCCGGCCGGTGGTGTAGAAAATCTTGTCTGCCGCGCTGACGCCGTTCTTGAACATCCAGCCGGCGATTTTGTCGACGGCGTTGTGGCGTCCGACGTCTTCCATATAGACCAACGGCCGGTCTTCGATCGCAAGTACGCAGCCGTGGATCGCGCCGGCCTCGAGATAAAGCGACGGCGTGGTGTTGATCCTGTGCGCGAGTGCATAGAGCCACGACGTGCGCAATTGCGCCTTCGGCAGCGACACGTTCTCCAGCGCCTCCATGAGATCGCCGAATACCGTGCCCTGGGCACAGCCCGAGGTCTGTACCTTTTTTTTCAGCTTCTTTTCGTAATTGGTCTTGCGTTTGGTGCGCACCACAACCACCGACAATTCATCGTCGTAATCGACACCGGTAACAGTATCGTCGGGCTTGAGCATGTTCTGGTTGAGCAGATAACCGAGCGCCAGATATTCGGGATGATCGCTGATGGTCATCGCCGTGACGATTTCCTGCGCGTTGAGAAAAATCGTCAGCGCGCGTTCGACCGTCACCGCGGTCTCGATCGGGGCGCCGGTCTGGTCGACGCCTTTGACGCGCTCCGTCAGGCGCGGATCGAGCGGATCGGGGCGGATAAGATAGTCGTCGTCGGGCAGGGCCGTTTTGACCGTCATGCCGCTAATGTAGTGCGGCACAGGGGCCGGAGGAAGCGGTAGCAGAAATGCCAGAAGCCCGGCTGGAGCCGGGCTTCCCTACATCCATGTCGCGCGTCGCAAGCTTCGTATTCGCAAACATTATCCGCTTGGCAAAATTAGCCGTGCAGGCCGCCAAGCACCCAGATCAAAAGAATGATCGGCAATGGGATGCCGATGAGCCATAGCAATAGACCGCGTCCCATAACTTCCTCCTAAGTCGCTCCTCAGCACCGCAAAATTAACGGCTGAGGCGGCCGGAGGTTCCGCCGTCCTTCGGTCTTGCGATTCGCCGTGCCGGCCGGCCGACCGAGGCTGACAAGACGGCGCGGGTTGTAAGCTTGGGGCCGGCCGTGATATTGCGGGGACCCTTTTGCGGAGGGGTGGCCGAGTGGCTGAAGGCGCACGCTTGGAAAGCGTGTATACGGGAAACCGTATCGTGGGTTCGAATCCCACTCCCTCCGCCAGGCCTTTTCCAGAACCTATTCTCCGGCCGCGGCGGACGACGTTTAAAAGCCTGAATTTGGCTTCCTCGGCTTTGAACCTTTGGACTCCGACAGGCCGTCAATGAGCAAGAATGCTCTCTCTAAGCCTGTTTTTCTCTTAGGCTCTGTACTTTTGTGCGAAGTTACGGTTCTGCCGACCTCAACAAAAACACCAATCCCTATGACGCTCAATTCGGCCAATTTCGAAATACGCTTCCTAGGGTGATTTTCCTGCAAAAAATCGAATGGGACCTTCATCATCCATCCCAACTGAAGGCATGAGCGGAACAGCAGGTGAGCAACAAACCACTGATGCGCAGCTGGGCAGTTTCGCTGCTACCCATCCGCGGCTGTACCACTATACGAACACGCATTCGTTTCGAAGCATCTTGATGGGAAATTCGTTGTGGAGCACCCATTATGAGGATCTCAACGACGCGACGGAATTCCGGCATATGCGCGAGCCGCTGGCTAAGGCGATGGCTGAGCGGTTTGAGCCTGTCGTCGAGGGGCTGGCAA
>DATHPQ010000211.1:0-24003 GCA_035483735.1 Xanthobacteraceae bacterium | reverse complement strand
ACGGCTGCCTCAAGCGGCTCCCATGTCGGGACACACGCGGCGGCCGAGGCCGCGCGCGTCGTATTTCGGTTCGGATTGTGGCCAGCGGCGCTGGAACTGTGGGGCCTCGCGCCAACCGATCCGAAGGCCAAGGAATGGCAGGCGGCGCGGTGGATAGACGGGCAGCTGGTCATGCCGGGACTGGCGCCGCTCGCATTGCCGGCGGTGGCCGCGAAGGCGCATGCACGCAACGGCGTCACCGGGGCGATGGCACACGCCTTTAACCGCTGGGCGTGGTCGCAAGCGACCTTCGCGATTTCCGGACAGCCGTGGACCGGCGACATCGACGCGCTGGCCCTGCGCAAAGGTGCCGGCAAATTCGTTCGCCTCGATCGCACCAACGTTAAATTTCCGCCCACGGACTTCAACCGATCTGGCCCCACCTACACGTCGCCGTGCGGCACGCTGGTCCGTGTCGAGATCGAGCGCGCCACCGGCGCGCTACGCATTGCCAAGGCATACACTGTTCTCGAATGCGGTCAGCCACTCGTGCCGGAGGTCGTGCGCGGCCAGGCGCAGGGCGGCTTCGCCATGGGCGTCGGCTACGCCTTGCTGGAATCGCTGCCGCTCTATGAAGACGGTCCCGGCAACGGCAAATGGAATCTCGGCGACTACGTGATCGCTCGCGCCTCCGATCTGCCGCTGAACGATCTGGAAATCGAAGTGCTGCCCGCGCTCACAGCGAACGACCCGCCAAAGGGCATGGCGGAAGTCGTGATGATTCCGATTGTCCCGGCACTCCTCAACGCGATTTACGACGCGACCGGTCACCGCTTCCAATCCTTGCCAGTCACTCAGGCCATGATCAAGGGAGTGCTCCAGTGAACGCGATGAGCGTAACGATCAACGGCAAGGCTTACGGGCCGATCGAGGTTCGCGATGAATTGTCGATGAACGATTTCCTGCGCGAATATCTAGGATTGACCGGCACAAAATTCGGCTGCGGACGCGCGCAATGCCTGAGTTGCGCGGTGATCGTCGACAATCCCGATGGCACGAGTGAGACCAGTCCGACCTGTGTCATCCCCGCGGCAAGCTTCGCCGGCAAGTCGATCCGCACTGTCGAGGGACATGCGCAGAACGGGCAGCTCTCCGTGCTGCAAAAGGCGTTCATTGAACATTTCTCGTTTCAATGCGGCTACTGCACGGCCGGATTTTTGAACGAAGGCCAAGTATTGCTGGAGCGCTTGGCGAAAACGCAAGTGCCACGCGCCGACCTCGACAAGACGATCCTGGAAGCTCTTGACGGCCATCTCTGCCGCTGCACCGGCTATGTCAAATATCACGAGGCTGTGCGCGACGTGATTCTGTCCGATCCAAAGCGCTATCTGAGCTAGCACTATTTTTTGGTGCCGGGAGACATCGATCATGAACTCAGTTAAGCAAACGGCCAACCGCACGGCATTGTGTGCTTTGCTGATAGTGGCGCTGATACCGATATCGGTGACAGGCGTAAATTCCGCGGACGCGCCTACGACGTTGGCAGCGCCGGATAGCTTTTCTAATCTGAGCGACCCGGCGGCGCAGTCGGCGGCCTTGTTCACGGAAGCCGACAAGGTTCTGTCGTCGCCGCGCTGCGTGAATTGTCATCCAGCCGGCGACCGGCCGCTGCAGGGCGACGCGCAACGGCTGCATCAACCGCCGGTCGCGCGCGGTAGCGACGGTTTCGGCACGGCGGCCATGCGTTGCTCCATGTGCCACCAGGACGCCAATTTCGATCCCGCCGGCATGCCAGGCCATGCGCATTGGCATTTGGCGCCGCGAGAGATGGCTTGGCAGAACAAGACGGCGGGGGAGATTTGCGCGCAGCTTAAAGATCCGGCGCGCAACGGCGGCCGATCGCTCGACGACGTTGCGACCCATATCGCGACCGACTCGCTCGTCGGCTGGGCTTGGGCGCCCGGATTTGGCCGTGCGTCAGCTCCCGGCACGCAAGCGCAATTGGGCGCGCTCATCAAAGCCTGGATACAGACCGGCTCGGTTTGTCCGCAATAAAACCGCACCGTCGAATGGCGTCAGCTTGCGCGATATTTTCTTAGAACCGTTTCGTCGACTTCGATGCCGAGGCCTGGGCCGTTCGGAACGCGCATGAAGCCGCCGGGCGCTTCCACTAGATCGCCGAGCGGGCTTGCTTCCAGATCGACATAGTAGCGCTCGATCACCGGCCGCCCGGGAAGACTCGCGGCAAAATGGATCGTCGCGATCAGGCCGGGGCCGAAATACGGCGAGTGCGGCGCGATTTTGGCTCCGGCGCGGCGCGCCATTTCGGCGACCTTGATCATCGCACTGATGCCGCCGATCTTGGTGACGCTCGGCTGAATGTAATCGATGTGGGCGGTGTCAAGGAATTGCGCGATATCAGCGAGCGTGCCGGCGTTTTCGCCGGCCGCGATGGCGGTGCCTGCGCCTTCGGTCTTCAAGCGCGCCAGGCCGGCATAGTCCTCGGGCGGCCAAAGCGGCTCTTCGAGCCATGTGAGATTGCAGGGCTTGAGCCGCTTCGCCATGTCGATGGCTTGCGGCAGCGTCCAGGCGCAACTGGCGTCGACGGTGAGCACGGTGTCCGGCCCGATCGCTTCGCGCGCGGCGGCGATTTCCGCCGCGCCGATTTCATGAAGCTTGACGCTGGTATAGCAGCGCGCGACGGCCTCGGCGCTGTTCCGCCGGACGATATCGGCATTGCCGTAGCGCAGCAGGCTCGCATAGGCCGGCAGGCGCTCGACGGTTTCGGTGCCGCCGAGCAGGCGATAAAGCGGCAGGCCCGCGCGCTTGCCGGCAATGTCCCACAGCGCGATGTCGAGCGCCGACAGCGCAAACGTGTTCGGCCCGTTACGCCCGAAGCTGCGCTGCCGATAAGCGACCTCTTTGGTCAGCGCGGCAATGTCGGTCGGATCGCGCCCGATCGCGAGCGGTGCGATCGCTCTCTCCACCGCAACTTTGGTGACGCCGCAGGCCGCAAGCCCAAAGCCCTCGCCCCACCCGACCAGCCCTTCATCGGTCGTCACCTTGACGAACAGCGTCTCCATTGTCGGCCACTGCACCGCGGCCGCATTCCGCGCGGTGTTGCCGAAATCATAAGGCACGCTGATATGGAACGGCGCGACGGCGGTGATTTTCATGGTTTGATTTTGCGCGACTGCTCAATCGGCGGATGGATACAAAGATAGGCGTGAGCCCGTCCGGATCATTTATTATCGAGGCGCCAGGCACCGTCCCAGCCGGCCGGCGGATTCTTTTGTAAATCTTCGATGCGGCTCAACAGCGCCGCGGCGGGGCCGTCGCCCGGCTCGGCGTCGAGCGCCGCCTTGAATGCATTCCGCGCCTCGTCCCAGCGGGAGGCGCGATAGGCCGCAAGCCCTTCGGCGTAATGCGTGCGCAGCAGAGATTGTCTCGGCGTCAGTTCGCCCTTGCGGCCCATCAGCTCAAACACCACTTGCGGACGGCTCTGCCCGACAACGATCAGGCGATCTACTTCGCGGAATTCGATATCGGGACCGGCCTTGCTCACCGTGTCTTCCGCAATCAGGGCGTGGGTGCCGTAGAGCTTGTTCGCCGTTTCGAGACGCGATGCCAGATTCACGGTGTCGCCCATCACGGTATAGCTCATCATGAATTCCGAGCCGATGCTGCCGACGAGCGCTTCGCCAGTCGCGATGCCGATGCGCAAGTCGCATTCCGCCGGTATGGCGCGCACACCGAGCAGTTCCGGCAGCTCTTTCCGCAGTGTCCCGATGCGGCCGATCATGTCGACCGCGGCAAGACAGGCAAAGCGCGCCTGGTCATCGGCATCGATGAAGGGCGGGCCCCAATAGGCCATGATCGCGTCGCCGATATATTTGTCGATGATGCCGCGATTGTTGTGGATCGGCTCCGACATCGTCGTCAGGTAATGGTTCATGATCCTGACCAAACCCTGCGGCGTCATGCCTTCGCTCAGCGCGGTGAAGCCCTTCATGTCGCAAAACATCACGGTCATGACCCTGCGCTGACCTTCAGTGGCGGCCAATCCGCGCTGATCGATCAGGCCCGCGACGATGCGCGGGTCGATATAGCGGCCGAAAGTCTCCTGGATCTGCTTCTTGTGGCGCAATTGCTCGACCATGCGATTGAACGCCGTCGACAATTGGCCGATCTCGTCATGCGTCGTCACTGCGATCGATCCGTCAAGGCGGCCAGCCTCGACCTCGCGGGTACCGGCAAGCAGCAGACGCACTGGCCGCGTGATGCCGCCGCTGACCAGGAACGCAAAAACGAAACCGAGCATAGCAGCAAGCGCCGTAACGATGATCGAGATCACGATCGCCTGCCGCTGATCGCCGATAACCGTGACCGCGCTGGCATAGACTTGCTTCAACATATCGGAGCGAATGTCGTCGAGCTTTTTGTTGAATTCGCCGCGCAACTCGTCCGCTTGCGCCAGCCTCACGCGCACTGCCGCGAAATTCTGCGCCTTGAGGTCTTCAAGAAGCTGGGTATCGTCCTCGTTCAAATGGCGGCGTAGATCATTGACCGCGGTGTCGATCCGGTCGTCGAGCCGGGCCAGCGCGGTATTGTCCGAGGGCGTACTTTTATCGTCGATAATCGCGTTGATCAGCTTGCGCGCCGCTCCAGCCTCTTCATAGATTTGCCGATCCGTTTCTTCGAATGACTTCAAGCGCTCGGCATAGGCCGCCTCGTCAGGCGGGTTTTGCATCTTGGCAATCACCATTTGGCGCAGCGCCAAGCCGCGTTCGACCGAACGCGTATCGGCTCGGGCCAGACTCCCATAGGCAGGAACATATTTGTTGGTGAGCTCATCGAGCAGATGACCGACCGTGCCAGCCATCACGATCGACAATGCGGACGTGATCACCATGAGAACGATCAGCCCAATGGCGATGCCCACAATCTTGTTTCTGATCGAGGTGCGGAGCATGGCGGAAGCTCGTCCGGCGTTAAGGGAAAATCGGCGATAGCCGTGGCGGCCTAAAACAAACCGGCGATCTTTGCCTTTTCCTTATAGTGGTCCCACACCTTGGCGGCGCGGAAATCGTTTTTGGCAAAGCTTGCCTTGAGGAGCTCGGCCTCCTGCGCCGTGATTGGCTTGAGCGGGCCGAGGCTTGCGGCATGAACCGTGCTGCGGGCGTTCTCTTCCATTTCCAGGCTGTCGAGGAAAACCTCGGCGACAGTCTTGGCGGCAACAACGCTGCCGTGGCCGCGCAGCAGGCAGCAACCGCATTTCCCGAGCGTGCGCGCCACGGCATCACCCTGCTCCGCGGTGCGTATATGGGTCGGATCCGGATGGACCGGCGTGCCGATGAAGCGATAGCCGTAATTGCGCACCGCGACCATCGGCCGGTCGACTACGGTGAACAATGTCGACATCGGCGGATGGCCGTGGCCAACGACGGCAACATCATCCCGCGCCCGATAGACGCCGGCATGGATTTGCGTCTCGGCCGGACACGGCTCGTTGCCGTCGAGCACCTTGCCGTTGAGATCGACGACCAGAATATCATCGGTCGTGATGCCGGCGCGGCTCGCGTCGCGGGCCGGGATGAGAAAACGATCGGTTCCGGACAGCCGCGCACTGACATGGCCGCTGTAATCGAGCAGCTCGGCCATGACCATCATGCGGGTGCAGTCGACGAGCTGCTCCCGCAACTTTTCTTCACTTACCGACATTGCAGATTGATCCTTACGCGACGCTTTCTGATGGGCCATTAGCCTTTTGAGCGCTCGACTTCGCCCAATAGTCGGACTGCGATTTGGTCGCCTTGAGACGTTTGACGTCCTCGTAGCCCGGCGCCATGGAAGCCGAGGTGCCGGCCATCACTTCATGATGCTCGATATTGAGAAGCCGCAGCCAGCTTTGCTGACCGAGCGTAAGCCCGATCATGCAGCCGAGCTCGACCAGTTCCGGCTCGGAGAACTGGCCGTGCATGCGCCCCCAGAAGGCATCGTCCGTATTCAGGTGCCAGACGATGGCCTCGGCGTAAGCGAGCGCCGCCTTCTGGCGTTCGTTGTAACGCGTCGATTTCTCGAAATTCAAAAGATCGAGCACGTCGTCCTCGATCAAGGCGCCGCTCGCCGCTGCCTTCACCGAGCGCTGATTGCCGCAATATTCACAGGTGACGGAGCGCGACACATAGAGCCGGCACAATTCCTTGATGGCATGATCGAGAATGCCGGTGCGATAAATGTTGTGCCAGGACTCGGCGAAGAACCAGAAGCAGGACGGCACGTGCGCCCGGATCGCCGAGCTTTCCGGCCGCGGCGTGCCTTCGCGCTGGCACCGCTCCATCTCGGCGCGCATGCGGGCGTCCATCTTCTCGAGGGGGACATAGCTGATCCGTTGCTTGGCCATGGCGCTTCCTTTTTGCGTGCTTTCGGTCTTCAACCACAGAGGATAGCATCTTTCAGACGCTCGGCTATCTTCTCTGTGAATGCGACGTGGAGTACCGCCATGGCGTTTCAAATCAAGCGCGTTTACGAGCCGGCCAAATCCTCCGACGGCATCCGCGTTCTGGTCGATCGCCTGTGGCCGCGCGGCGTGAAGAAAACAACCGCTCATCTCGATTATTGGATGAAAGACGTAGCGCCGAGCCCGCGGCTGCGGCTGTGGTTCGGCCACAGACCGGAGCGTTTCGCCGAATTCGGCAAGCGTTACAAAAAAGAGCTCAGCGGCAATCCCGAGCTTGCCGAACTGAGCAAGCTCGGCAGAAGCGCCTTGGTCACCCTGCTCTACGGCGCCCGCGATCCGCAAGTGAACCACGCCCTGGTTTTGCAGTCCGTTCTGCGCAAATCCGGAACCGCCAAGCGCAAGAGAAAAGCCACGGCGGCGCGCATTTTATAAGCCGGCATTGCGCCGCCCAACGTCAGCCGACGCGGATCACGATCTTCCCGAAATGGGCGCCTGACGCCATGTGGTGATAGGCCGCTTTGGCCTCGGCAAAGGGAAAGACTTTGTCGATCACCGGCTTGATGGCGTTGGCTTCGACGGCGCGGTTCATCGCCTCGAACATCTGCGTCGAGCCCACGGAAATGCCCTGGACGTTGGCGCGGCGCGAGAAGATCAGTCCGGGATTGAGTTCGGTCGCGCCGCCGCTGAGGCCGCCGATCAAGGTGATCTTGCCGCCGGCACGCAGCGCGCCGAACGAACGCGTCAGCGTCGCCGCCCCGCCGACTTCGACCACGTGATCGACACCGACACCGCCGGTGAATTCGATGGCCGCTTTGTCCCAATCCGGCGTCGTCTTGTAATTGATGCCGAACGCGGCGCCGAGCGATTGCGCGCGCGTCAGCTTCGCGTCGCTCGAAGAGATGATGACAGCGCGAATGCCCATCGCTTTGGCAAATTGCAGGCCGAAGATCGAGACGCCGCCGGTGCCTTGCAGGAGCACCGTGTCGCCGGCCTTGAGCTTGGCGTGCTCCATCATGGCGTGCCAGACGGTGACGGCGGCGCACGGCAATGTGGCGCCCTCCTCCAGCGACAGATGCGCCGGAATTTTCACGACGCCGTCCTCTTCAAGCACGACATATTCGGCCAGCATGCCGTCGATGCCGCCGCCGAGCGCGCTCTTGTGTGACTCCGCGGACGGCTCGCCGCCGGGCCAGCGCTGAAAGAAATTGCCGGCAACGTGATCGCCGACTTTCACGCGTGTCACGGCGGCTCCGATCTCGGCCACTTCGCCGGCGCCGTCGGACAGCGGGATCAGATTATCGCGAACCCCCATGCGATAGGTGCCGCGCGCGATGGCGAAGTCGCGAAAATTGAGCGAACAGGCTTTGACCTTGACCAGAACCTGGCGGTGCGCAGGCTTCGGCTGGGGACGCTCGACCTCGACCAGCGCATCGACGCCGGCGCCACCCTTTGGCAATTGATAAGCGCGCATGTATTTCCTCTCTCGCTCTACGCTTCGCGGTTACCCGTGCGCTGCCGCCGCTGCTCCCGCGACATGGCTTCGACAATTTCACCCGCCGCCATCTTCAAGGCCGGCACGTGAACGCTGGCGAATTCATCAATCGGAAATGCAGTCTTGATCCATAGCAGATTGATCGCGCCATAGACGCGCTGACCGCTTATGAGCGGCACCGCAACCGCGGCCAGCCCATCGACGAAATTCGCCCCTCCGTAAGCGCCACCGGTATGCGACGGATCCCGCGTCGCATAGCCTTTCGAACGAACTTCCGAAAGGATCTCGTCAACGCGCTTTGGATCGCGCGCCGGAAGATCGTCGCGAAGATCGGATTTGCGCAGCGCGGCGACGATTTGGTTGCGCTCTTTGTCCGGGCAATAGGCGAGATAAGCGCGTCCGACCGCCGACGCGAGCCACGGCACCGGATGTCCGATCTGGTCGCGGTTGATCAGGAATGGACTGTGGCCGCGGCTCGACTCGCGGATCTCCATGTGATCGCCCGCGGGCACCATCAGATCCGACGGCCATGACAGACTCCGGCACAGCCGCTCGAGCACAGGTCCTGCCGCCTCGGCGACCGGATCGTAACGGTCGCGCCGGCGCGCCGCCCGGTCGAAATGGGTGCCGACGCGATAGCGGCCGTCAGCCAACCGGCGCGCCGCCCAGCCGGATTGCTCAAGTGTGCGCAGAATGCGTAACAGGCTGGGTTTCGGAATTCGCGTGAGCAGGTTGAGATCCTGCAACGAGCAGGCCGGCTTGGTGTGCAAGGCCTGCAGCACCGCAAGCCCGCGCTCAAGGCTTCGGACCGTTTCCGAACGCGACATTTGCGTCCTCGCTCCGTCGATGGGCGACCGGCAGCCGAGATAAAACTATTCCGTCTGGCGGAATGATACATTCCATACCACGGAACCCCATCCTTTTTTCATAGCGGATTTCACCACACCCGCAAAAGATGCAGCCGTTCGAATCGCTGCTATGGGGGTAGCACGCTTCGGACATCGACCAGTCTGGGCTCGTTGTCGACCTTAGGGGGAACCGACTTCGAGCCCAGCCTAGGGCCCGATCCTGGGAAATACGGCCGATCATTCCTATATCAGCGCAGCGTTAGGGGGAAATCGACATGACGCGTCGACTGCGGTGGGAGCATCTCGTCCCACTGATGCTATTGCTCATCCTGTTCTGCTCGGCGCCATGTGTTCTGGCGCAGGCGTTTTCGCCGGGCACGATCCGGATCGTCGTTCCGAGCGCCCCGAGCACCCCGCCCGACATCATCAGCCGCGTCATCGCCCAACAGCTCGCGACCGACAAAGATTGGAACGTCGTTGTCGAAAACAAGCCCGGCGCGGTGATGACGATTGCCGGCACCGAAGTCTTGCGGCAGCCGGCCGACGGCTCTTCGATCTACGCCATGAGCCTGCCGGTATCCGCCGCGCCGGCTTTCGTTCCGGACATGCCGTTCAATCTCAGCCACGATTTCATGCCGCTGATCAAAGTTGCGGTCTCCTACAATGTACTGGTGGTCAATCCGAACCTGCCGGTCTACTCGGTGTCCGATCTGGTGGCGCTCCTCAAAAGCAAGCCCGACAGACTGACGTTTTCCTCGGGCGGCTACGGCACGCCGGCGCATCTGATCGGCGAACTTTTCGAACAGCGCACCGGCACGCATGCCATTCACGTGCCTTATCAGCAATTCCCGCAGGCGATCGGCGACCTGATCAGCGGCACCAACCAATTTATGTTCGTCGCCATGCTGCCGGTCGTTGATCTGATCAAATCCGGCAAGCTGCGCGCGCTCGCCGTGACGGCGCCGAAGCGTGTCCCGACGCTGGCCGATGTGCCAAGTATCGCCGAAGAAGGCTATCCCGATCTCGTCGTCGAAGACTGGACCGGCTTCGACGTCAAGGCCGGCACGCCGAGCGACGTCGTCAATACGCTCAATACGGCGATCAATACGGCGTTGACCAAACCGAATGTGCGCGCCGCCTTGGGCAATCTCGGCGCCGTACCGGCCGGCGGCACGCCGGACGCATTTGGCGACTTCGTCAAATCGGAAATGTCGCATTGGGCCCAGGTGGTCAAAGACTCCGGGATCAAGATCCAGCAATGAGCGAGAGGTCGGATTTTCGCGTCACGCTTCTCGGCACCGGCGTTCCCATACCAAGCCCTGACCGCTTCGGACCGGGCACATTAATCGAGGCAGGACAGCAGAAGCTCTTGATCGATACCGGACGCGGCGTCGCGATGCGGCTTTTCCAGCTTGGGATTCCGATCGGCAAGATCAATCCGGTATTCCTTACGCATTTCCATTCCGATCACACGTCCGGCTTTCCTGATTTGTGGTTGACCGGCTGGCTTGAATCCTGGTTCGGCACGCGCCGTGTACCGCTTCGCGTGATCGGCCCGATCGGCACGATCAACCTGACATCCAATATCGAGCGCGCTTATGCCGCCGATATCAAAATCCGTATCGAAGACGAAAAATTGCCGGCGGAAGGCATTGCCATTGCCGCCGAGGAATTTGCCGCCGACGGCGTGGTCTACGAAAGCGACGGCGTGCGCGTCATCGCCTTTGAGGTCGACCACGGCGATGCGATCAAGCCGGCCTGCGGCTATCGCATCGAATATGGCGGACGTTGCGTCGTCATCTCAGGCGATACCCGATACAACGAAAACGTGGTGAAACACGGCATCGGCGCCGATTTGTTGATCCACGAAGTCGCGGCCGCGCGGCCGGCTCTGCTGGCGGAGCCATACATGCAGCGCATCATCGGCCATCACACGACACCGCGCGAAGCCGGCATGGTGTTCTCGCGGACAGGCCCGAGGCTTGCCGCTTACACCCATCTCGTGCTGCCAGGGAGCGATAAGGTCCTGCCGGCGACGGTTGCCGACGTAATTGCCGAAACCCGCACGACCTATCCGGGCCCGCTCGAAATCGGCGAAGACCTGATGTCGTTTGAAATCGGGACGATGATCACCGTTCGGCGCGGCAAGAGCGTCCGGGTGTATTAGACAACGTCCGGACCGGCGCTTATCGCCTGCGCTCGTTATTGCCCCGCGGGCGCGGCCGACCTTGACCCCGCGGCAAGCCATTACCGCGCGGCAGACCGTTGGGCGGTTGTTGCCCCCCGGGCCCGCGATTGTTCTGCGGCCCGCCGGGGCGTTGATCGTTCTGCGGCCCACCCGGACGCTGATTGTTCTGCGGCTCACCCGGATGCTGATTGTTCTGCGGCCCGCCGGGATTTCGATTGTTTTGCCGCTGATTATTTTGCCGTTGCCGGTTGAGCGTGTGGATCTGGCGGCGCTGGATCGCGATCTGCCGGCCGATCGCGTGCGACGCGTTGAGCCGTTGCAGCACGCCGCGGTCGCGCGCCGCTTCTTGCGCCGGGATCTGATAGGGCATGGCGACGATACGGCCGTTGGGGCCGGGCCGCAGCGAAAAGGCGCTGGCGCCCTGGGTCAAGGCGCCGAGCCGGCCGCCCTGTCGATCGAACACTTCGATGCGTCCGACATGGCCGTCGGTGTCCGGATAGAGCTTGATGGCCGGCGCCGCCGTGCCGCCCGCCGTCGGCACTTCGACGACGCCTGTGGTGCCGCGAATGCCGAGTGTCGCATTATCGGTCGAAATCTTCATGTCGCCGGTCTTGGCGACAAGGCTGGCAACGAAAGCGGCCGTCCCGGTCGCAACATGAAACGACGCGGCATTACCGCTGGCGCCTTCCTCATAGACGAACTTGTCGACGACAATGCGCGTATTGGCCGAAAGGCTGAATGTCGTCTCGTCGTCGAAGGTGATGCCGAGCGTCGAGTTCAGATCGCTCTGCAGCGTGTCGTTTTCAAAAATGTGGTCAGAGACCTTCAAGGCGACCGCGGTCACGGTGCCGCGCGTCACGGTGCAGTGGCCGGTGAGCGTCGAGACCTGACCGACCGATTTGTCGTCGGGCGCCGCAGCCGCGGCGCTCTGATTTGCTGCCGGCGTTGCCGGCTGGCTCGATTGATTGGGCGGCGTTTGATACGGCGGCGCCTGATACGGCGATGTCGCAGCGGGATACGGCGAACCTGGATATTGGGCGCGTGCAGCGAACGGCCAGATCGCCGGCCAAATTGCACTCGACAGGAATTTCAGGAATTCGCGGCGCTTCATGCCCGGCTCAGGAAGGAAGGCAAGGTAATAAGGTACGCAACAGATGAGACATCGTAGCGACGCAATGCGGCGTCGCAACGGCATAATTCAGCCAATACATAATCAGCGCGTCATGTGGTACCGCTCGTCAGCGCAAGGCCGCCGCCAGATCTCTCGCGCCCTGCTTCTTGGTTTCTTCATCCATGCGCGTGTCGGTCGCCGCGATCAGCTTGGCGACGACATTGTTGTGCTGCGCGACCGGGTTGTCGAAATAGCCGCTCGGCCGGAAGAAATTTGAGGTCGGCACTTGCTCGCGCCATTGCAGCGGCATCGTCACCATGTCGAAGCCGTTGCCGTCGCCGGTGAGATTCATCATTTCGAGCTCGGCGGCGGTGAGCGTTCTGGTCACGCCCTTGCGGCGCGCGAACGCGACGGAGTCCAACAATTTCTGTGTCTGCAATAACGGGCCGACATCGATATCGAGGTTGAGCGCATGGACACCGAGGCCTTTCTCGGTGTTGGCCAGAATCTCGTGCTGATTCCAGTCGTCCGGAACGCTGCGCGCAAACGCTACCATCTTGCGCAACGCTTCGATCTTGTATTCCAGCGCCTGCCGCTGGCGGTCCGCGAGCCCGCGCGCTTCAGTATGGAATTCCTCGATGAATTGCGGTCCCTTTTCGGCGACGATCTCGACAGAGTTGGTGGCGAGCAACTGGTTATAGCCGAGCGCGGTGGTGATCGCGCGGCCATGTTTATTGTATTCGAGGCCCGCTTCGACGTCGTAGCTGCCGTTGCCAGTCGCTTCGAAGCTGTAAATCCGCACCACCTGGTCCTTGGTCAAGCCTGCGGCCTGAGCCACCTGGGCATAGACCTGTTTGAACGCGATGTCGCTTTGCGGCATCCGCGGCACGAAATTGAATTGTTTTTGCGCGGCGGCGACAAAATCGGCAACGACGGGGACTGGAACGCGGTGCCCCGGCGCTTCCGGCTTTAACGGATTACGCGGCCTTGGCGGGCCGGTATAGACCGGCGGCTGATCGAGCACATAGTCGTCGAGCGCAAGCGCTTCACCGGCTGCTCGCTTGGCGTTGCGCGATTTCCGCTTTTCCGTAATCGACGACCAGTAAGCATTGGCCACGGCAATGTATTTGTCGTGCGCGGCGTTATAAGCATCGAGCGCGCGCCGATATTGCTCCATCGCCGCCGCGACATTGCCTGGTGCTCCTATTATTGGATCGCTTTGGCCGGACGCCGATCCGACGCCAAGCAAAGCCCCCGCCAGCAGCAGGCCGGCGAGCAAGCACGTCGAACCACGATCGATGAGACCGATCCCCATTCGCTTCAGACTCGGATGGTTTCAGGAACCCTGCCGCGCCTTTCATATCCGATTCTATGACGTAAAGAGGGCGGCATTGCTGCCGCCCTCCAAACGACTGCCGCGCCGTAAAACGGCGGCAAAGCCTTATTGGGTCTTGTTGATCGTGGCGGCCGCGGCCAAGCAGAGGGCCTCGTCCTGCGACCCGGTGCCGCCGGAACAGCCGACCGCGCCGATGATTTTGCCGTCCTCGACCAGAGGAACACCGCCGCGCGAGGCGGTCACGTCATCGAGCGTCAAGATGTAATTGAAGCCGAATTTCTGCACTGCATCCTCGAGGGCGCGCGTCGGACGGCGAAATCTCGCCGCGGTGCGAGCCTTGTGCTGGGCAATGGCGATCGATGCGAGCTGCGCGCCGTCCATGCGCGAAAACGCGACGAGATCGCCGTGGTTATCGACCACGGCAAAGACCTCGGGCCAGCCGCGCTTGGTCGCTTCGGCGGTCGCTGCGGTAATGACCGACTGCGCGCGGTCGGCCGAAATCGGCGCGCCGAACGGAAGATTGAACGGCATCTTGTCCGGGATGGCGTTCAGATCCGGCGGAGCTGTGGGCGCGGCTGCAGGCGCCGCCTGCTGTGCAGTCGCAGCGCCGGCGGCGAACAGGCCGGCCGCGAGCGCAAGTGCGGTTAACAAACGCAACTTCATCGTACTCCTCCCTCTAACGGCAGCTTTGTTGTCGGCTGCTCGAAGACAATCCTAGCACGTTCGCGGCGCGCATAAGCAACTTTCAAGAGCATGATCCGGGCCGGGGGCGGCAGGCACAGATTTCGCGAAGTCGCGCAAATGCGCGCACGAACGCTCCGTCAACCATACTTGCAGATGGCAGCGCGACCGACGGTACAGGCGCGTCGCGGCGATGGCTGAAGTTTTCGCGATAGCGACGCCGAATGTTGGCGCCTCGTCGTCTTCGCAAAAGCGTGAAGCACCAGCGCAGCAGCCGCTGGCCGGCTTCTCAAGACATTGATGTCGCGAGGAAATCATCAGAAAATGCGAGCGGCCTCAGCCCCGAGGGAGACAGGCCAAGGCCGCTCTAATGCCGGTAGGTACCCCATCAACGCCCCACCCCGACACTGTCTCGATCTTGCCGGATCGAAGTTGACCGATCGTTGATAGGCGGGCTCGTGCCAAGCGGCTCGCTGATGGGATGCTCGCTGATAGATGCCGGCGCAGCTAATGCGGCCGGATCGGGAGATTTTGCGGCGCCGCGTCGAGACCGGTCCCGAGCGCCGCCGCCGTTGCAATGATTGCGACCAATATGCCGACCGCGAGCAGCCCATATTCGATGGTGCGTGCGCCGCGTTCATCGGTCAGGAATTCCGAAAGCAGATTGCGCATGTTCATGAGGAAGTCCTCTCACTGCAATCGCCCGCCTGCGCGGCCCGATGTCGAATACGCCGACGCCCGCGCCATCCAACGTGCCGATGCCACTCTACGGGCGGTGCTGCAGCGAGGTGTTAAGTAAGCTGGAAAGATTCTCGGCAATAACGCCGACAATCTCGCGCGACTGTGCCGAATGCGAAGGCTAGCGTGCGGTCTCGCGCGAGAGGCTTTTCTCTTTAAGCTCGCCGAGATAGTCGCTCCAATACTTCTCGCGGTTGCGGCCGAGCTCGAACAGATACTCCCAGCTGAAAATCCCGGTCGAGTGCATGTCGTCGAACACCAGCCGTACCGCGTAATTGCCGACCGGGAGCAATTCCAGAATTTGCACATCTTGCTTGCCCGATACGGTGCGCCGCTCGCTCGGCGAGTGGCCTTGGACCTCGGCGCTCGGGCTGCGCACGCGCAAATATTCCGCGGCCAGATCGAAGCTCTCGCCGCCGTCGAAAGTGACCGTAAGAGCCCTGCGATCCTTGCGCAGGCGCAATTCCGTCGGCCAAGGGTTTGTCATGTTTGGCACGTCACGCCTTGAGGACGAGAGTTTGAAGGACAGCAGCTTGAAGGACGGGAAGCCGCCGTCCAGAGTCGCGGTGACGACGCTCAATCAAGCGAGATGTGGTCGTCCTCGATGACCTTCTTCCACTTTTCGTATTCCGATTTGGTGAAAGCCGCGCTGTCCGGAATGCTCGTTGCCACCGGCGAGAGACCGAACTTGGCGAAGGCCGCCACGAGTTCAGGATCCTGCAACGCCTTTTTGACGGAGGCGTTGAGCTTGGCAAGCACATCCGGCGGCATGCCGGCCCTGCCGTAAAGCGTCATCCACACGTCGACATCATATCCCGGCAGACCGGATTCAGCCACGGTCGGCAAATCGGGATACACCGCAGAACGCTTCGAGCCGGTCGTCGCCAGTGGCTGAACGCGATTGTCGCCGGTGAAAGGCAGCGCACCGGGAATGCTGGAAAACGCCATCTGGACCTTGTTGTCCATCATATCGGTGAATGAGCCGCCAATCCCCTTATAAGGGACATGCACGGCTTGGATGCCGGTCCCTGAAGCCCACATCGCGGCGGCGAGATGCGGCGCGGTGCCGATGCCCGCCGAGGCATAATTGAGCTTGCCGGGATTGGCTTTGCCGTATGCGACAAGATCCGCGTAGGATTTCAGACCAAGCTGTGGCGCAACGACCAGAACCTCCGGCGACGAACTGACGCGCGAAACCGTGACCAGATCCTTGAAAATGTCGTAGGGCAGCGATTTCTGCAATGTCGGATTGATGACGATCGCCGGATCCATCAGCACCACGTTGTAACCGTCGGGGTCCGAATGCGCGACGAAATCGATGCCGACGATGCCGCCGGCGCCCGGCCGATTGTCGGCCACGACGGGCTGGCCGAGATTCTCGCTCATCTTCTGCGCGAGCTGGCGGCCGGTGAAATCGACGATGCCGCCCGGCCCGTAAGGGATGATCAGGTGGATCGGCCGCGATGGAAAATCCTCGGCCCGCGACGGTGTCGCAAAGGCAGACAAGGCCGCGAAGAAAACGGCGGTGAACAAGGCAGCAGCGCACGATCTCCGGCGCCAAATGCCTCTCAAGATGCCTGTCTTGGACTTAACACCCGTCATATCGCACATCCTCTGTCGGCCCGCAGCGCCCGCAGTTTGGCCCGCGCGCAACCGCGCGTCAAAACGTTTGTACCGCGCCGGCTTGGGGCCGCCGCCGCGAGGTCCGATCGCGTCGGGCGGCAGATCACTCGTTGGCGATCGCCTTGACGGTTTTCGCCAGCACGTCTTTCGGCGTGGTGTAGACGTCCGCGAGTATCTTATCGATGGTCGCACCGCTCACCGGCCGCACGTCCAAGGCAAGTTTCTGCGCTTCGGCGAGGAAAGCGGGATCGGCCACGGTTGCATCGAAGGCGGCGACCAGCGTCGCCTTGCGGTCTGCTGGAATATCCGGTGGTGCTACAAAAGGCCGCGCCATGCCTTGGCTCGCCATCAGAACTTTGAGGATCTGCGATTGTTCGGCATCGGTCGCGAGATCGGTCGCGCGCGGCACGCCGGGAATCTCATCCGCTTTGCTGATGGGCGCCTGGACGAGAATATTGACCAGATGATTGGGCATCCAATCCGGATGCGCGGCATTGATCGTGCTCCAGGATATGCCGCATAGGCCATCGACTTCGCCGCGCTGCATGGCCAGCACGATGTCGTTTGTTCCCGGATAGCCGCTGACCAGCTGATCCTTGGCGCCCAGCACATTCTTATAAGCCTGCGCCCAAATGTCCGGATCCGCGCCGGGACCTTCGCCGCCGAACTTCGACAGCTTGCTCACGAAATCCGACCACGTTTTGACCGGTGACGTGTTCCAGGTGAGGCAGACCGTATTGTCATCGGTGATGCTGCCGAGCCAAGTGAACTTGCGGCTGTCAAACGCGGCTTTGTCGAGCAGCGGCGAAATGCCCATGCTGCGCGAGAAAGTCCCGATCACCGAGCCGTTCTTGGGCGCGGCAGAAAAAATGTAATTGGCCGAGCGCAGGCTGCCGGCGCCCTCCATCTGCTGCGGCACCATGGTCGGAGTGCCCGGAATGTGACCGCCGAAATAGCGCGCCAGCATCCGCGCATAGATGTCGTAGCCGCCGCCGGCGCTGTAGCCGATGATCAGCGGCATGTTGAGACCTTTGTAAAAGTCCTCGACATTGTCGGCGACGGCCATGCCGGCGCTCAACACAAGCGCGAGAATACCGGCTGCTCTACAAATAATGGCGGGGGATCGCATCTCGTCCTCGCTAGTCAATCACTGTACACACCGGCGCCTATGCAAGAATGATACCTGATGGCGCAGGTTGCTATGGCGCAGGTCCTCAGTGCGCCCTGCTCACGCCGACCAATTCAGGCGCGCCGATCTTTCCCCAAATCCAGCGCGCACAGGCGAGCAACCGATCGTCGTCATAACGCTGGCCGACCAATTGAACGCCGACCGGCAGATTATTCGGCCCGCGATGGGTCGGCAGCGTCAGCGACGGCGTGTGCAGCGCCGTCCATATCGCCTGGAGGCTGGGATCGCCCGTCGCGGCGAGGCCCTTTGGCGCTTCGCCTTGAACGCAGGGCACGAGCAGCACGTCGAATTGTTCGAAGACTGACGCCAACAATGCGCGGCACTCTTCAAGCCGGCGCAGGCCTGCGAGGTAATCTTCACGCGGAATCTTATGACCGTTCTCGATATAGCGCTGCATTTGCGGCGAGAGCTGCTCGCGCTGATGATCCCAGAAATACGCCATGCACGCTGCGCGCTCATAGAAACTGATCGTCGAGCGCGCGATGACGTGCAAGCCCAAGAACGCGTCCGGCATGGCAGCATCGCGCACTTCAGCGCCAGCCTTGCTCAAGCGGGCGGCAGCATCCTCGATAGCGGCCTTGGTTTCATCCTGCGCGGTGTCCCACAAATCAGTGCGCCACACGCCGATCCGCGGCGCGCTATTCAAGGCTTGTGGCGGCTGTGACGCCTGCATGCGCAGCACCGCCGTGAGCAGATCGATGTCTTCGAGCGATCCGGCAAGCCAGCCGACCGTATCGATCGAGTCCGCGGCCGGCCACACGCCTTCTTTGTTGATCATGTTGTAGGTCGGCTTGTAGCCGAAGATCCCGCAAAACGACGACGGCCGCAGCACCGAGCCGCCGGTCTGCGTGCCGAGCGCCGCCGGTAGCATGCGATCGCCGACTGCCGCGGCCGAACCGCTCGACGAGCCGCCCGGCGTATGCGCGGCATTATGGGGATTTGTGGTTTGCGGCGGTGCGCTGCCGGCGAATTCGCAGGTCGCAGTCTTGCCGAGGATCACCGCGCCGGCGCGGCGCAACAGCGCAACGCAGGATGCGTCCGCGCGAGGCCGATTGCCGCGATAGATCGGCGAACCCAACTCGGTCGGCATGTCGAATGTGTCGATCGTATCCTTCAAGCCGATCGGCACGCCGTGCAGCGGGCCGCGGCGCGGGCCGCGATCGAGCGCGCGGGCCTGGGCCAACGCCAGCTCGGGATCGAAATTCACTAACGCCTTGACGACGCCATCGCGCGCCGCGATACGGGTAATGCAATCGCGCGTCACCGCTTCGCAAGTCGTCTCGCCGGCTGCGATCGTTTTGGCGATTTCAATCGCGGACAATTCGTTGAGCGGGCGATCGAGCTTGGCGTCCATGTCAGCCCGCGCCTTTTGTCACTCCGCCGCCTGCGCGGCGCCGCCATGCGCCTTCGACCAGCCGGCGGGATCTTTCATGAACTTCTCGACTTCTTTGAGCCTGTCCTTGTCGAACTTGCCGCTCTTCTTGGCCACTTCCAGAACATCCCACCAGGTGGCGAGCGAATGCAGGGTGACGCCCAGATCCCCGAGGATCTTTTTGCCCTCGGGAAAGATGTCGTAGAAGAAGAACACGAAGACATGCTCGACCACGGCGCCGGCCTCGCGCAGCGCCTGACAGAAATTGACCTTGCTGCGGCCGTCGGTAGTCATGTCCTCGACCAACAGCACACGGTCGCCCGCCCTGAGGTGGCCTTCGATCTGGGCATTACGGCCGAAGCCCTTCGGCTTCTTGCGCACATATTGCATCGGCAGCATGAGCTTGTCGGCCATCCAGGCCGCGAACGGAATGCCCGCGGTTTCCCCGCCGGCGACCGCATCGAACTGCTCGAAACCGGCATCGCGCATGATTGTCGCCGCGCCGAAATCGATCAGCGTCTGCCGCACGCGCGGAAACGAGATCAAGCGCCGACAATCGGTATAGACCGGGCTCGCCCAGCCTGACGTATAGATGAACGGCTTGTCGGTCATGAAGCGGACGGCATCGACCTCGAGCAGCATCTTTGCCGTCAGTTCCGCCATCACTTCTTTGCTGGGAAAGCCGCTCATCATCGTCTCCGAAGGGCTAATTGACCACCTTCCAACTGATGGTCTCGCCGCCACGATAGATCAAGGCGCGCTCGTCGGGACCGGCGACCTTCACCTCTTCGGGCGCGGTCCACGAGATTTTTTCCAGCGTGATCGTCTCGTCGTTGGGTGGCAGGCGATAATGCGCCGGCCCATTGAGCGAGGCGAAGGCCTCGAGCTTGTCGAGGGCGTTCTCCTCCTCGAAGACCTGCGCATAGGTCTCGATCGCGACCGGCGCGTTGAACATACCGGGAATGCCGCTGGTCGAAACTTTCTTCGCATAGGGATGCGGCGCGGAATCGGTGCCGAGGAAATAGCAGGCTTCACCGGACGTTGCGGCTTTACGCAGCGCCAAGCGATCGCTCTCGGTTTTGATCACCGGCATCACATACATATAAGGCTTGAGGCCGTGGCCGAGCCAATCGTTACGGTTGAGCATCATATGGTAGGGTGTGATCGTGCCGCCGACCTGCGGCGCCGCGCTTTTGACGAAATCGACGCCGTCTTTTGACGACAGATGTTCGAGGATCATGCGCAATCCGGGGAACTGCTTGGTCCATTTCGACAGCAACCGATCGATGAACACTTTCTCGCGGTCGAAAATATCGACGTCGGGCGCGACAAATTCGCCGTGCATCAGAAATGGCATGCCGATCTGTTCCATGCGCGCGAGCACGGGCATGACCTTGTTATAATCGGTGACGCCGAATGCCGAATTCGTCGTCGCATGCGCCGGATAGAGCTTCACGCCGGTGAACAGCCCGTCGCGAAAGCCGCGCTCGACATCGTCCGGATCGGTATCGTCGGTGAGATAACAGGTGATCAGCGGCCTGAACTTCGAGCCGGACGGCACTGCCGCCATCACCCGCTCGCGATAGGCCGTGCCGTCGGCCGTGGTGCGCACCGGCGGCACTAGGTTCGGCATCAAAATCGCGCGGCCGAAATTCTTCGCGGTGAACGGCATCACCGCTTTGAGCATTTCGCCGTCGCGAACGTGCAGATGCCAGTCGTCCGGCTTGCGGATGGTGATACGCGTGGTCATGAGATGAACACCCTACCCGATATTGGCGCAGCGATTACCGGCACAAACGCGCACATTGCCGTTCCGTTCAGACGTTCATAGCCCAACATCGAGCGGACTCCGTGCGCGTGCCGCCGCGATCATTGAACGAGATATGTACCAGAATCAATATTATTCCCAATTTTTGAACATATCGTTTTATTCGTAAGTCCTGACAATAGCTTACAGCCGCTAAAAGCTTCGTCTTTCTATGCGGCCACGGCCGCCGCAGCGGCTTCGGCGTCGGGCTGCTGATAGGCTTTGAGCCGCGGATAAACCTCGCGGGCGAACAGTTCGAAATTGTCGATGGTCTGTTCGTGGGTGAGGAAGCCCGCCTGCCCCATCATCAACAGGTTGCCCATGCCGCCGCAATGTTCGCAGAAGGCGGTGAGCTGCTCATAGACATCGTCCGGCGTGCCGCAGAACAGAACGCCGGCATCGATCAGATCGTCGATCGGTGCGGTCTGCATCGAGACGACGCGGCCGGCTTTGGTGTAAGTCCGTGGCGGACTTTCGCCGCGTAATATGCGGGCATTGTCCTCGGCCGGCATATAGCCCGGCGGATTGCGGAACGGCGGATAGACGATCGGGCTGGTGCGCAGATAGCCGGCGATGAGCTCGCCGCGCTTGCGCGCCTCCTCGCGATCGTTCGCCACCGCGACCAGGCCGAGATAGGCGAAGCGGTCGGCGCCGGGCGCCTTGCCGTATTTGCCGACATAGCTCTTGCGATAGGCGTCGTAGATCTTGCGCGTGCCGAAGCCGGTGCCGAGGGTAGCCATGACATAGCCGCGCTCGCCAAGCACGCGGGCCTGCGTCGGGCTGCCGGTCGTCGACCAGACCGGAGGATGCGGCTCCTGCCAGACGCGCGGCCAGATATTCACCTGCCGATAGTGAAAATACTCGCCTTCCCAGTTGAAAGTGCCGTCATGCGACGTCATCGCCTTGATGATGAAATCATGCGCCTCCCAGAAACGGTCCATCAGATAAACCGGATTCTGGTTCGACGCCGCGACTTCGTAAGGGATGCCCTTGATGAAGCCCATATCGAGCCGGCCGCGCGAGATCACATCGATGGCCGAGAGCTCTTCGGCGACACGCAGCGGATCGGGCCGGTGCCCGATCGGATAGCCGAGCACCAGAAGCCGCGCTTGTTTCGTGGTCCGCGCCAGGATCGCAAGCCCGACCGCGACCGTCGACGACATGCAGGTCGCGGTCTGATGATGCTCGTTGAGCATGATATCGAGACCGAGATCGTCGGCGGCCTGGTATTCGTCGTAATAGCGATGAAACAGATCGGCGGCGACGCGCGGATCACACTTGCGGTTCGGCAGAGTGATGCGGAGCGAGCCCTCATGATCGTTCCAGGCCGGGTAATAGGCCTGTTCGCTGAACTGATAGACTCTCATGCCACGCGCTCCTGCGATTTTCCGGCAAAGGCAAAAACTTTTTCGGCGAAAATTTGCGGCTGTTCCTCATGCGGGAAATGCCCGGCGCGCTCGATCGTCTCGAACCGCGCGCCCGGGATCATTGCGCAATAGGCGCGGCCGTAAGCCTCGCTGAGCATGCGATCATGCGTGCCCCACAAGAATAATGTCGGGATGCGGATGCGGTGCAGCCGGCTTTTGAGCCGCGGATTGTGGAAATAAGGATTCCAGGCAAAGCGCGCGGTCGCCTCGCGCGCGCGGGCCGCGGCCAGCACTTCGGCATCCGGCAGCGTCTTGTAATCGCGCCGTCCGACGGCGGGGTCGCAATAGACCATCGCCAGATAGTCCGACTCGATCACGGCGAAAATGTCGGCGATGTCGCGCGTCTCGCGGTCGCCGACTTTGATGCCGACGGCATTGGCCATGACGAGGCGCGCCATGCGCGCCGTCGATTTCACTGCGATCTCGGCCGCGATCCAGGCGCCGAAACCGACGCCGACAACAATGAGATCGGACAGATCGAGCTGGTCGAGGAGATCGAGATAGAAATAAGACAGATCGTCGACCGAGCGCATGCCTTTGGGCAATTCCGAGCCGCCGAAGCCCGGATGCGTCGGCGCGATGACATGCGCGTGCTTGGCCAATTCGCCGATGACTGCGCGCGACGGCTCAATGCCGTTTTCGGCGTGAAGGAATAGCAACGGCTTCCCGCTGCCGCGTTCAAAGAGATCGATGCGCGCACCATCAACCACAAGCCCATCCGGTGCGCTCTCCGCCGCAAGCGACATTTCGCCTCCCAATTTCCTTGCGCGTCTTGGCGCAATGACTTTTCCCGATACCCGACCGTCTTCTCATTTGAGCATGATCTTTTCCGAAAACCGGCATCCGCTTTTAGGGATCATGCTTGCAGCGGCCTTCTCAAATCCGGCATCTTGTTCTACCACGTGACATCCAATTTGCTATCGCGCGGAAAGAACGGAGCCATGCAATGAGCGACGCCCAAACGGCCGGCACAACCATGTACAGCGGCGTCGCCTATGCCAATCATGACGGCGTCGAGCTGCAGGGCGACCTTTACCTGCCGAACAACCCGAAAGCTGTGCCGGCGCTGGTCGCGGTGCATGGCGGCGGCTGGGTGCAAGGCGCGCGCAGCGCCTTCCAATATTGGGGGCCCTATCTCGCCGCCCGCGGCATCGCGGTTTTTTCGATCTCTTATCGCCTTGCCGGAAAGACCAAGACCTTTCCCGAGGCGGTGCAAGACGTGCTCGCCGGCGTGCAATTCCTGCGCGGCAAGGCCGGCGGTTTCGGCATCGATCCGCAGCGCATCGGCCTCATCGGCGCCTCGGCCGGCGCTCATCTTGCGGCGCTCGCGGCACTCAGCGGCAAGAAATTCCTCGGTGCCTATCCGAGCGATCCTTTTGCCGCGACTGATGCCGCGGTGAAGGCGCTGGTCGGCGTTTACGGCATCTATGACGTCACCGCGATGTGGACGAACTATCAGATCCAAGGCGGCCGCGAGAACAATATTCAGAAATTCATGGGCCTGCCGCCGATGGAGAACCGGCAATCTTATTTCGACGCCTCGCCGATCAGCTATGCGACCTTCGCCAATAACGGCATCGGCGTGCTGCTGGTCACCGGCACGGAGGACGATCTGGTCGATCGCAAAGTGCAGACCGATCCGTTTACGCTTGCACTCAAACAGGCCAATTTCTTCGTCCGCCCCTGCATCGTCCACGGCGCGCCGCATTATTGGATGAACGATCCGATCGACGAGCCGCATAGCTATGGCGC
>DATHPQ010000210.1:0-48222 GCA_035483735.1 Xanthobacteraceae bacterium | reverse complement strand
GGCGTACATTATGTGCTCACCGGCGAAGAGCTTACCGCCGCGACCGATCAGCTGATGAACGGCCTCGAAACGCCGCAGGTGCGGCGCTATCCGCTCGCCGTCAAACAAGCGCGCTATGTCGGCGAATGGGTCGCCGCCGTGGTCGCCGACACCCGCGCGCTCGCCGAAGACGGCGCCGAGCTTGTCGAGGTCACTTATGAGCCGCTGCCGTTTGTGATCGATCCGGAAGACGCGTTGAAGCCGGACGCGCCGATCGTGCATCCGCCGCACGGCTCGAACGTGCTGCTCGACCGCACCTTCGTCTGGGGCGATGTCGCAGGCGATTTCGCGCAATCGCCGCGCCAACTGTCGTTCCGCGTGGTGTGGGGCCGCAGCTCAACCGTGCCGGTCGAGACTTTTGCCATCACCGCGGCCTGGGATCCGTGGCGCGAATTGCTCGACGTCTGGGCCTCGATCCAGATGCCGAAATATTCCGACCAGATCGCGCGCGCGATGCGGCTTCCCGCCAATGCGGTGCGCGTGCATCAGGATATCGATGTCGGCGGCAGCTATGGCGTCAAGCGCGGCATCAAGCACACCGTGCTGTGCTCCTATCTGACGCGGCGCCTGGGACGGCCGGTGCGGCTGATCGAGGATCGGCTGGAAAACATGCGCGCCGGCGACGCGCACGGGCCGGACCGCATTTTCGATGTATCGCTCGCCTTCAACAATGACGGCATCATCCGTTCGATGAAGATGCGCGCGCTCGACAATGTCGGCGCCTATGCCGGCCGGGCGCCGTTTCAGCTCGGCAAGCCGATCGGCGCCATTGTCGGACCTTACAAGATTCAAAGCGTCGAATATCGCGCCCAATCGGTGACCACCAACAAGGCGGTGCAGGAGGCGGTGCGCGGCTTCGGCCAATCGCCGACCAATTACGCGATCGAAGCGGCGATCGACAAAGTCGCGGCGGCGCTGAACCTCGACCGCGTCGAGGTGCGGCGGCGCAATTTCATCCGCAAGGAGGAGTTTCCTTATCTTATCCCAAGCGGCACGCGCTACGACAGCGGCGATTATCACACCGTGGTCGACAAGGTGCTCGACCATGTGGATTTTGCCGCGCTGCAAGCCGAACGCGACCGGCTGCGCCAAAGCGGACAGCTCGCCGGCATCGGTATCGCCGCCTGTTTGGAGCCGAGCGGCGGCAATTCATCCTTCGAGCCGCTGCTCAATCCAAAGAACACGACCTCGACCTGGATGGAATCCTGCCGCATCCATGTCGACGCGCTCGGCGACATCGTCACTACCGTCAACACCACCTCGTCCGGACAGGGCCACGAGACGCTGGTGGCCACCGTGATCGGCGAGATTCTGGAAATCGACCCGGATCGTATCCGCGTGGTGCGGCCGGATTCGCTCGAGAGCATGCCGAGCAATTCGCCGGTCGGCAGCCGCATGGCGATCATGCTTGGCGGCGCGGCTTTTCATGCGGCGCAGAAGCTCAAGCAAAAGCTGATCGCGATCGCCGCGCATCAGTTCGGCGTCGCCGAAGACGCGGTCCTCTATGCCAATGGCGGCGTGGCGACGGCAAAGGGCGATCGCAAGCTCGCCTGGCTCGATCTCGTCACCATCGCGCACCGCAATTGGCATTTGTTGCCTGATGGCTTCGAGCCGGGGCTGGAAACCAATGCCGTCTATCAGGTGCCGACCGGCGGCACGCTGCCGACACCGGACGGCCGGGTGCAGATGTATCCCTGCCACTCGTTCGAGTTTCACGTCGTGCTGCTGGCCATCGATCCCGATCTCGGCACGCCGAAGATCAAGCGCTACGTCATCGGTCACGACTGCGGCACGGTCATCAATCCGCACATCGTCAAGGGCATGACGCTCGGCGGCATTGCGCATGGAATCGGCGCCGCTTTGTTCGAGGAATTCGTCTATGACGACCAGGGTCAGATGATCACCCAGACTTTCATGGATTACCTGCTGCCGTCCTCGCTCGAAGTGCCCGAAGTCGAGATCGTGCATCACTGCACGCCGTCGCCGTTCACGGTGCTCGGCCAGAAAGGTTCCGGCGAATCCGGCTATCTCGGCGCGCCGGCGGCGGTGTCCGGCGCCATCAACGACGCCCTCGCGCCGCTCGGCATAACGGTCGCGAAATTGCCGATCCGCATTGCGGCCCTGGGCGACGCGATTGCTGCCGCAACGCAAAACTCGTCACTGCGAGAAGCCAACGGATCCGCGCAGGGCGCGCGCAACGGTTGATGAGGCTCAGATGAACGACATAAATGAGAGGAACTGGACAAAGATCGAGGTACAAGAAGCGATCGACGCAATAAAAAAGGAGCCAGGCCTATGGCAGGAACTGGAACAAATTGAAAGGACGACGGGCGAGTTTAGAAATACAGAAGCGTCGACCAATCAGAGAAGAGTTTTGGCAAGATTGCATCCCGATTGCACGCTTCACGAAATCACACAGCTCAAACTTGCCATTCGCATACGTCGCCGTGCACAGCTTGGGTTGGAATAGAAGCAACGCCCGATTAAAAGTTTCACGACAATGACGTAATATTAGACTGGTGCCCGCAAATGCTCGACGAGCTGCCGGGCATAAGCCGGCAGCTCGTCGTGGCTCCTCACGCAGATCGTCAGGTCGCGCACCGCCCAGGTGTCGGTCAGCGCGACGAGCTTGATCGCCATGGTCTTCGACACCCGGCGCGCCGTGGTCTCCGGCACGATGCCGATGCCGACCTTGCATTCGACCAAGCGGCAGACGGCATCAAAGCTGCGCAACTGCACACGCAGCCGCAGCGGCCGGCCGATGCGCACGGCCTTGGCGGCGAGAAAGCGCTGGATGGCGCTTGAGCGATCGAGCCCGACGAAATCCTGATCGAGCACATCCTCGAAGCTGATCTTGCTGCGCTTGGCGAGCGGATGATCCTGCGCCACCACCAGCACGAAGCGGTCGCGGCGGAACGGATAGGTCTCGAGCGCGCCGGCATCGACCGTGCCGGCAACGACGCCGAGATCGGCGACGCCTTCCGCGATCAGGCCGACGATCTCGTCGCTCAGGCGCTCCTCGAGGTCAACGCTGACATTGGGATGGGCGGCGAGGAACGACGACAGTGCTTCGGGCAGGAATTCGGTCAGCGCATTGGTGTTCGACAGCACCCGGATCTGGCCGGCGAAGCCGCCGCCATAGGCGCCGAGATCTTCGTGCAGCCGCTCGGCCTGGCGCAAGATGGTGCGGGCGTGCTGCAACAAGGTGCGGCCGGCTTGCGTCGGCGTCACGCCTTGGCGTCCGCGCGTGAGCAGGGCCACGCCGAGCACGTCCTCCATGTTGCGGATACGCGTCGAAGCTGCGGCCAGCGCCAGATGCGCGCGCTCGGCGCCGTGCGTGATGGAGCCAGCTTCAACGACGTGGCGAAACAAACTGAGGTCGGTGAGATCGAATCGCATGGTGATAACGTTGCCTTCGCGTTTGACGAAGTCAGGCTTCTAATATCGCCCATTGAATAATACTAATTCAAGCGTATTCTTTCGTGTAAGACGAAACTGCCTCTATCTGTGGCAGGCTGGCGCGTATCAGCTTTATGCGGTGCTGCATTGCGGTAGTGCTGCGGATTGGCTAGGAACGGTTCTAAGCTAAGCGCGCCCGCGCCCACGCGAATTCGGATGATGCCAATGGCCGACACACGCTCGCTCGAACGACGGACTCCCGCCGAGCGGCCCCTCTCCCCACACCTGCAAATCTATAAGCCGACGCTGACGATGATGATGTCGATCGTGCATCGCATCACCGGCGGCGCGCTGTATTTCGGAACGCTGCTCGTTGCCTGGTGGCTGATCGCCGCGACGAGCCCGACGGCTTATGCGCGGTTCCAGTGGTTCGCCGGTTCCTGGATCGGACGGCTGATCCTGTTCGGCTATACCTGGGCGCTGATCCATCATTTGCTCGGCGGCGTGCGCCATCTGATCTGGGACACCGGCCGCGGTTTCGGCCCGAGCGAGCGTGAATGGCTCGTCGCCGCCAACCTGATCGGCTCGATCGCCATCACCGTGCTGCTGTGGATCTTCGTGCTCTTGACGATGGGAGTGTCATAATGAGCGGACCCGCCCATATGCGCACGCCGCTCGCCCGCGTGCGCGGCTTCGGCACCGCCAAATCCGGCACCGAGCATTTCTGGCGTCAGCGCCTGACGGCCGTCGCCAACATCCCGCTGACCATCGCCGCGGTGATCATCCTCATCATGCTCATGGGCCGCAATCAGGCGGCCACCGCGCAGATCCTGGGTTCGCCGGCCGTCGCCATCATCCTCATGCTGTTCATCATCTCGACCGTCGCCCATATGAAGATCGGCATGCAGGTCATCATCGAGGACTATGTGCACGAGGACTCCTCGAAGCTCACCTTGGTGATGGCCAATACCTTCTTCTGCTGGGCTGTCGGCGCCGTCGCCGTCTATGCATTACTCAAATTGTCGTTCGGATTGTGAGCATGGCTGAAAACGCAACCAACGGAGGCGCGGCACCCGCCGTCAATGGCCGCGCCTATCCGATCGAAGACCACATCTACGACGTCATCGTCATCGGCGCCGGCGGCTCGGGGCTGCGCGCCACCGTCGGCTGCAGCGAGGCCGGACTGCGCACCGCCTGCATCACCAAAGTGTTTCCGACCCGCTCGCACACCGTCGCGGCGCAAGGCGGCATCGCGGCTGCGCTCGGCAATATGGGCGAAGACGATTGGCGCTGGCACATGTACGACACCGTGAAAGGGTCGGACTGGCTCGGCGACCAGGACGCCATCGAATATATGTGCCGGAACGCGCCGGAAGCGGTTTACGAGCTCGAACACTGGGGCCTGCCGTTCTCGCGCCGCGAGGACGGCAAGATCTATCAGCGCCCGTTCGGCGGCATGACCACGCATTACGGCAAGGGCACCGCGCAACGCACCTGCGCCGCCGCCGACCGCACCGGCCACGCCATGCTGCATACGATGTATGGCCAGGCGCTGCGCCACCAGACCGAATTCTTCATCGAATATTTCGCCATCGATCTGATGATGGACGACGACGGCCGCTGCCGCGGCGTGATCGCCATCAATCTCGACGACGGCACGATCCACCGCTTCTCGGCGCAGATGACCATTCTCGCCACCGGCGGCTATGGCCGCGCCTATGCGTCGTGCACCGGCGCTCATACCCAGACCGGCGACGGCAATGCCATGGTGCTGCGCGCCGGCTTGCCGCTGCAGGATATGGAATTCGTGCAATTCCACCCGACCGGCATTTACGGCGCGGGCGTGCTGATCACCGAAGGCGCGCGCGGCGAAGGCGCTTATCTCGTGAATTCGTCGGGCGAGCGCTTCATGGAGCGCTATGCGCCGTCGGCAAAGGACCTCGCCTCGCGCGACGTCGTCTCACGCGCCATGACCATCGAAATCCGCGAAGGCCGCGGCGTCGGTTCGAAAAAGGACCACATCTTCCTGCACCTCGACCATCTCGACCCGAAGATTCTCGCCGAGCGGCTGCCGGGCATCACCGAGTCGGCCAAGATCTTCGCCGGCGTCGATCTCACCCGTGAGCCGGTGCCGATCGTGCCGACCGTGCATTACAATATGGGTGGCATCGCCACCAATTATCACGGCGAAGCGCTGATCAAGAAAGACGGCAATCCCGACCATATCGTGCCCGGCCTGATGTCGCTCGGCGAAGCGGCCTGCGTTTCCGTGCACGGCGCCAACCGGCTCGGCTCGAATTCGCTGATCGATCTCGTCGTGTTCGGCCGCGCCGCCGCCAAGCGCTGCGCCGAATTGCTGACGCCCGACGACAAGCAGCCGGAACTGCCGAAGACCTCCGCCGACATGGCGCTGTCGCGGCTCGACAGATACCGCAACGCCTCAGGCTCGACGCCGACGGCCAAGCTGCGCGGCAGGATGCAACACGTGATGCAGACCAATTGCGCGGTGTTCCGCACCGGCGAAGTGCTGGAAGAAGGCTCCAAACTCATTCACGACGTTCATAATGGCGTCAGCGATATCCGCGTCTCCGACCGCTCACTGATCTGGAATTCCGACCTGATCGAGACGCTCGAATTCGTCAATCTGATCGAACAGGCCGTGGTCACCATGGATTCCGCGGTCAACCGCACCGAAAGCCGCGGCGCGCATGCGCGCGAGGATTTCCCCGACCGCGACGACCAGCACTGGATGAAGCATTCGCTGTCCTGGCTCGATCATGCGTCCGGAAAAGTCACGATCGATTACCGGCCGGTGCACACTTACACGCTGACTAACGACGTCTCCTATATCGAGCCCAAAAAGCGGGTGTATTGAAAATGGTCGAGTTCACGCTCCCCAAGAATTCCAAGGTCGGCGAAGGCAAGACCTGGCCGCATCCGGCAAACGCCAAGGCCGAAACCGAATTTCGGATTTATCGCTGGAACCCCGACGACGGGCTCAATCCGCGCATCGACACCTATTATGTCGACTCAAGCGATTGCGGACCGATGGTGCTCGACGGCCTGATGTGGCTGAAGAACAATGTCGACGCGACATTGACCTTCCGCCGCTCCTGCCGCGAGGGCATCTGCGGTTCCTGCGCGATGAATATCGACGGCACCAATACGCTCGCTTGCACCAAGGCGATGTGCGACGTGAAGACCCCGGTGCGGCTTTACCCACTGCCACACATGGCGGTGGTGAAAGACCTGGTGCCGGACCTCACCAATTTCTACGCCCAGCACGCCTCCATCGAGCCCTGGCTCAAGACCGTGTCGCCGACGCCGCGCACCGAATGGCGGCAGAGCCATGACGACCGGGCGAAGCTCGACGGGCTCTACGAGTGCATCCTCTGCGCCTGCTGCTCGACGTCGTGCCCGAGCTATTGGTGGAATTCCGAACGCTATCTCGGTCCGGCGGCGCTGTTGCAGGCGCGGCGCTGGCTGGTCGATTCCCGCGACGAGGCGACCGGCGAGAGGCTCGACAATCTCGAAGATCCGTTCCGCCTCTACCGCTGCCACACCATCATGAATTGCGCCAAAGCGTGCCCGAAGCATCTCAATCCGGCGCAGGCCATCGCCGAGATCAAGAAGATGATGGTGGAGCGGCAGGCTTAGCCGCGGCCAGCGATCCGCCTATAATTTCAACTTCCGCTTTCGCTGCCCGAGCGTGCGCAGCCGCAGCGCGTTGAGGCGGATGAAGCCTTCGGCGTCGCGCTGGTCGTAGGCGACCTTGCCGTCCTCGAAGGTGACGAGGTCCTGATCATAGAGCGAATATTTGCTCTCGCGGCCGACCACGCTGGCATGGCCCTTGTAGAGTTTGAGCCGCACGCTGCCTGAAACGAATTCCTGGCTCTTGTCGATCGCCGCCTGCAGCATGTCGCGTTCCGGCGCGAACCAGAAGCCGTTATAGATCAGTTCGGCATATTTCGGCATCAGCTCGTCTTTGAGATGGGCTGCGCCACGGTCGAGCGTGATCGATTCGATGCCGCGATGCGCGGCAAGGAGGATCGTGCCGCCCGGCGTCTCGTACATGCCGCGCGATTTCATGCCGACGAAGCGGTTCTCGACCAGATCGAGCCGGCCGATGCCGTGCTTCCTGCCCAGCGTATTGAGCGTGGTCAGCAGCGCCGCCGGCGACAGCTTCTTGCCGTCGACAGCGACCGGATCGCCGCGCGCGAACTCGATGGTCACATATTCCGGCGTGTCCGGCGCCTTGGCCGGATCGTCGGTGCGCGAATGCACGTAATCCGGCACTTCGCCGGACGGGTCTTCCAGCACTTTGCCCTCGGACGAGGTGTGCAGCAGATTGGCATCGGTCGAGAACGGCGCCTCGCCGCGCTTGTCCTTCGCAATCGGGATCTGATTCTGCTCGGCAAAGGCGATCAGCGCCTCGCGCGACTTGAATTCCCATTCCCGCCACGGCGCGATGACTTTCACGTCGGGCTTGAGCGCGTAATAGGACAGCTCGAAGCGCACCTGATCGTTGCCCTTGCCGGTCGCGCCATGCGCCACAGCGTCGGCGCCGACCTTCTCGGCGATCTCGATCTGCTTCTTGGCGATGAGCGGCCGCGCGATCGAGGTGCCGAGCAGATACTGGCCCTCATAGACCGCATTCGCCCGGAACATCGGAAACACGTAATCGCGCACGAATTCTTCGCGCAGATCCTCGATGAAAATGTTCTGCGGCTTGATGCCGAGTGTGAGCGCCTTGGCGCGGGCGGGCTCGAGCTCTTCGCCCTGGCCGAGGTCGGCAGTGAACGTCACGACCTCACAGCCATAGGTGGTCTGCAGCCATTTGAGGATGATCGAAGTATCGAGCCCCCCGGAATAGGCCAGCACCACCTTTTTGACGTCGCCTTTTGGCATTGAAACAAACCTCGTTGAACGCGGAAACGTTGGGTAAATTTGCGCGGACTATAGGGAGGTACGGGGCTGACGCAAGCCGGGAGTGAGCATGGAGAACCTGATATTCCGAGGGCGGCCAGACGGGAAAAATGAGTGCGACCAGTGGACCCTGGTGCGGGACCCGGACGACCGGCAGGACTATGTCGTGCAGGAGCACGTCAAACTTGACGAGGTTCTGTCCGGCAAGCCGTATCTAAGGCTGGTCAAGCGGATGACCGTGGCGGAGTTTTTGGCAACCGATCAGCCGCCGGCCGTGAAAGGCAAGCTGCAAACGATCTTGGAGGAGCGAACGAAATAGGCCTAAGCTATCCGCTGACGGATCGTTTGGAGGGGCACCATGCGTTCGACACTGACCACCATCATCCTCATCGGAATGTTGCTGGGCATCGCGGTCGGCTACGCCGTTCACACGCTCTGGCCCGATCCGACCACCGCCAAAACCATCTCGGATTACATCTCGCTCCTCACCGACGTGTTCCTGCGGCTGATCAAGATGATCATCGCGCCGCTGGTGTTCTCGACGCTGGTCGTCGGCGTGGCCCATATGGGGGATCCCAAGATCGTCGGCCGCGTCGGCGCCAAGGCGATGGTGTGGTTCATCTCGGCATCACTGGTGTCGCTCTTGCTCGGCCTGCTTCTCGTCAACATCCTGCGCCCCGGCGACAACCTCAATCTGCCGCTGCCGGATGCGCAGGCCTCGACCAATCTCAAGGTGGCGTCGCTGTCGATGAAGGACTTCGTCGCGCATCTGGTGCCGCGCTCGATCTTCGAGGCGATGTCGAATAACGAAATCCTGCAGATCGTCGTGTTCTCACTGTTCTTCGGCGTCGCCTGCGCCGCGCTCGGCGAGCGCGCGCACAAGCTGGTCGAAGGCATTGAGGAACTGTCGCAGGCTATCCTGAAGATCACCGGCTACGTCATGAAGCTCGCACCGATCGCGGTATTCGCGTCGATGGCCGCCATCGTAGCCACGCAAGGGCTCGGCATCCTGGTGACCTACGGCAAGTTCGTGCTCGAGTTCTATTTCGGGCTGTTCTTGCTGTGGTCGCTGCTTGTTCTCGTCGGCTATCTGTTCTTCGGCCATCACGCGATACGCCTCGTCACGCTGGTGCGCGAGCCGTTCCTGTTGGCGTTCTCGACCGCGAGCAGCGAGGCGGCCTATCCGAAGATGATGGAGCAGCTCGAGAAATTCCCCGTCAGCAAGAAGATCATCAGCTTCGTGCTGCCGATGGGCTATTCGTTCAATCTCGACGGCTCGATGATGTATTGCACCTTCGCGACCATGTTCATCGCGCAGGCCTATAACGTTCAGCTCGGGCTCGGGCAGCAAATCACGATGCTGCTATTGCTGATGCTCACCAGCAAGGGCATGGCCGGCGTGCCGCGCGCCTCGCTCGTCGTCATCGCGGCGACGCTCGCGAGCTTCAACCTGCCCGAGGCCGGACTTCTGCTGATCATCGGCATCGACCAATTCCTCGACATGGGCCGCTCGGCGACCAACGTCATCGGCAATTCGCTCGCCACCGCCGTAGTGGCGAAATGGGAGGGCGAGAAGCTGCCTCAGCCGACAACCGAGCCAACGCCGCTCCGGCAGGCAGCCTGAGGCCGCGTCATGCGCGCACGTCTCGTTTTTGCATTCATCATCGCGGCGTTGGCCTCGCCCGCCGCGGCGCAGGACGCCGGTCAGGAGGCAAGTGTCGGCGCGCTGACGGGAACGCTGAAGAAAATCCGCGATGCCGGCACGATCACGCTCGGCTACCGCGAGAGCTCGCTGCCGTTTTCCTATCTCAACCACCGCCAGCAGCCGATCGGCTATTCGATGGACCTGTGCCGCGAGGTCGCCGAAGAGGTCACCACCGAGCTCGACGGCATGGACGTCAAGATCGCGCTGGCGCCGGTCACCTCCGCCGACCGCTTCGACAAGGTCAAATCCGGCGCCGTCGATCTCGAATGCGGCTCGACCACCAACAATCTGCAGCGCCAGAAGGACATGGCGTTCTCGCCGGTGTTTTTCGTCGCCGGCACCAAGCTGATGGTGCCGCAAGCCTCAACGATCGCGTCCTATCGCGATCTTGCCGGCAAGACCGCGGTGGTGACCGCCGGCACCACCAATGAAGGCGCGCTGCGCACGCTGTCCGACAAGCAAAAGCTCAACATCAATATCGTCACCGCGCGCGATCATGCCGAGTCTTTCGCCATGCTGGCCGCCGGCAAGGCCAGTGCCTTCGCCACCGACGACGTTCTGCTCTACGGCATCATCGCCACCGAGCCGTCCGCGCACGACATGAAGGTGGTCGGCGACTATCTGTCCTACGACCCTTACGGGCTCGTCTATCGCCGCGACGATCCGGGCTTTGCCGCCGTGGTCGAACACGCCTTCGCGCGGATGGCGCAGGAGCGCCGCCTCGCCGAGCTTTACAACAAATGGTTCGTTCACCGCCTGCCGACCGGCGAGACGCTCAACCTGCCGATGAGCCCGCAATTGCAGGAGATCTTTGAGGTTCTCGGTCAGCCGGAATAGCGCAACTGTTACGCGCTAGGGCATGATCCCGAAAAAGCCCGCCCTCGGACTTGATCCGAGGGTGGAAGCCGGTTTTCGGAAAAGACCATGCTCAAACAAGAAATCTAGTTCGAGGTGCGGGCGTAGCGCATCAACTTTGCCAGCGCATCGCGGATTCCGTCGCCCGCCCGCAGCAGAGACTGCTCGATTGCGCCCTCGCTCAAGGCCGTCGCCGGCCAGCGATAGATCAGGCCGTAGACCAGCCAGATTTCGAGATAGACGAAGACGCCGGCAAACACGACATCGCTGAAGAAATGCCCGCCACCGCCGATGCGGAGGATGCCGACAGCGACGCCGAAAGTGAGCGCGGCGCCATAAGCGAGCGGCTGCAATTCGAGCGGCGCCAAAGCCGCCGGCGCCAGCGTCCAGAACGCGCCCGAAGGCTCGCCCGCGACGAAGGAGCAATTGTTCGGACACTCGCCGCGCGGGTCCCACCACGGCGTGAATTTGTCGGCGCCGCCGAATTGCGTCACGTCGATCGGGCGCGCGCGGCCCCAATGGTCCTTGAGAATGAGATTGGTGATGATTCCGGGCCCAAGCGCCAAGGTCACGATCAGGAACAAGGCGGCGCGGCCTTCGATCAGCATGCGCCGGTGCGGCCAGATCAGCTTGCCGGCAATCGCGAGGAAGGCCGGCAGCACCAAGAGCGTGATGATCAGGCGCGCGGCGTCGCGGGCATGCTGCACCCAAAGCTGGGCGTTGATGCCGAACAATTGTCGGTCGGGATTGAAGCTGATGCGGGCGATATCGAGATCGAGCTGCGGATCGACGGCGCAGAACACGCCGGCGACAACAGCAATCGCGAGCGCGATGGTGAGCCCGGTGCGGTTCATGCGCTCACTTCCATGCCCCGGCGCGGCGGCCGGCGAACAGCCAGTAGACCAGCCCGCCGGCAATGCCCGCGGCCGCGAACACTTCGCGCTCATGCATCATGTCGGCATTGGGCGCGGTGACGTAACCACCGAAATCGAGCCCATAGACCGCGGCAAGCGCCAGCGCACAGCCGATCAAAGCGTGGACGATGATCGAACGCAGTTTGAGGCCCTCGGTCAGAACGACTGCCAGCAAAGTCGGGAAAAAGCCGATGGCAAAAATGATGACAGCGCCAATGCCGATGACCGACCACAGCGCCACCGTCGGCACGTCGCCCGACGTGTTACCGAGCGACCGGCCGAGCGCATCGAGATCGTCCCAGTTCGGCGCCAGCGTGCCGAAGGTCAGCACCGCCGAAGCGGCGATGCAGGCCCAGATGTAGCCGACGAGCATCATGATAACGCGGAAAACGGCGGTCATCGGATTAACACCATGGCCTGCGGCGATCCCGTCGCATCAATCCGTGATAGCCATCGCGCGCAAAGCGAGCCGCTCGGGGGCCGAGAGCTTCTCGGTTGCGCTCTTGAGCTGGCCGCAAGCGGCGAGAATGTCGCGGCCGCGCGGCGTGCGCACCGGCGAGGCATAGCCGGCGTTGAACACGATCTCGGAAAACTTTTCGATCTGCTCCCAGTCGGAACATTCGTATTTGCTGCCGGGCCACGGATTGAACGGGATCAGATTGATTTTCGCCGGAATGCCTTTGAGCAGGCGAACCAGCGCTTTGGCATCGACCAGCGAATCGTTGATGCCCTTGAGCATCACATATTCGAACGTGATGCGACGCGCGTTGGAGACGCCCGGATAGTTGCGGCAAGCGTCGAGCAATTCGCGGATCGGGTATTTGCGATTGAGCGGCACCAATTGATCGCGCAATTCGTCGGTCACCGCATGCAACGAAATCGCCAGCATCGAGCCGATCTCGGCGCCGGCGCGCGCGATCTCCGGCACCACGCCCGATGTCGACAGCGTGATGCGGCGCTTGGAAATGCTCAAACCCTCGCCGTCGGCGACAACGCCGAGCCCGTCGCGCACCGCCTCGAAATTGTAGAGCGGCTCGCCCATGCCCATCATCACGATATTCGAGACCAGACGCTTTTCCGGCTCGCTACCAGCCGGCGCCGCCGCGCGCTGCCAATCGTTCAGCCGATCGCGCGCGAGCACCACCTGACCGGCGATCTCTGCCGCCGTCAGATTGCGCACGAGGCGCTGCGTGCCGGTGTGGCAGAAAGTGCAATTGAGCGTACAGCCGACCTGGCTCGATACGCACAACGTGCCGCGGTCGGTCTCCGGGATATAGACGCATTCGACTTCGTGCGGCGCGCCGCTGTGCTCGCCGGGAAGACGAAGCAGCCACTTGCGCGTGCCGTCGACCGAAATCTGCTCGGCGGCGACGTCGAGCCGGTCGAGCGTGAAACGCGCCGCCAGCGCCGTCCGCAAATCTTTCGACAAGGTCGTCATCTCGTCGAAGCTCTTGGCGCCGCGCACATAGAGCCAGTGCCAAATCTGCTGCACCCGCATGCGGCGCTGCCGCTCCGGCACATCGGCCGCGCCGAGCGCCTCCGCCAGGGCGTCGCGCGAAAGCCCGACCAGCGACGGCTGTTCCGGCGCCATATAGCGTTCGAGCGGAAGCTTCTCGACAAAAGCAGCCGAGGCTTCAGATTTGGTAGCGGTCAGCGAAGCGGTCATCGTCAATCCAAATCGCGGCAAGACTCGCGGTAAGGGCTCGCGGCAAGCCTTATGCCGTAAAGCCTGCGGCATAGATGGGGCGTCAATCCCGCTTTTCGATATCAGGCCAAGTTTTTGATATCAGGCCAAGTCTTCGACATCAGCAGGCCAAGTCTTCGATATCAGACCAAGTCTTCGATATCAGACCAAGTCTTCGATATCAGGCCAAGTCTTCGATATCAGGCCATGTCTTCGATATCAGCCCATGTCTTCGATATCAGCCCATGGCGCCGCAGCCTAGGAGGCGGTCGGCACAGGGTTTATTTGCATTCTTACTTGCATTCCTGGCCGGTCCGGTCGAGGGCCTGAGCCAGGCCTTTGAGGCTGTAAGTGTCGCTCGATTGCGTGCCTTTGGCGGAAACGCCCTTCACCACGGCGGTTTGACCCCCGCGCATGGCGCCGACCATATTGGCCTCCTCGGCCGCGTTTTTGATCCAAGCGCCGTCCTGCTGGGTGTAGAGCGGGAAGGCGGTCGAACCGACGGAAGCGGCCGCATCCGCGCTCGGCTTGAACGGGTAGCCGATGATGATCGAAATCTCGTCGGTCACTTTTTCCGCCGGCCGCGTCGAGATGAACATATAGGTCGGGTTGCGCGGCCGACCTGGCGGGATCGTTTCCGAGGACGCAGGCTTGGCGATGGCAAAGCAGACCTTCTTGCCGCCGGGCGCAGCCGTATAGGCGCCCCAATCGGCATATTGCCCGAGCAATTTCGGCTGTGCGCCGCCCATGGCGAGCGGCACCATGGGCTTTGCTGCGGGCGCTGCGGGCTTCGCCGCCGGTTTGGGCTTCGGCTTTGCCGGCGCGGTCGCCGCCGGCGCCGGTGTCTGTTGTGCGAAAGCAGGAACGGCGAACGGCGCTGACAAAAACGCTGCCGCAAGCAGCGTCGGCGACGTTAGCGAAAGGACAGCCAGCCACCGTTGACGGATGCGCATCGGCCCTCGCGGAAATGCTCCCCGGTGATTAATACCAAACCTGACCCATTTATTCCAATTCGGTTCGAAAAGCCGCGCAACTAGCGGTCTTGCGCTGTCCCGAATTGACGCAACGGCCGCTCATCCGTCCCGGCTGATTCGCGCGAGTGGTAAAAGTGTGACCGCCGACACAGCCGCCGCCGCTGCTCCAGCGAATAATCGCCACGGTGAACAATGCGCGACGGGGTGGCATTCCGCGCAACACGAGACCGCCCCAACGCCCGTGATGACGGGGACGTGCCTTGAGTTTGACAGAGTGGTCGCACAACGAAATTCCTTCGCCGGCGCACCGGCAGACGGTCGGCGTGTCGGGCGATCTCGACGGGCTTCTGACCGCCGTCGGCACCGACCGCGACAGCGAGGCCTTTGCGCAGCTGTTCGATCACTTCGTGCCGCGCGTGCAGGCGCAAATGATGAGGCTCGGCCTGGCGCATTTTGCCGCAGCCGACGTTACCCAGGACGTGATGGAAACGATCTGGCGCAAGGCGCATCTGTTCGATCCGCGCAAAGCCGCCGCCGCGACCTGGGTGTTCCACATCGCCCGCAACCGGCGGATCGACGTGAAACGCCGCAGCCGCGAGACGATTTGCGCGATCGAGGATTTCTTCGATATTCCAGATCCCGCAAACGGCAGCGACGACTGTATGGACTGCACGCAGCGCGAACAGTGTCTGCGCCAGGCATTGCGCCTGTTGCCGCGGGAGCAGTTCGCGCTGGTCAAACTGGCCTTCTACGATGGGCTGTCGCATGCGGCGATTGCGCAGCGCATGGAGCTGCCGCTCGGCACGGTGAAATCCCGCCTGCGGCTTGCCTTCTCCCGCCTGCGCCGCTGCCTCGTTGATGCCGGAGTGACCGAAGCCTGATATGACAAAGTCCGATATGACTTAGTCTGATAAGACTCGGGCATGAAAGCCGTCCTCTGCCGTAAATTCTGCGCCCCCGACGAACTGGAACTCGCTGATCTGCCGGAGCCCGTCGCCGGTCCTGGCGAGGCCGTGGTGCGTATCAAGGCCGCCGCGCTGAATTTCTTCGACACCCTGATCATTGCCGGAAAATATCAGCACAAACCGCCATTTCCGTTCTCGCCGGCGGCGGAGTTCTCGGGCGTCGTCGAGAGCGTCGGCGCCGGCGTGACCGATGTCGCGCCGGGCGACCGGGTGATGGGCAATACCGGCTGGGGCGCGGCGCGCGAGGCGGTCGCCGTTCCCGCGAATATTCTGGTCAAAGTCCCCGCCGGACTCGATTTCGACCGCGCCGCAGGCCTCACCGTCACTTACGCCACCACGCTTTATGCGCTGCGCGTGCGCGCGGAGCTCAAGCCTGGCGAGACGCTGGCCGCGCTCGGCGCCTCAGGCGGCACCGGGCTTGCCACTGTCGAAATCGGCAAGGTGATGGGCGCGCGCGTCATCGCCTGCGCCTCGTCCGATGAGAAGCTTGAATTCGCCCGCGCCCATGGCGCCACCGAGACCGTGAACTATGCCAGCGAGGATCTGCGCGCGGCGCTGAAGCGGCTCGGCGGCGAGCATGGCGTCGACGTGATCTACGATCCGGTCGGCGGCCCCTATGCCGAGCCGGCGGTGCGCTCCATGGCCTGGAACGGGCGTTATCTCGTCATCGGTTTTGCCGCCGGTGAAATCCCCAAACTGCCGCTCAATCTGGTGCTGCTGAAGAATTGCGATATCCGCGGCGTCGCCTGGGGCACCTGGGTGCAGCGTGAGCCGCAGGCGCAGCGCGAATTGATGAAGGACATCGTCAACTGGGCGGCGGCCGGCAAGCTCAGTGCGCATGTGCACGCGGTCTATCCCTTGGCGGATATCGCAGCGGCGCTCAAAGCGATCGCCGATCGCAAAGTGATGGGGAAGATCGTCTTGCGTCCGTAACGGCGCATGATCCCGAAAAGCATGCCCTTGGGCTTGATCCGAGGGTAGATACCGGTTTTCGGATAAGATCACGCTGGCGAAAAATCTACGCTTGGCGCATTCGCTCCAGCATGACCTTCGCCGCTTCGCGGTGCTCCGGCTTGATGTGTGAAGAAAACAGCTTCATGGCGCCGGCTAGCACGGCGGCGTCATCGGCATAGCCGAGCACCGGAATAGAATCCGGGATCAGATCGTCGGGCACGATGAAATAGACGACCGCACCCACGAGCGCGAGCTTCACATAGAGCGGAGTTTCGCGGTCGAAAGCACAATAATGCGCGGTGAGCGCATCCTCGACGAACGGGATATTCGCCGCTTCGCGTTTGAGCTTCTTCCAAATCCGCTGCCGCAGGTCGCCTTCGTCGGCGGCGAACCGGCGCGTGTGCGCGGCAAAGTCGCTTCTGAAATTTCGCCAAGAACGCTGGCCAGATTCCTGCCGTGAAAACCCCTGCCAAGAGAAGCCTCGCCAAGAAAAGCCTTGCCAAGTTGTGGCTTGATCGCGGAACCACATAGGCCCCTCCCTGCGCCGCGCCGCGGCTCATGGCGGATAAACTTGACCCCGAAAGGCGGCAGCCGCAAGGCGGCTCGCGCCGCCATTTCGCTTGAGCGTGATCTTATCGGAAAACCGGTTTCCACTTTTCCCGATCACGCGCTATTTATCCGGCGAGTTTGTCCATGGTCTCGGCGAGCTTGATGTCGAGGTCGGTCACGCCGCCGGCGTCGTGCGTCGACAGCGTCACCTCGACGGTCTTATAGACGTTGGACCATTCCGGATGATGGTCGAGCTTCTCGGCGACCAAAGCCGCGCGCGTCATGAAGCCGAAGGCCTGATTGAAATCGGCAAAGACGAACTTTTTGCTGATGGCGTCGCGGCCGCTGACCTCGCTCCAGCCCTTGAGCCGGCCGAGCGCGCTCTTGCGCGCCGCGCCGGAAAGTTTTTGCGTCATATGCAATTCCCCTTGGTGAAGCGGAAACGGCCCGTCGACCGCGCCGCCCTACCTAGCAAACGGCGCTTCGCCACGCGAGGTTCCGCAAGTCTCGACCAACAAGTCTCGGCCAAGATGTGATCGGCAACACGGAGGCCGTCCATCGGGACCTGATAAGCCACGAATGCGCGACGGCGTGGCCAGCCGAGGCGCGCCGGACTGTGCCAAAGTCGGGCCATAAGTCGGGCCGAAATTGGCGAGCCCCGGCATCGCCGGATTAACCAAAGCTCGGCATTGAACCCCTTCCGAATGGGGACGACATACGAACGACTAGGGCCAGACGCCAGGAGGCGTGTTAGGATTTGCTATGCCGTCCGGACCACATCGCCCGCCCGTGGCCCAGAGATTTTGGTTGTTCCGCCGCACCGAGGGGGCCGGCGGCCCGGCAGGGGTTGCGCCCGGCCCCGGGTCGACGAAAGCCATGAATTTCGGATCGCTGGAACATATGGTGCGAGGCCGGGTGCGGATGTTCCTGCGCAACACCGTGCTGGTCACCATTGTCGGCACCATCGTCCTCGGCGCGGTCGTCTGGGCCGGCGTTTACTACACGGCGGAGCGCGATCGCCTGCGGATCGCCGCAGGCCCTCTCGACACCCGTTTCGTTGGCGTGCTGTCGGACCAGATCGCGAGCGAGCACCGCGACCTGCACCTCGAGCTCGTTGCGACGAACAGTACGCAGGGCGCCGCGCAGGCCATGACCAAGGGTCAGGCCGACCTTGCCATCCTGCCGAGCGATCTCGACGACACACTCAATTGGCCGGTCGTCGCCATTCTGCGGCAGAACGTCATCGCGCTGGTCGTTCCGGCAGCTGCGGCGGCGGCGAAGCCGAAGCCGGAAGAAACCGCTGCAGCCACGAAGCCCGCCAAGAGCGGCAAAGAGGGCAAGAGCAAGGGCGGCAAAACCGCGAAAGCGGCAAAGGGCAAATCCGGCAAGGCCGCGAAGACCGCAAAGAGCGACGACAGTGACGATAGCGACGACAGCGATTCGTCAAGCGACAGCAAGTTCGGCAAAGTCTCAGATCTTGCCGGCAAGCGCGTCGGCATCGTCACCAGCAACGAGGCGACCAGAGGCCTGCTCGAACTCGTGCTGAGCCATTACGGCGTTCCGCTCGCCAAAGTGACGATATCCGAGATCGATCTGAAAGACGTCGCCAATGCCGTCAAAGCCAATAAGATCGATGCGCTGCTGGTTGCCGGCCCGGCGACCGGCGCGGCGATTTCCGAGGTCGTTGCGGCGGCCACGCAGAACGGCGTCGCGCCGAATTTCATCGAGATCGATCAGGCCGATGGCATCGCCAAGCGCGATCCGGCTTTCGCTTCGGACACTATCGATGCCGGCACTTTTGGCGGTTCGCCGCCGTCGCCGAGCGATGACCTCAAGACGCTCAGCTTCGCCGAATATCTGGTGGCGCGCCGATCCGTCAGTTCGTCGACCATCGCCACCTTGTCGAAGGTGATCTACACATCGCGGCAGGCGATCGCGGCCGCGATGCCGCGGGAGGCCAAGATCGAGGCGCCGGCGACCGATAAGGATGCCGATATCGTCACCCATCCCGGCGCGCTCGCATATCTCACTGACAGCACGCAGACATTCTGGGACAGATACGGCGACGACATCTTCTACGGCATGCTGATCTTCCCGGTTTTCGGCTCGGCCATCGCCGGCGTCGCGAGTTATTTGCGCAGCGACACCCGCACCCGGCGGCTGCGTCTGTTGCAGAAGGTTCTAGATATGGTGCGCAAGGCGCATACAGCGCAGAACCTCGAAGCGCTGGAGCAGTTGCAACTGGACGCCGACAATCTGGTCATCGCCATCGTTCATCAAAGCGAGCACGAGGAATTCGACGAGACCGTGCGCATGTCGTTCTCGTTCGCGCTCGACCAGCTCCGCTTCGCCATCGCCGCGCGGCGGACCGCGATTCTCGACCGTGGCGGCGCGGGCGCGGGCGAAGCCGCGCCCGCCATCGCGCTCGGTGGTTCCGGCCCGGCGGCGGGTTCCAAAATCGCCGCGGCATAAATTCCTTAAGGCCCGCATTTATTAAAGGCCCCGGTCGCCGACGGGACGCCGTTACCTTAACGGACAGCCCCATTGTGCTGTGCACAAACTTCGATTGCTTCCGGCGCAAAAAGCCCTATATACAGCGCACAAACGCGGGCCCCTGGCGATCCTTGCTTGTGATCCTCGGGGGCCCGCCTTTGATTCCCGGATAGCTTTTATGAACCTGCGCAATATCGCCATCATCGCCCATGTCGACCACGGCAAAACCACCCTGGTCGACCGCCTGCTGCAGCAATCAGGCTCGTTTCGCGACAATCAGCGCGTCGTCGAGCGGGCGATGGATTCCAACGACCTCGAACGCGAACGCGGCATCACCATCCTCGCCAAGGCCACCTCGCTGGTCTGGAAGGACACCCGGATCAATATCGTCGACACCCCCGGCCACGCCGATTTCGGCGGTGAGGTCGAGCGCATCCTCAACATGGTGGATGGCGCGCTGGTCCTGGTCGACGCCGCCGAGGGGCCGCTGCCGCAGACAAAATTCGTCGTCTCCAAGGCGCTCAAGATGGGGCTCAAGCCCATCGTGGTGATCAACAAGGTGGACCGCTCCGATGCGCGCGCCACCGAGGTCGCCAATGCCGTGTTCGACCTGTTCGCGGCGCTCGACGCCACTGACGAGCAGCTCGATTTTCCGATCCTGTACGGCTCCGCCAAGCAGGGCTGGATGGCCATGTCCGAGGACGGCCCCAAGGACCAGGGCATGGCGCCCCTGTTCGACCTCGTGCTGCGCCACGTGCCGCCGCCCACGGTCGAGGACGGTCCGTTCCGCATGCTCGGAACCATTCTCGAATCCAATCCCTATCTCGGCCGCATCGTCACCGGCCGCATCACCTCCGGTTCGGTGAAGCCGAACCAGCAGGTCAAGGTCATCGACCGCAACGGCGAACTGATCGAGGAAGGCCGCGTCACCAAAGTGCTGGCCTTCCGCGGCCTCGAACGGGCGCCGATCGAGGAAGGCTTTGCCGGCGACATCGTCGCCATTGCCGGCCTGCCGGAAGCTTTCGTCTCGCACACGCTGTGCGCGCCGGAAGTCGCCGAGCCGCTGCCGGCGCAGCCGATCGATCCGCCGACTCTGACCATGACGTTCCGCATCAACGATTCGCCGCTCGCCGGAACCGAAGGCGACAAGGTGCAGAGCCGCGTCATCCGCGACCGGCTGCTGCGCGAAGCCGAAGGCAATGTGACGCTGCGGATTTCCGAATCGAACGAAAAGGATTCCATGGAAGTCGCCGGCCGCGGCGAATTGCAGCTCGGCATTCTCATCGAGACGATGCGCCGCGAGGGCTTCGAGCTCGCGGTGTCGCGGCCGAAAGTGCTGTTCCAGCACGGCCCGTCGGGCGATCTGCTCGAGCCGATCGAGGAAGTCGTCATCGACGTCGACGAGGAACATTCCGGCGTCGTCGTGCAGAAGATGGCCGAGCGCAAGGGCGAGATGGTCGAGATGCGTCCGTCCGGCGGCGGCCGCACCCGGCTGATCTTCTACGCGCCGACCCGCGGCCTCATCGGCTATCAGGGCGAGTTGCTCACCGACACCCGCGGCACCGCGGTGATGAACCGGCTGTTCCATGCCTACGGCCCGCATCGCGGCGACATCACCGGGCGCCGGAACGGCGTGCTGATCTCGACCGATCAGGGCGAAGCCGTGGCTTATGCGATGTGGAACCTCGAAGACCGCGGCCCAATGATGATCGAGCCGGGCTGGAAGGTCTATCGCGGCATGGTCATCGGCGAGCACACGCGCGGCAACGATCTCGAAGTCAACGTGCTCAAGGGCAAGAAGCTCACCAATATCCGCACGCACTCCAAGGACGAAGCGATCAGGCTCACGCCGCCGATTCGCATGACCTTGGAAAAGGCGCTCGCTTATATCGAGGACGACGAACTCGTCGAGGTGACGCCGAAATCCATCCGCTTGCGCAAAAAACTGCTCGATCCGAACGATCGCAAGCGCGACGAGCGGCGCAAAGAAGCCGAGCGCGTGTGAATAAGTCCGATACCCGCCCCGCGCGCGGTATCGGTTGACCTCACGGCACGACCATCCTGTCACAAATTGCGACACCTTCGGAATATGTCCGGTGCCGAAAGCCGGAAAGCGTGACGCTATTGCAACAGGGTGTCGGGATCGCCGCGGGCGGCTGTATTTTTTCTTTCGCAATTCTGGCCAAGCCCGATCTTTTGGCTAATAATCCACAGCGTTAACTGAACGTGAATCTCGGCCCTTGAGTTGCCTGGAATCGCTTGCTTTGATCGAAGCATGAGCATCGCATCATGAGCACAGTCCTCATCGAAATTCGCCGCGCGACATCGCGTGACGCCACCGACGTGGCGGAGGCGCATGATGAGGCTTGGCGCATGGCCTATCAGGGCATTATTCCGGGCACCGAACTCGAAAAGCTGATCAATCGGCGCGGTCCGGCGTGGTGGGAATCGGCGATACGCAAGGGCAGCCGCATCGCGCTTCTGCAATTCGGCGACAAGATCGCGGGCTACGCCAATTACGGGCGCAATCGCGCGCGCAGCCTCTATTACGACGGCGAGATCTACGAGCTTTATCTGCGGCCGGAATTCCAGGGCCTCGGCTTCGGCCGGCGGCTGTTCACCGCCGCGCGCCGCGATCTGGTGCAGAGCTCGATGAAGTCCTTGATCGTGTGGGCGCTGTCGGAAAACGAGAACGCGGTGGAATTCTATCGCGCGCTCGGCGGCAAAGCGGTGGCGCGGTCGTCGGAGAAATTCGGCACCCGCGTGCTCGACAAAGTCGCCTTCGGCTGGAACAGCTGAAAAAGCTAGACTGACGGCGGCGGCAGTTTCGCCTGCATGCAGGCGGCGCGCAGCGTATTCACCAACAGGCACACGATCGTCATCGGCCCGACGCCGCCGGGCACCGGCGTAATCGCGCCCGCGACCTCGACCGCTTCGGCAAAACACACGTCGCCGACGATCTTGGATTTGCCGTCCGCGCCCGACACCCGATTGATGCCGACATCGATCACCGTTGCGCCCGGCTTGATCCAGTCGCCGCGAATGAATTCGGCATGGCCGATGGCGACGAACAGCAATTCGGCGCGCCGGCACAGATCCGGCAGGTTCCGGGTATGCGTATGCGCGATGGTGACAGTGGCGTTGGCGGCGAGAAGAAGCTGGCCGAGCGGATTGCCGACAATATTGGAACGCCCGACGACAAGCGCATCGAGGCCGTCGAGCGACGGACGCGCCGAAGCGGCAAGCTTCATGCAAGCGATCGGCGTACAGGGAATGAGCGTCGGCAATTTCGCCGCGAGCCGCCCGAAATTGATCGGATGGAAGCCGTCGACATCCTTGTCCGGGGCAACGCTGCCAACGACGCGCGCGGCATTGATCTGCGGCGGCAGCGGCAGCTGCACCAGAATGCCGTGCACCGCGGGATCGGCATTGAGCTTGGCGATAAGCGCCGACAGGTCGGCTTCGCTGGTATCGGCCGGTAATTGATGATCGAACGGCCGCATGCCGGTTTCGAGCAAGGCGCGCGCTTTGCTCGCGACATAGGTTTTGCTCGCGGCATTGTCGCCGACCAGAACCACCGCCAGTCCGGGAACGAGCCCGTGCGCGGCGGTCAGCCGCCGCGTCTCGGCCGCGACCTTGGCGCGCAGATCGGCGGCGATGGCTTTGCCGTCGATGATTTTCGCGCTCATAGCGTCCCCGTGAGCCGCCCGTCGAGCGCGACACCGTCAGGCATTTGCGTCCAGCGTCGCAATGACACCCGTGAGGTCATCGCGCTCAATAGACGTTGGGCAGGATGTAAAGCTCGATCACTCTTTGAATGAAAATGATGATCAGGAACAGAATGACCGGCGAGATATCAATGCCGCCGAGATTCGGCATGAAATTGCGAATCGGGCGCAGCGCCGGATCGGTGATGCGATAGAGAAAATCGCCGATCATCGCCACGACCTGGTTGCGCGTATTGACCACGTTGAAGGCGACGAGCCAGGAGAAGATCGCCATCGCAATCACAATCCACATATAGAGCGAGAGAGCGATATCGATGACTTCGAAGAGAGCGCGCATGGACCTGCTTTGGGTTAGAGCGTGATCCGGAAAAGCGGCAACCGGTTTTCCGAAAAGATCACGCTCAATCAAAATGCTAGAGCGGCACCTGGAACGATCTCGCTCCAGCGATGGCGGGAAATTAGCGATTTGCGGGTTCCCGAACAAGCCATCGGATTTCGCTTCTTTTCGAGCCTCGCCGCCGCCGCACCCATCCTTGACACCCGGAAAAGGCGGCCCTAAATGGCCCGCACTCGCCGAACCGGCCATTTGCGCCGGTCGCAGCCTTAGGCGGGGGCCGTAGCTCAGTTGGGAGAGCGCCTCGTTCGCAATGAGGAGGTCAGGGGTTCGACTCCCCTCGGCTCCACCAACCTTCGCGGCCAAGGCCGCTTCGGTTGGCAAGCCGGCCTTAGCACCGCGAAGGTTGCCCGCCGCAGCTCGAAGAGCGAAGGCGGGCCCGGCTCACTCGGAATAATTTCCCGAACTGACCGCGAACAGGCCCGGCCCGCTGCATCCCTGACAATCTTGATCGAGACGGCCGGGACAAGCCGAGCCGCGACCGTTAAACAACACGGCAATGACGCAGAGTGATTCCCCCGCCACCCTATCGCTTTGGCGCCATCCGGCCTTTCTGCGTTACCTCTATGTCCGGGTCGCCGCGTCGGTGGCGCTGCAGATCCATGTGGTCGCGGTCGGCTGGCAAATGTACGCGATGACCGGCAGCCCGTTCCGGCTCGGCCTGATCGGCCTGGTGCAGTTCATCCCGGCGATTTGTTTGTTTCCGCTGACCGGCCACGTCGCCGACCGCTTCGACCGACGCTGGGTCACCTTTATCGGCGAGATCGTCGAGGCGGTGGCGGTCGCGATTCTCGCCGTGGCGAGTTTCACCGGCCACCTGACCCCGAACCTGCTGCTGGCCATGGCCTTCGTCGTCGGCACCGGGCGCGCCTTCGAACAGCCGAGCGTGCAGACCGTGCTACCGAATGTCGTGCCGGCGCGAATACTTCCAAATGCGGTGGCGGCCTCGACCTCAGGCTCGCAGACTGCCGTCGTCGCCGGGCCCGCGCTCGGCGGTATCCTGATTTCTCTCAGCCCGACGCTGGTGTTCACGGTCTGCGCCGTAATCTGGTTCACGGCCGGACTTGCGATGATCACGGTGGCGATGGAGCGAACGGCCACGACACGCCCGGTGCTCGACTTGAAAACGCTGTTCAGCGGTGTGGCGTTCATCATCCATCAGAAAGTCGTGCTCGGCGCCATTGTGCTCGACATGGTGGCGGTGCTGTTCGGCAGCGTGATGGCGCTGTTGCCGATTTTCGCGCGCGACATTTACGTCATTGGCCCGCTCGGCTTCGGCATGTTGCGCGCGGCGCCGGCGGTCGGCGCCATCGTCACCGGGCTCGTGCTGGCGCGCTGGCCGGTTTCCAATCGCGTCGGCCGCGTCATGTTCATCACCGTCACGATATTCGGCATCGGCACGATCTTGTTGGGGCTGGCGCCGAATGTCATTTTCGCTATCGCAGCGATGGCCGTCATCGGCGCGTCCGACACGATCAGCGTGGTGATCCGGCAGACCATGGTGCAGCTGCGCACGCCGGACGAGATGCGCGGGCGGGTCTATGCGGTCAATTCCATGGCGGTGATCACGTCGAACCAGCTCGGCGATTTTCGCGCCGGCGCTTGGGCCGCGTTCTTCGGCACCATCCCCTCGGTGCTGATCGGCGGGGTCAGCATTCTTGCCGTGGTGCTGATGTCGCGATGGATTTTCACCGAGCTCTATGACGCCGAGCGCTACGGCGTCGCCAATCCGTAATAGAGTCAGCGCCTGAGCCGGCGCAGCCAGGCGACTTTGATCTTTAATCTACAACTTACGGATGATACGATCACCGCGTTGCTACCGATCGGGAGGGACGGCGATGGGCGTGCTGTCGATCGAAGAAGTATTGGCCGCCGAGGCGAAGGCGATCCATGGCGAAAATCCGGGATTCATCCAATCGGAGGCGCCCAGCAATCAAAGCCAGCATGAAGCGCGCAAGCAGCTGAATGCAGATACGCGGCCGGCGCGCAGCGAAGCCGTAAAGGACGCAGCAAAAACCGAGGACAAAGACCGGAGAGAGTTCTATCAGTCCCTCAACAAATTGAGCCGCGTGGCGCTGTGCTGTTCCGGCGGCGGCATTCGCAGCGCCACGTTCTGCCTCGGGGTTATTCAAGCTCTGGCGCATTACGACGTTACCAAGCTCGTGACGGCGGCAGAGTCTGCTCAGACCGCCGTCGCCAAGACCAAGACACCCGAAGCCAAAATCGAGTCGAGCAATTCACTGCTCGGCCGCTTCCACTATCTCTCGACCGTGTCCGGCGGCGGCTATATCGGCTCGTGGTTGTCGGCTTGGCGCGCCCGCGCTGATTTCGTGACCGTGATCAATGATCTGACCGGCCGCCCCGAAGGCGCGGATGTCGAGCCGCCGGCAATCTCGTGGCTGCGCGCCTATAGCAATTATCTGACGCCGACGCTCGGCATCACCTCGGCTGACACCTGGGCCGCTGTTGCGATCTTTGTCCGCAATCTCATTCTCAATTGGCTCGTCATCATTCCTGTCGTCTGTATCGCACTTCTGCTCTTGAAGCTCATCGCCACCGGCTCGGTATTGATCGCACATAGTGGGAACGACTCGCTGGTCTTTGGGGTTCTGTTCGCCGGAATCTTGTCTTTGATCCTCGCGCTGGCTTTCATCACTATGCACCGTCCGGCACGGCGATATGTGCGAAAAGGCATCTCTCCTGATGAGGCCCGCAATGTCTCTCAGCGGCGCTTTCTGTGGGGCGATCTCTTATGGGCCGTTATCTCGGCCGTGGCGCTCGCCGTCGTCTTTTCCTCGCGTTCCTTCGCGCTGCATTTCGGCAAGGATTGGACCAGTCTGCCCGTGATCGAGCGGCTCAGCCTGAGCGATCTCAGTAAGCCGGTTGACCTGATTTGGGTAACCGCCATTGTCGCGGCCGTGATCTATCTCGCCGGCTGGACTGTCGGAACCGTGTCGGGATGGATCGCATATTTCGCGGGCTGGACCAAAGCGTCGCCCCCGCCCCTCAGTTGGCGCGATCTCGTCGACCTTATCGCCTGTGGTGGGTCCGGTCTGATTTATGGCGCGCTCATAGGTCTTGGCGCCGGCCTCTATGCGCTCCTTCAACCCTACAAAGGCGATCCTTTAGGGCCGTCTGACGATATCCGATGTTTGTTGTTGCCAATCATCTTTGGCGTGCCATGGGTATTGCTGTCCCAGCTCATGGCGGAAATCATCTTTGTCGGGTTGGTGAGCTACGAGCGTAATTCCGATCCTGATCGCGAGTGGCTGGGCCGCGCCGCCGGCTGGTTTGCCGCGGCATCAGTTGTCTGGGCGGTTGGCGCATTTCTGGTTTTTGCCGGGGAACTGTTCGTACAAATCGCCAACAGCAAGGCTCATGCCTATGTCGCCGCCTCCGGAGGCATCATCACCGTCGTTTCCGGCATCGTCACGGCGCTGCTCGGCAGCAGTGCCAAGACGGCGGCGAAGACCGGCAGCAAAAGCAGCCGCACAGCTTTAGTCTACAACATCGTGTTGGCGGTGACCGGCCCGATCTTCGTTGCCGGATTGATCATCGGGCTTTCAATCGGTCTCGACGCCGCATTATTTGACAATTCTTTGATCCAGCAATTGCAAGCCAGTAAGGACGCGGTCTCCCTTTGGCCGACCCTGGAGTGGCTGTTGATCGGTTCGGGCGTGATCGTCGTGGTCGCGCTGCTCGCCTCCTATTGCGTCAATATCAACCGCTTCTCCTTGCATGCGCTCTATCGCAACCGGCTGATCCGCGCCTATCTCGGCGCCTCGTGCCCGGTGCGTCATCCCGACCCGTTCACCGGCTTCGATGGCGACGACAATATCCGCGTCCACGAGCTATGGTCGAAAAAGCCGGAAGAGAACAAGCATCGGCTGTTTCACGTCATCAATATTGCGCTCAACGTAGTGTCGACCAAACGTCTGGCCTGGCAAGAGCGCAAAGCGGAATCGTTCACCGTCAGTCCATTGCATTGCGGCAGCGCCTATGTCGGATTTCGGCGGAGCGACAAATATGGCGACGGTCCGGATAAGTATAAAAAAGTCAAAGCCGACGACAGCAAAAAGGCGACGACCAAAAACGTCAAGGCCGAGCGGCCCACGACAGGCTACGACGCGCAGCGCAAATGGGGCATCGCGCTCGGCACGGCGATGGCGATTTCAGGCGCCGCAGTCAGCCCGAATATGGGCTATCACTCCTCGCCGTCGATTTCGCTGTTGCTGGCGCTGTTCAATGTGCGGCTCGGCTGGTGGCTCGGCAATCCCGGCAAGAACGGCTGCGAGACCTACCAAACCGAAGGTCCGAAATGGGCGGCCAAACCGTTATTCTATGAGGCATTCGGCCAGACCACCGATGAAAGTCGCTACGTCTATTTGTCCGATGGCGGCCACTTCGAAAATCTCGGGCTTTACGAAATGGTGCGGCGGCGCTGCCGCTTCATTGTGGTGATCGATGCCGGCTGCGATCCTAATTTCGCCTTCGAAGACCTCGGCAATGCGGTGCGGAAAATCTATATCGATCTCGGTATCAAGATCGTTTTCGACGGCCTGGACAGACTGAGCAACCGTCCGGCCAGCGCCGCTAAAGATATTCCGTATCACGCCATCGGTATCATCGACTACCGGAGCGCCGACGGCGCCGAGTGCACTAATGGACACGTGCTCTATATCAAGCCGGCCTATCACGGCACCGAAGGCGCCGGAATTGTCAGCTATGCAACCGCACATGACACGTTCCCCCACGAAGACACCGCTGATCAGTGGTTTTCCGAATCGCAGTTCGAGAGCTATCGCTCACTCGGGGTGGAAATTACCAACACCATTCTCGACCGCGACGTGTCGATGCCCGATGATAGAAAGCCTCTGCATCAGATACTCGCCGACTTGAAGTAAGTAAGACCCGGTGTGGGAGCGGGTTTTAGCCCCATCTGGGCTTGAGCATCGCCGCGCCACATTTGTCGATCAGGCAACACCTCAACCCGACCAAGCGGGTTCCGCAGGAAGGGCCGGTGCCGTGACCTTTGCGGCGGCCGTCCGACTGCTGCATATTCGGTGCTGAGTGATTGCGGGCGACAGGGCAGGAGAAAATATGCGATTGCTGACACTTCGCGCGATTTGCCGCGTGATATGGCTCGTCCTTGCGCTCGGTATTATCCCGTTACCGGCCCATGCTGCGGCAGCCTGCGGCGGCGATTTCGGCGCCTGGCTACAGGGCCTCAAACAGGACGCCGCCGCCGCCGGGGTGTCGCAACGCACGATTCAGGCGGCGCTTGCCAACGTCACCTACGACCCCACCATCATCGCCCGCGACCATGCCCAGGGCGTGTTCAAACAGAGTTTTGAGCAGTTCTCCGGCCGCATGGTGCCGCCGCGGCTCGCGCGCGGGCGCAATATGCTCATTCAGTACGGCTCGATTTTCAACAAGATCGAAGACCAATTCGGCGTGCCGGGTCCGGTGATTGTCGCCATCTGGGGACTGGAAACCGACTTCGGCACCAATCCCGGAAAATTCCCGACCATCCGCTCGCTGGCGAGCCTGGCCTATGACTGCCGCCGGCCCGACAAGTTCCGCAGCGAGACGATCGCGGCGCTGCAGATCATCGATCGCGGCGACATGTCGCCGGCCGACATGCACGGCGCCTGGGCCGGCGAGATCGGCCAGACGCAATTTCTGCCGTCGTCCTATCTGAAATATGCCGTCGATTACGACGGCAATGGCCGCCGCGATCTCATTCGCAGCGTCCCCGACGTGCTTGCCTCGACCGCCAATTATCTGAAAGGCTATGGCTGGCAGCGCGGCCAGCCCTGGGGCGAAGGCACCGCCAATTTCCAGGTGTTGCTGCAGTGGAACGCGTCACAGGTCTATACCAAGACCGTCGCTTATTTCGCGCAGGAGCTCGAGGCCGGCTGGCACTAGAGCATGATCCGGAAAAGCATGCCCTTGGACTTGATCCGAGGGTGGAAGCCGGTTTTCCGAAACGATCATGCTCAATCAAAATCCCAGAGCGACAAACGATTCAATCTGAAACAATCGCGCTCTAGAGCGCCGCGTCATGCGGCGCTCAGCCAGCGCTCCAGAAAGACGCTGAGCCAGGCGCGCGCCGAATAATCGTAGACGGCGCGGTCGGCGAAATGGGTATGGCGCGGCTTCGCGCCGGGCAGCTCCATGCGGTCATGCCCGCGCGTGGTCCATTTGTGCATCATGGCGTGCGTGACGTCGGGATGGAATTGCAGCGCGTAAGCGCGCCCGGACCGGATCGCCTGCACTTCGAACGTGTCGCCTTCCGCCAAAAGCTCGGCGCCGGGCGGCACGTCGAAACCTTCGCGATGCCACTGATAGACGCATTCCGGCCAGGTCTCGACGACAGTGAGCCCGGCCGCGGTGGGACGGATCGGGTAATAGCCGATCTCGGCATGGCCGCCCGGATGCTTGAATACTTTGCCGCCGAGTTGCCGGGCGCACATCTGGGCGCCGAGGCAGATGCCGAGAAAGGGCTTGTTCTCCTTCATCGGCACCGCGATCCAATCGATCTCGGTGCGGATGAATTCGTCTTCGTCATTGGCGCTCATCGGGCCGCCGAAAACGATGGCGCCGGCATGGTCGGCCATGGTCTTCGGCAGCGGCTCGCCGAAGCGCGGGCGGCGTACGTCGAGCCGGTATCCCAGCCGTTGCAGGGCGCATCCGATGCGGCCGGGTGTCGAGTGCTCCTGGTGAAGGACGATCAGAATCTGCTGTTGCATGAGTTTAGACGAACACGCCTTTCTTCATACCTAGCGTGTTCGCGAATGAAATCAATGTTTTCTCGGCGCAGCAGGATTGCGAAGGTCAGCGGTCTTTGCCGGCGCCGGTGCGCTGATCGACGGCGCGCAAGAGCAGCGCATGGGGGGCAAAGCGCATGAACGACGCCGCGATCTTGTTGCCCAAGCCGGCCACAACCACGCGCTGGCCGCGCATGAGGCCGTCATAGCCGATCTGGGCGACGCGATCCGGCGGCAATTCGATCATCTTGGCGGCGCCCGGCAGTTCCAGGCTCGCCCGCGCCTGGAATTCGGTCGGCACCGGTCCCGGACAGAGCGCACTCACTTTGATGCCGCGGCCGGCCCATTCCTGATGCAGAGCTTCGGTGAAGGACAGCACATAGGCTTTGGTGGCGTAATAGACCGCCATGCCCGGTCCGGGCAGAAAGGCCGCGATCGAAGCGACATTGAGCAGACCGCCGCGATGGCGCGAAAGACTGTCGACAAACGTCAGCGACAATTCGGTGAGCGCACGCACATTGAGATCGATCATGCCGAGTTGCTCGTCGCGGTCCAGCGTTGCAGCATCGCCCATCAGGCCGAAGCCGGCATTGTTGACGACGAAATTCGGCTCGAGTTCGAGGAGTTGTAGCTGCGCGGCGATCTTGGCCACGGCGTCGCGCTGCTCGAGATCGGACGCCAGCACCTGCGGCCGCGGGTGCCCGGCTTTGGCAATGTCGTCGGCGAGCGCATTGAGCCGGTCGGCGCGCCGCGCCACCAGCACGAGTTCGTGCCCGTGCGCGGCAAAGGCCCGCGCCAGTTCGGTGCCGATGCCGGAGGAAGCGCCCGTGATCAGCGTGACAGGCTTCATGCGCCGCTCCTCTCCTCGTCCTCACCCGCCGCCGAACCCTCTGCATCTTCGCCGCCGATCTGGCGGCGCAATTCGATGCGCTCGCGCGGCGACACGCCGAGAAGGTCGGCGGCGCGCCACACCAGATTGTCCTCGAGCTCGTCGCGCCTGCCGTCGGCATAGACGATCTCCCACATCATCGCGATGATGCGGGCGCGGCCCGCCTCATTCAGCGACCGGTTGAGCTGGTGGGTGAAGTGATAAAGGTCGACGGACTCGCGCTCGACCGCGGTGGCCTTGTCGATCAATTCCGCAGTCGCGGCATCGTCGAGGGCAAAGTCCTTCTTCAGCACAGCGCGGAGCTTGTCGCCCTCGCTCTGCGACACGTCGCCGTCGATGGCGGCGGCATGCACCAAGAGCGCTGCCGCGGCGAGGCGGTAATCGTCGTCGGCAAACTGGCTCGGATGCTTCCCGCCGTCGACAAAATCGGAGATGAAATTTTTGAAAGATTCGAACATGCAAATGACCCCGTTGCCGGCGCGCCTTATATCGCGGCATCCGCGTGATGGTTCAAGGTTTCCGTTCAAGTCTTGATTGGAAGCTTGCGGCAAGACGCCCCCCGCCCGCTTGCCTATTGCGGCAATTTGCGCCTTTCCTAGGGAGCTTTTCCTGTCAGGACCCCTTTTTTTACAATGAGCGCAGCGACCCGAACTCAAGTGGCAATCATCGGCGGCGGGCCGGCCGGCCTGTTGTTGTCCCATATCCTGCACAAAAACGGCATCGACAGTATCGTTCTGGAGCGCCAGACCCGGCAATATGTGCTCAGGCGCATTCGCGCTGGCGTGCTCGAAGCGGGCTCGGTTGCGCTGTTGCGTGAGGTCGGGCTCGGCACCCGCATGGATCGCGACGGCCATCCCCATGACGGTTCGGCGATCGGTTGGGAGGACCGGCCGCGGTTCTTCATCGACACGTTCAAATATACCGGCAAGCGGATGATGACTTATGGCCAGACCGCGATCACCGAAGATCTTTATGCGGCGCGCGATGCCGCCGGCGGACAGATCGTCGACGAGGCCGCCGATGTCCGGCCGCACGATCTGACCTCGGGCCGGCCTTATCTCACTTATGAGAAGGGCGGCGTGCAGCATCGTGTCGATTGCGACTATGTCGCCGGCTGCGACGGCTATCACGGCGTCAGCCGCGCCTCGATCCCGGCCGATCTGCTCAAGAGCTACGAGAAGAGCTATCCGTTCGGCTGGCTCGGCATCATGTCGGAGACGCCGCCTTACAAGGACATGTGCTATTGCTATCACGATCGCGGCTTTGCGCTCGCCTCGATGCGCAATCCGATGCTGAGCCGCTATTACATCCAGTGCGACCTCGACGCCAAGCTCGACGACTGGCCCGACGACCGGTTCTGGGAAGAGTTCAAAGCGCGCTGCCCGAAAGACATGGCCGATGCCATCGTCACCGGCCCATCGATCGAAAAATCCATCGCGCCGTTGCGCAGCTTCGTCGCCGAGCCGATGCGTTACGGCGGACTTTTCCTCGCCGGCGACGCCGCCCATATCGTGCCGCCGACCGGCGCCAAAGGACTCAATCTCGCGGTCTCGGACGTGTTCTATCTGTCGCGGGCGTTGACGGAAGCCTATCGCAGCAACAAGACGCATTACCTCGATTGCTATTCCGACATGGCGCTGCGCCGGGTCTGGGCGTCAGCGCGGGTGTCGTGGTGGCTGACGCTGCTGCTGCACCGCTTTCCCGACGAGACGCCGTTCGAGCGGCAGATGCGTTTCAACCAGTTCGATTACCTGCAGGCTTCGGAATTCGCACAAGCCTCACTCGCCGAGCAATATGCCGGCCTGCCGTTCGAGTCCTAAAGCCACAGCTACGCGCTGATGACCCGTGCTTGCGGCTTGGCGTCCGCATCGGACCCTTGCGGATCGAGCCCCTCGAGCGAGCGACGCGCAGGTTCCACGCCCCAGACATAGACGGCGACGATCTGCACCGCGACCAGCCCGATCATCAGCCAGACCACGCCGGGCAGTCCGTAATTGGTGAGCAGCGCGCCGACCACGAACGGCGAAATGACAGTGGCGCCGCGGCCGAGCGTATTGCAGATGCCGTTGGCCCGCAGCCGGATCTCGGTCGGGAACAGTTCCGGCGTGTAGACGCCGAACAGGATCGCGGTCTGGATATAGATCGCGACAATCAGCACCGCGCCGATGGCGAGCACGATCTCGGGATCGGACGCGGCATTGGAGCGGGCATAGAACCAGCCGGTAATGATGGTGAGCACCGATGCGCCGATAATGCTCCAGCGCCGCCCGACGGCATCGGATAAGTAAGCGCCGAGCGCGCAGCCGACGAGCGACGCCGCGGCAAGCACCGCCGTATAGCCGAGCGAATTGGTGATGGTGAGGCCTTGCCGCAAAAAGAACTGCGGCAGAAAGATCACAAAGCCGAAGATCAGCGTATTGATCGTAATCAGCACCCAGCTGCCGACCAGGAGACGCTGCAGGATCGGCGGCCGGAACATCGACGCGGCCGTAAGCTGCGGGACAGCCGCTGTAACGGCGGGCGCCGGCAGCGCGCCCTTTTGGCCGGCGACTTCTTTTTCGATCGATTGCAGCAGCGCCTCGGCCTCCGCGGTACGGCCTTGGCTCTCCAGCCAGCGCGGCGATTCGGGAAGATTCTTGCGCAGATACCATACGATCAGCGAGCCGATGCCGGCGATGACGAACATCGGCCGCCAACCGAAGCTCGGAATGATCAAATAACCGAGGATCGCTGTGACAGGAAATCCGCATACCGTAAGGAAGGCGAGAAACGCCAGCCAGCGACCGCGCGTCTGAGGCGGCACGAATTCGGTCAAGGTCGAATAGCCGACGACGATCTCCGCGCCGAGCCCAAGCCCCTGGATGAAGCGGCAGATGATGAGTTGCGGCATGTCCTGGGCGAAGGCGGCCGCCAATGAGGCCAAGCCGAAGATCAAAAGATTGATCTGATAGGTGAAGCGCCGGCCGAATTTGTCGCCGGCAAATCCCGTGACCAAAGATCCGATGGTCATGCCGAGGAAGGTCAGCGACACAAATTGCAGGTTTTGCGGCAGGATCGAGAATTTGGTCTGCAATGTCGCGGCGAGTACGCTGCCGGCGACATACAGATCGTAGCCGTCGAAGAACATGCCGGCGCCGACCAGCCAGAAAATACGATAGTGAAACGATGAAACCGGTAGCCGGTCGAGACGCGGACCGGCATTGACGGAAGCAGTCATGGTTTCCCTCCCCAGCGGACTTCGGCGGAATGGCGTCCGCTCTGTTTCGGCTTGCGCACCGAATTGGCGCGGATGCTAGCCGAGATGGCGCGGATGCACCACCGGTTGCCGAGAGCGGCATAAAAGCCCGCTTTTGCCACGGGCCGCTCTCGGAGCCGCCCTGCACCGACCCCGGTGGTCAGGCGGCGCGCGGTGCACTATGAAAAGGCCCGCAAATTTCGCTGTGCCCGGAGACCATGCTGATGCCCACGTCACTGATCGATTCCGCCGTATTCCGCGACATCTTTTCGACCGAAGCGATGCGGCGGGTTTTTTCCGACGAGAACCGCGTCCAGAAATATCTCGACTTCGAGGCAGCCTTGGCGCGGGCGCAAGGGCGGCTCGGCATCATCCCGAAAGAGGCCGAGGAAGAGATCGTCAAGCACTGCAATGTCAGCGAGATCGATTTTGCCAAGCTGAAAACCCAGACCGAAAAGATCGGCTATCCGGTGCTGCCGGTGGTGCAGCAGCTCGTGGCTTTGTGCCGCGACGGGCTCGGCGAATGGTGCCATTGGGGCGCCACCACGCAGGACATCACCGATAGCGCCACGGTCATGCAGATCCGCGAAGCGCTGGTTTTGATCGAGGCGAGCCTTCAGCGGATTTCAGATGCGCTCGCAACCCTCGCCAAGAAATATCGCGACACGCCGATGGCCGGCCGCAGCAATCTGCAGCAGGCGGTGCCGATCACTTTCGGCTACAAGATGGCGACAATCCTGGCCGCGTTCGAGCGCCACAAGCAGCGCCTGAAGGAATTGCGCGCGCGCGTTCTGGTCGGCGAATTCGGCGGCGCCGCCGGCACCTTGTCCTCGTTGAGCGGCCAGGGGCTCGCGACCCAAACCGAGCTGATGAAGGAATTGAAACTCGGCCAGCCGGCGATCGCCTGGCACACGGTCCGCGATACGATCGCGGAGGTCGGCTGCTTTCTGGGCCTCGTCACCGGCACCTGCGGCAAGATCGCGTTCGACGTGAAGCTTCTGATGCAGACCGAAGTGGAGGAAGTCTACGAGCCGTTCCACGAAGGCCGCGGCTCGTCCTCGACCATGCCGCAGAAGCGAAATCCGATCTCCTCGGTCTATATCACCGCGCTGACGTCGGTGGTGCGCCAGCAATCCGCAGCGCTGCTTGACGCCATGATCGAGGACCACGAGCGCGCCACCGGCCCGTGGGAAATCGAATGGATCGTGCTGCCGGAGATTTTCTGCTTTACCGCGGGCGCGCTCAGTCAGACCGAATTCGTGCTGACCGGCCTGCAGGTCGACGAGAAGCGGATGCGCGCCAACCTCGACATCACCAAAGGCCTGATCGTGTCGGAAGCGGTGATGATGGGGCTCGGCCCCTATCTCGGCCGCCAATATGCGCACGATCTCGTTTACGACATCTGCCGCAAAGTGGTGGCGACCGGACGCCCGCTGCTCGATCTCCTCGCCGAGAACGCCGAAATCACCAAACATCTCGACCGCGCCGCTTTGGCCAAGCTCTGCGATCCGGCGAATTATCTCGGCGAAGCCGGCGCGATGGTCGATCGGGTGCTGGCGATGCGGGGGGCATAAGTGCTTAATTGTGTGCCTTGAGCACTGACATGCGCCACACATCAGGAATGCGGGCGCGCCATAAGTCGTCGGGTCTTCGCCATGAGTCCGCAGCTTACGGTCTGGTACAACACAAAATGCCCAGTTTGTAATACGGGCATCGATTGGCAGCGCAGCCGCCTCGTCCGGGCGGCGCGGGCCGGTACTATCGAATTCCGCGACATCAATCTTGAGCCCGATGCGCTATCGCGCTTCGGCGCTGGCCTGGAGGACATTCGACGCCGGCTCCATGCGGTCGACGCCGAGGGCAGGCTCCACGTCGGTGCTGATTGCGCAATTGCCGTCTGGAAAGCAACGCCAGGCCATGCGTGGCTCGGCCGCTTGCTCGATTTACCGGGCATTCATCAGATCGCGCGCTTTGGCTACGACCGCTTTGCCGACCTGCTCTACGCGTGGAACCGGCGGAAAGGCCACTGGTAGGAAAGCACGGGGGCAGATTATTCCGCTGCCGCCGCCTTCGCCGCCGCCTGCTCGCGCACGAATTTGTCGACGGCCAATTGATCGACCTTGCCGGAGCCGAGCAGCGGCAATTTGTCGAGCACGATGACTTCCGCCGGGAACATCAGTTCGGCGGCGTGCTTGCTGCGCGCATAGGCCATGAAATCGGCGCGCGTGGCGCCGTGCTTGTCGGTGACCATGATGAGCCGCTCGCCCTTGCGCGCGTCCGGCGCCGCCGACACCGCCGTGATGCTGTTCGGCCACAGCTCCGCCGCCAGCATTTCCACCGCCGCGAGCGACACCATTTCGCCGCCAACCTTGGCGAAGCGCTTGGCGCGGCCCTTGATGGTGATGAAGCCCTGATCGTCGATGGTGACGATGTCGCCTGAATCGTGCCAGCCTTCGGGCGGCGGTTCGAGCACGCCCGGATTGTTGGCGCGCAGATAGCCGAGCATCACATTCGGCCCTCGCACGAACAGCCGGCCGCCCTCCTCGACGCCTTCGACCTTTTCGAGCCGTGCTTCCATGCCGGGCAGGAGCCGTCCGACGCTGCCGAACTTGTTGAACATCGGCGTGTTCAGCGCCAGCACCGGCGAGGTCTCAGTCAGGCCATAGCCTTCGAGAATGCGCAGGCCGAACTTTTCCAGGTAGATCTGCCGCGTCGAGGCCTTCACGGGCTCGGCGCCGGCCAGCACATAACGCAGCGAACGGAAGTCATAAGGATTAGCCATGCGTGCATAGCCGTTGAGGAACGTATCGGTGCCGAACATCGCGGTGGCGCACCAGCCGTAGATCAGTTCCGGCACGGTGCGGTAATGCAGCGGCGACGGATAGAGATAGATCGGCACGCCGGAAATCAACGGCAGGACCACCCCGCCCATGAACCCAAACGAGTGGAACACCGGCAGCGCATTGAACAGCCGGTCCTCGCGGCCGAAATCGATGCGGGCCGCGACCTGCGCGACATTGGTCAACATGTTGTGGTGTGACAGCACCACGCCCTTGGGCAGGCCTTCGGTGCCGGAGGTGAACAGGATCACCGCCCAATCGTCGGGCTTGCGCGCGACCAGCGGCTTTTTCCAGCTCAGCAAGCCACGGATCTTGTCGAACTTGCTGACCGTCTTTCGGACGTCTTCCAGATAAACGATGCGCACTTGCTTTTGCAGCTCGGCGACCGTGTGATCGAGGCGGCCCTTTTCCACGAAGACGCGCGAGGTGAGGATGGTGTCGACCTCGGCGGCGCGGCAGGCGCCGATAATATTGGCGGCGCCGGCGCTGAAATTGATCATGGCCGGCACGCGCCCGGCCGACGACACCGCGAGCATGGTGACGACGGCGCCGTTCGAGGTCGGCAGCATGACGCCGAGTGCCTTGCCCGCCGCGGCGAGCGGCATGAGCTTGCGGCCGAGCACCGAAACGCCGATCAGAAGCTTCTTGTAGGTGAGCTGGCCGGACACCGGATCTTCGGTCGCGAGCCACTCGGGACCATGGTCTTTCGCTGCCGCGATCAAAGCTTCGACCAAAGTGCGTTCGGTCGGCGTGGTCCGGTACATCAGGTTCGACATGATGGTGTAGAGCGCGGCGCCCGCCGCCTGCCGGCGCTTGCGGCCCTTGATCTCCGGATCGACCGTCAGCTTGACCGGCTCGAGAATGGTGACGGTGATTTTCGGAAACCAGCGGCGGCGCACCTGGTTGTCGGTCAGCCGGCTGAAAATCGTCGATTCCGGCCCTTCGATGCGCACCGGCACCACCATCGCATCGGCTTTGTCGGCGATCATGCCGGCGCCGTCATAAACCTTCATCAGGCTGCCGGTGACGGTGATGCGGCCTTCCGGAAAGATCACCAGCATGTTGCCGTCCTTCACCGCATTGATGATGGCGCGCAGCGAGAACGGCTTGAGCGGATCGAGCGCCATGGTGCGCACGAATTTCATAAACGGCTGGATCCACCAGCGCTGCGACATGGCGACATCGATGGCAAAGACCGGACGCTTCGGCAGGATCGAGACCGCGAGCGGCGCATCGAGGAAGCTGACATGGTTGAGCGCGATGATGGCGTTATGCCCGGCCTTGTCGATGTTCTCGAGACCTTTGACTTCGAGCCGGAAGAAGGCGCGAAACACGATGGAGAGGAAATCGTTGAGCCAGCTCGCCGGCATGGTGAAGCCGATGGCGACGGCGACCAGGAGATTTGCCGCGCCGAGCAGCGCGAACAGAACCGGCGTCGAGAACGCGAATTTCTGCAAGGCTGCCAGGAGCAGTGCGCCGACCACCATGAAGGCGGCATTGAGCACATTGACGGCGGCGATCACGCGGGCGCGGCGATCGGTGCCGGCCCAGACCTGGATGGCGGTGAACACCGGCACGATGAACAGGCCGCCGGCAATCGCCAATCCGGCAAGATCGATGGCGATGTGAAGGCTATAGGGCGAACTGAAATAGGCGGCGATGCCGACCGGATTGACCGCGGGCATCAAAGCCGACGCGGTCCAGCCGAGATCGAGCGCGAACAGTCCGATCAACACCGCGCCGACAAGCGTCGGCAACAGCACGATGCGCCCGGCCGCGAGCCAGGCGGCAAGGCCGGAGCCGATGGCGACCGATACCGAGAAAATGGTGAGGAAGAGGGTAACGACCTCCTCGGTGCCACCGATATCGTGCGAAACCAGCGGCGGCAGCAGCGACAGAACCAGCGCGCCGACGAGCCAGAACCAGCTCGCGACGATCGCGCCCCACCACAGCCGCTTGTCGGCGCGAATCTGCTTGAGCAGCGAGCCGGTGGACCCGAAGATATTGCGGTTGATGTGAAGATCGGGCGCGCCCGCCGGCACTTTCGGGATCAATAGACTCGACGCCCAGCTCGCGAGCGCAGTGAGGATCATCAGCCAGGCAAAATGGATCGGATTGCTGTTGCCGTTGGCGGCGATGCCGGCGACGATGGTGCCGATCAGAATGGCGAGGAAGGTGCCGCCCTCGATCAGCGCATTGCCCGACGGCAATTCCTCGCGCGGCAAAAGATCCGGCAGGATGCCGTATTTGACCGGGCCGAACAGCGACGCAAGCGTGCCGAACAATCCGACCGCAAGAAACAACAGCGCCAGCGAATGAAAGGCAAAGCCCGCGACGCCGATCATGGCGGCGCCGATCTCGACGAGCTTGACGCGCTGGGCAACGAAAGACTTGTCGTAACGATCGGCAAGCTCGCCGCCGAGTCCGGACAGGAAGAAGAACGGCGCGATCAAGGTCGCACCGGCGAGCGTGATCAAGACGCCGGAATTGGCGCCGGAAACTTCATAGAGAATGACGAAGACCAAAGCGGTCTTGAGGAAATTGTCACCGAACGCCGCGAAGAACTGGCACCAGAACAGTGGCGCGAAACGGCGCGACGTCATCAGCGAAATGGACATGTGTTGGACCTGGTGTTGGGCCTGGTATTGGATCCGGCCTTCCGGCGCTGTCGCCGTTGCTTTGCGGCGAGCGGCGGCAGTTTAACCGCAGGCGGCCGTCTTGGCGACGCGAACCGGGCATAGTGACGCGGGCCGCTTAACAGGGCTCCCTTGGACCCGCCTTTTTTGCAAATTCTTGTGTCGAATCAATGACAAGAGCCACAATTGCCGCAGCAGTATCGAGGCCCTATGGTGCCGCCGCTTTCTGACGGTTTCCTGGCAATTTACGGACATCACGCTTCATGTTGCACTCTTTGACCACCCGGCGCGCATTCATGATTTCGGCGGCGGCGCTCGGCGCCACGACACTTAATTTGGCGCTCAGCCGTGGCGCCTACGCCGATACCTATCCAAGCCGGCCGGTGCGGGTCGTGCTGCCGCTCGGCCCCGGCGGCGTCGGTGATATCTCGGCGCGCATCGTCGCCGACAAGCTCTCCGACAAGCTCGGCCAGCGCTTCTTTATCGAGAACCAACCGAGCCCTGACGGTCTCGTCGCCGGGCACACTGTGCTCAATGCCGAGCCTGACGGCTATACGCTATTCCTGGTGACCGGCGGCATTACCAGCTCGATACCGCAGTACAAAGAGTTTCCGCTCGACATGAATTCTTTCGTGCCGATTTCCTCGATCGGTTATTTCGACTGCATGATGGTGGTCGGCGCCAAATCCGAATTCCAGAATCTGGGCGATTTCCTCAAGACCGCGAATGCCAAGCCCGGCGCGCTCAATGTCGGCACGATCTCAGCCGGCGGCGTGCAGAACCTGACCGCCAATTATTTCAAACAGGCGAGCGGCGCCAATTTCGTCATCGTACCGTTCCGCACCACGCCGGACACCATCGTGGCGCTGATGCGCGACGACGTGCAGATGGTGGTCGACTTCTATGCGGCGCTGAAGCCGGGACTTGATAGCGGTCAGCTGCGCGCCATCGCCTGGACCGGGCCCAAGCCGTCGCCGGCCATGCCGGAGCTGCCGACGGCGGATGCGCAAGGCGTGAAGGGCTTCCATGCCGCGTCGTGGAATTCGCTCTACGCCAAGGCCGGCACGCCGCAACCGGTGATCGACACGCTCAACAAGACGCTGCACGAGGTGCTCGCCGATCCCGACGTTAAGCAAAAGCTGCTGGCGCTCGGCATCGATTCCCGCGCCTCGACACCGGCCGAAATGGGTCAGCAATTCCAGGATGACGTGAAGCAGTGGGCCGCGGTGATCGACCGCGCCGGCATCGAGAAGAAGTAGGACGTCTGCGACGTCACCACATCATCCGCTGGCGTATCGCGAACCGTCAGAATCCCGGCGCGTGCTCGACCTGGTCGTACCAGTCGAAGCCCATGTCTTTGACGATGCGATTGCTCATCACGATGATGCGGCATTCCTCGCCCGGCTTGGCGAAATGCTGGTGCATGGTGAAGGGCGGAATATAGACGTAATCGCCGACGGACCATTCGAACTTCTTCGGCGTCTCGGCCCATTGCCAGTCGAAGGCTTCGAGGCAATCCCATTTCAGGTCCCAGTGCAGGTCGTAGCCTGAACCCTCGACGACGAAGAACAATTCCTCCCACATGTGGCGGTGCTTGCCGGAGCGCTCGCCGTCCTTGAGGAATTGCATATAGGCCTCGATGCAGCATTCGCGCGTCTGCATCTTCTTGTTGACGAGATGCTTGATCAGGCCGTCGGGCGAGCGCTCCCACGGCATATCCTTGGCCTTGATGACGTTCGGCAGCGTCGCATAGTCGGCGCGGAATTTCTCCGACTCGACCATCGCTTCGGCGAGGAAATTGCTGCTGGCAGCGCCCGACAGTGCGGCGGCTTTTTCTTGAATCGACGAGGTCATGTCTGTTCCAGTGACTGTGTGAACGCTCAGAGGTCGGTCGGCGGGTGGAATTCCTTGACGCCGGGCGGCAGCTTGTCGGTCGGCCATTCCACCATCTTCTGAAACAGCAGGTGCATGAACAGAAACAGCGGCTTCGCCTTGAACACGAGGAGAATGCAGGATTCCTTCTCGTCGTCATTGAAGTGCTGATGCACGCAGCCGTTCTCGACCAGCATCACGTCACCGGCCTCCCACTTCATGTAGCGGCCGTCGTGCACGTCATGGCCGTGACCCTTGAGCACGTAGAACACCGCACTGTTGAGGTGGCCGTGCTTCTGCCCGGCATTGAGCGGCGCGTAGCACTCGATATGGGACTCGATCGACTGCACGATATTGACGGCGCTCGGCGAGATGACGTGCTTGCCGTACATCGCCGGACCGCCCTTCCAAGGGTGATCCTTGGCGGGATAGACCCGCGGCTCTTCGAGCAGCTGCTTGTAGACGTGGCTATAGGTGCCCTCGAGCGCGCGCACGAAAGTGCGCTTCTTGGCCCAGCGATCCCATTTGCCGTGCTTGATTTCGTCGGCGTCTTCCTGGGACGGCTTGTTGTGGCCCAATCCGGGCGTTTCGTGTTCGAGCATTCCAGTCATGCGCGCTCCGTATTCATGCGGTGCTGCGGCGCAGGCGGGCTTCGAACATCCTGAAAAACTAACGTCCGGGGAACCCGCCTCGCGGGCGCTTCGCGGTGGTCCTTACGGGATTTCCGCGGGGCGTGCAATCGAGCGGCGGTAGCGAGGGTGGCGATACCGGCAATGCCGGTCGTGGTGCTGGCAGATCGGGCGCGCCGCGTTAGAATGAAAAAGCAATTGGGATCGGGGGGACGATGGAATGAGGGTGATTCGACGGTTTTGGGCGCTCTTCGCGGTGACGGCGGCGCCGGTGTCGCTTCTCCTGCCGCCGCTCTTGCCGCAAGCTGCCGGCGCGCAGGACCCCGCCGCCTTCTATGCCGGCAAATCGGTCGACCTTGATATCGGCTATAGCGTCGGCGGCGGCTATGACCTCTATGGCCGGCTCCTGGCGCGGCATCTCGGGGCGCATATTCCTGGCAATCCCACCATCGTGCCGAAGAACATGGAAGGCGCCGGCAGTCTTCGCCTGGCGAATTATCTCTATTCGGCCGCCCCGCGCGACGGCACCGTGATCGGCACCACCGCCCGCGGCATCGCCTTCGATCCACTCCTTAGCGAGAGCGGCGCGCAATATGACGCGACCAAATTCTCCTGGCTCGGCAGCGCCAATAACGAGGTCGCCGTCTGCGTCGCGCTGAAGAGCGCAGGCGTCACCAAGTTCGAGCAGCTTTACAACAGGCCGCTGACCATCGGCTCGACCGGAGTCGCCGACGACACCTATCAGTTTCCCGCCGTGGTCAATGCCGTGCTCGGCACCAAATTCAAGATCATCACCGGCTATCCCGGCGGCAACGATGTGAGCCTCGCCATCGAGCGCGGCGAGGTCGACGGCCGCTGCGGCTGGTCGTGGTCGAGCGTGATGACGACGCGGCCGGCCTGGATCGAAACCGGAAAGATCGTAGTTCTGGTGCAGATGTCGCTGCAAAAGCACCCCGATCTGCCGGACGTGCCGCTGATCATGGATATGGCGAAGACCGACGAACAGAAGCAGATTTTCACGCTGATCTTCTCGCGCCAGATCATGGGCCGGCCGTTCTTCGCCCCGCCCGGGTTGCCGGCGGACCGGCTCGCCGCACTGCGCAAGGCCTTTGACGACACCATGAAGGACAAGGATTTCCTCGTCGACGCCGCGCAGAACAAAATTGAAATAAACCGGGTATCCGGGGAGCAGATCCAGACGATGATCGAAGACGGCTACCGGACGCCGCCGGATGTGGTGAAGAAAGCTGCGGCGGCGTTTAAGTAGCCGCTCCGCGTCAAATCAGCCGCGTCGCGTCGCGCAGTGCCGGGAAGAGGTCGCCGAGCAGCGATTGCGGCCACGCGACTTGCAGGCCCCACTGGAACACGACCCAGCACAACAGCGTCGTGCCCAGCGCATAAGCGAGCGAATGCAGCTTCGGCTCGCCGAAGCCGAAACTCATATAGGCGAAGACAAAAACCGCGATCGCGGGGATGAAGCCGATCAGCGCGACGAGGCCGATGAACCCGGCGAGCCAGAGGAAAAAGGCCACCGCCCGCCGCCGCACCACGTCGTCGGTGACGCCGAGATCGCTGACATGGGCGCTGACATTTTGCGCGCTCACCTTGATACCGGAATCGGCATGCGCCACCACCGCCTGCTGCGGACCGAACACTTCGTAGGCGAGATTGAGCACGGCGGCGACCAGCGCCATGCCGCAGGCGGTGAGCGGCACGAGCTTGGCGTCATGCGGCCAATCCGCCGACGAGATGATGGCGGCGACGATGAGCACGATCACCGCGAGCGAAAACGCGGACGCCGCGCCGAACTGCGCCTTGCGGCCGCCGACCTGGCGGAACTCGGTGACGAGCGTCGTGACGATCTGCGCCAGCGGCCGGTACAGCGCCCAGACCACACAAGCGAGAATCCCGAGCACCGCCGGCCGGTACAGCCAGCCCCAGCCGTAAAGCTGTGTCGAGATGAACAGGTAGCGCTCGAAGATCGCGCCAACCACGATGCCGAGCACCATCGGCGGCCGCGGCCAGCCGAGCCGCTTCATGATCCAGCCGATGACGCCGAAGAACAGCAGCGAATAAAGATCGCCCCAATCGTGCTCGCCGTCGAACGCGGCGACGAAGACCAGCGCGATGATCACCGGCAGAAGAACCTCCGGCCGCACCCGCGAGATTTGCGCGAGCCAGCCGCTGCACAAAATGCAGATCACGGCGCCGATGACATGCGCCAGCGTCAGGCTCCACACGATCATGTAGGTGAGATCGAGATGCTTGGTCAGCATATCCGGCCCGGGGGTGAGCCCGTGCATCAGGAAAGCGCCGAGCAGGATCGCCATCGACGCGCCGGCCGGCACGCCGAAGGCAATGGTCGGCACCAAATGGCCGCCTTCCTTCGCATTGTTCGACGATTCCGGCGCGATCACGCCGCGCACGTCACCGGTGCCGAAAGTCTCGGAGTTTTTCTCGGTGCGCTGGGCATAGCCATAGGCGATCCAGTCGATCACGGCGGAACCGATGCCGGGAATGGCGCCAAGGCCGGTGCCGAGCACGCCGCAGCGCAGCACCAGCCACCAGTTGCGCCCCACGTCGCGCACGCCTTCCCATTGGCTGGAGAGATTGATTTTCGGCGCATTGTCACCGGCGATGCGCTTGCGCGACACCGCGAGTTCGGCAAGCTCGGGGATCGCGAAAATACCGAGCGTCGCCGGAATGAGCGGCACGCCATCCCAGAGATAAAGCCAGTCGAAGGTCCAGCGCAGCGTGCCGCTTTGCGCGCGCGAACCGACCATCGCGATCATGAGCCCGAGCCCCGCGGCGGTGAGGCCCTTCAGCGGCGCGCGGCCGGACAGCGTCGCCACCATCGACATGCCGAACAGCGTAAAGGCGAGCAATTCCGGCGAGCCGATCGACAACATAATCGGACGCAGGATTGGAATGCTGATGGCAAGCACGATGGCGCCGACAATGCCGCCGGCGAGCGAAGAGGCAAAGCCGGCGCCGAAGGCGCGGCCGGCCTCGCCCTTCTTCGCCATGGCGTGGCCGTCGATCACGGTGGCGGCGGCGCCGACATGGCCGGGCACGCCGAACAGCACTGCGGTGATGAAATCCGACGAGGTTATCACCGCCGCCATGCCGAGCAGCAGCGCAAACGCGGTATATTCGTCGAGGTTGTAGGTGAACGGAATCAGCATCGCCAAACCGACAATGCCGCTCAGGCCCGGCAGCACGCCGATGGCGAGCCCGATCAGCACGCCGACAAGCAGCAGCAGCAGGCGTGTTGGTTCGAGCAGGAGTTGCAGCGCGTGGAGCGCGCTGGCCAACATATCCGGCTGCATGTGGCGATAACTCCCCTTCCCCCACCGGCCCCTCGGGCGGCGCGGCATCGCGCCCGAAACCGGCAGGGGCGTCAAGCCCATAAAGGCGGATGCCGGGTGGGGCTGGACTAGCTTATTGCCGCAGGGCAGAAGCTGGCTGTCCGAGCTACAACAGACAATCAGGGCAGGAACCGAGGAAGGACGCGACGTGGGTACAGGAATTCAGCGCCAGCATCTTGTCCGCATCATCGCGGCCGTGCTCGTCGCCGTGATCGCGCCCGCCGCCATCGCATTGGCGCAGAGCGTCGAGCAATTCTACAAGGGCCGCGATATGGATCTCTATATCGGCTATTCGACCGGGGGCGCCTACGATTTCTACGCCCGGGTCATCGGCCGCCATATGGGCCTCCACATCCCCGGCAATCCGACATTGGTGCCCAAGAACATGGAAGGCGCCGGCAGTCTGCGGCTGGCCAATTTTCTCTATCGCGTGGCGCCGCCAGACGGCTCGGCGATCGGCACGATCGGCCGCGGCATCGCCTTCGATCCGCTGCTGATCGGCAAGGGCGACGCGTTCGACGCGCAGAAAATCTCCTGGATCGGCAGCGCCAATAACGAAGTCAGCGTCTGCGTGGCGATGAAGGATTCCGGCATCACCAAATTCGAGGACCTCTTCACCAAGGAGCTCACGGTCGGCGGCACCGGCACCAGTGCCGACACCGACCAGTTCCCGCGCGTGCTCAACGGCGTGCTCGGCACCCATTTCAAGATCGTCGAGGGCTATCCCGGCGGCAACGATGTGGTGCTGGCGATGGAGCGCGGCGAGGTGAAGGGCCGCTGCGGCTGGTCATGGTCGAGCGTGAAGACGACGCATAAGGATTGGCTCGACGACAAGCGCATGATCGTGCTGGTGCAACTGTCGCTGACCAAGCATCCGGAAATGCCCGACGTGCCGCTGGTGACCGATTTCGCCAAGACCGACGAGCAGCGGGCGATCCTCAAACTCATGTTCGCGCGCAATGTGATGGGTAGGCCCTATCTGGCGCCGCCGAATCTGCCGCCGGATCGGCTGGCGACGCTGCGCCAGGCCTTCATGGACACGATGAAGGACAAGGAGTTTCTGGCTGAAGCCGACAAGACCGAGCTCGAGATCAATCCCGTGTCCGGCGAGGACGTCGAGAAGCTGGTCAAGGAGGTTTACGCGACGCCGCCCGACATCATCGCCAAGGCCAAGGCGGCCGCAGCGACGCAGTGAGGGGTCAACGCCTGACCTGCGCCGGCATCCAGTTCATCGCGCGGCGTGACAATCGCGCGTCGGGCGTCTCGCCATCATAGTTCGGCGCGGCAGGCGTTTGCGCAAATGCCGCGCGATCGGCGAGGCAATTCACATTGACGACGGCGCGCGTGCCCGCGGCCGTGTCGCACACCGCGGCGATATAATTGCCGCAGCGGCGGCAGACATAATAATCCGCGGTGCGCGAGCCGAAACGATAAGGCTCGACCAGGCGCCAATCGTCGGCCCACATTTCGAACAAGCCGTCGGGGTCGGCGACGGTGCGGGTATTGTGCGCGCGGCAGAACGAACAGACGCAGGCGCGCAGCGGACTCTCCTGTGGCGCTTTCGATAGCCGCAGCCGCACATGAATGTTGCCGCAATGACAGCCGCCGAGATGTTCCATTTGTCCCTCGCTCATAGCTCAAGCGTGCCGCGCATCATCGGCACGCAGCGGCCGCCGATCGACAGCGCAGTGATTTCGCCGTTGCGCTTTTCGGCCATGGCTTCGAGGAGGCTCGGACGGCCCATATCGACGCCCTGGGTGATGCGCAGAGTAAGCACCAGATCGCGCTCGGGCCGCAGGCTCGCCAACAGTCCGACCAGCACGACATTGGCGCTGCCGGTCGCCGGGTCTTCGGGCACGCCGAACAGCGGCGCGAACATGCGCGCCTGGATATCGGCGCCGTCACCGCGCTCGTTGACGTAAAGCAGAATGCCGGTCGCGACATCCGCTCTGATATGGGCGGCAAATACGTCCCGGCGCGGCTGCGCCTTGGCCAGCGCCGCGCGTGTCTTAAGCGCGGCGAAGACGAAAGGCGTACCGCACGAGGCGATACAGGGGGCGTAACCGGCGGTCTCGATATCGGCGGCGTCAAGCGAACAGGCGTTAGCGATCAGGTCCGGCGCAATTGCTGCGCCGCGCTGCAGCGGCTGCGGCGGCCTTAACTTCGCACCAACCACCGCGCCGCCCTCCTCGATCAAATCGAGACGCACCAAACCGGCTTTCTCCTCGAACACCATCGGCGCTTTGGCGGCGTTGCCCTCGATCGCGAGCACAAAGGCGGTGCCGACATTGGGGTGCCCGGCAAAAGGCATTTCCGCGCGCGGGGTGAAAATCCGCACTTGCGCCGTATTTGCCGGGTCTTGCGGCGGCAGCACAAAAGTCGTCTCGGCGAGGTTGAACTCGGC
>DATHPQ010000209.1:0-10474 GCA_035483735.1 Xanthobacteraceae bacterium | reverse complement strand
AAGACGGGCGATGGGAGGACGTCATGCCGGCCAGCCGCGCGATTGCCGCGCTTTTCGCGTTTTCGCTTTTTGGGATCCAAGCGCAAGCCGCTGAGCTTAAAGTGGTGAGCACGACCGCGTTCAAGGGTGTGCTCGAGGAGCTTGGCCCGCAGTTCGAGAAGACGACGGAGAATAAGGTCTCATTCGCGTTTGCGCCGACCGTGGTGATCAAGACGCAAATCGAGCAGGGCGCTGCGTTCGATGTCGCCGTCCTCACCAGCGCCGTCAATGATGGTCTTGCCGCTGCAGGCAAGATCGTTCCCGATAGCGGCAAGACCGTCGCGCGCGCCGGCATGGGGGTCGCCGTCGCCAACGGCGCGGCGAAGCCTGACCTCAGCACGGTCGACGCGTTCAAGCAGGCGCTGCTGAACGCCAAGTCGATCGGTTTCAACGGCCAGGGCGCAAGTCGAGCGGGATTTGAGGCGCTGTTCGCCAAGCTCGGCATGACCGATGTTTTGGCGCCAAAGATCAAGCTGTTGCAAACCGGGGCGCCGGAAGGCGTCGCCAGGGGTGAAGTTGAGCTTGGACTTGGGCCGGTCAGCGAAATCATTCCGACGCCGGGCGTTCAAGTTGCGGGATTTTTGCCGGCGGAAATTCAGTCTTATCTGGTGCTCACGGCCGCGATATCGGCAAGCAGCAAGGAAGCGGCGGCGGCTCAGAACTTCATCAAATTCCTCACCGCTCCATCAGCCTTGCCGGTGCTCACGGCGAAGGGAATGGATCAGGGCTAGATATTGGCGGCCTTAGTGTTGCGGCGCCATCGCTGTTGCGTGCGGCGGCAAGTCGTTCGCGGCCGTGACGATATCGGAATTGCCGGTCCGATAAACGATCACACCCGCGGTCAACACGGCGCAGAGGATGAGGGCTGCAAACCACAAGCCTATCGCGTCGGCGCCGTTGCTGAATTCACCTTTCCTCGGCCGCTCCGATCTATTGCTTTTCTTGTATGTCTCGCGGTTCACCGAACCCTCCATTGCGAGAGAGCAGGGCAAAACAGATAAAGAGACATGGGAAGCGCACCAAAGCCCTGCCACGGCGACAGGATAGGTATGCAAAGTTCAGCGCTGAGTTAATGCGTCTGAGCGGCCGCAACCCATTTCCGACACCGCCGGTTAGGGCTATTGTCACTGCAATGTACAAAACCGCCGTGCGTTCGACGCGCGAGCGGGTGCGTGAATGGGGAGGGACGTCATGAGCGATGAAGCGCTTCCGCGCCGCAAGTTTCTTGTGGGCGCAGGTTTGGCTGGAGCAAGCCTTGCTGGAACGGCTGTTGCGACCGGCCTGACGCAATCAGCGGCTGCCGATCCGCAAACTCCTGCTGCCGCCGCCGCGGCTGCGGCGAATGCCGCGTCGCCGCCGCCGCAACAGCCTGAACCGCTTCTTATCCTCAACGAGACTGAGCACGCATTTGTCGTCGCCGCGGTCGATACGCTTATACCGGCCGACGAATTGTCGCCGTCCGGGAGCGATTGCGGCTGTGCCGTCTATATCGATCGCCAATTGGCGAGCGCTTGGGGCGGCGGCGCCAAATCTTATCGCACAGGTCCGTTCTTCAAGGGTAAGCCTGAACAGGGCTACCAGCTCGCACTGACGCCGGCCGAATTCTTTTCCGCCGGTATTGCCGCCGCCAACGAATGGTCGCGCAAGACCTATGGCCACGACTTCGATGCACTTGCGCCCGACAATCGCGCCGAGGCGCTCAAGGCGATGCAGGAGGGCAAGGCCGAATTCGCAAATTTCAGCTCGAGAGCGTTCTTTGCACGGCTACTCACACTCACCATGGAGGGTTTCTTCGGCGATCCGATCTATGGCGGCAATCGCAACAAAGTGTCGTGGAAGATGCTCGGCTTCCCCGGCCTGCCGGCGACCTACGCCAACGTCATCGATGAGTATCGCGACAAGCGCTACGTCCTCGAACCTCAATCCATCGCGGATTTTTCATAGGGGAGGCGGACATGGTGACGCGATTAAAAGACGTCGATGCCGTCACGGTTGGGTTCGGCTGGACCGGCGCCATCCTGGCGCGCGAATTGACCAAGGCCGGATTGAATGTGGTCGGTCTTGAGCGTGGACCGGATCGCGTGCCGGGCGAGGATTTCATCCTGCCGTCGGTGCGCGACGAAGTGAAATACGGCCAGCGGCTCGAATTGATGATGGACAATTCCATCGACACTATCACGTTTCGCAATTTTCCCGACGAACAGGCGCTGCCGATCCGGCGCATCGGCGCGTTCCTGCCGGGCGAAGGCACCGGCGGCTCCGGCATTCATTGGGGCGCATTGCTGTGGCGTAATCTGCCGAGCGATTTCCGCATTCGCAGCGCGCTCACCGAGCGCTATGGCAAGAACGCGGTCCCGGACGACATGACGATTGCGGACTGGCCGGTGAGCTATGATGAGCTTGAGCCGTTCTACGATCATTTCGACAAGATATGCGGTGCGTCGGGGCAGGCCGGCAATCTGCGCGGCAAGAAGATCGACGGCGGCAATGTCTTCGAAGGCTCCCGCAGCGAGCACTATCCGAACGCGCCGATCAAATCGAGCAATGCCGGCCTGATGTATGCCGCGGCCGCCAAAAGCCTCGGCTATCATCCGTTCCCGGCGCCGGTGGCGATTGCAAGCGAGGCCTTCACCAATCCGGAAGGCGTGACGCTCGGCGCCTGCGAATATTGCGGCTACTGCAATCGCATCGCCTGCGAGACCAACTCGAAAGCATCGGCCAATTCCACGATCTTGCCGGTGTTGCGGCTCGATCCGAAATTCGAACTGCGTTCGCGCTGCTTCGTCACCAAGCTGAACTATGACAAGACCGCCAAGCGTGTCGTCAGCGTCACCTATACCGATATGCGCAACGGCGAAGAATACGAACAACCCGCCGGCATCGTCATTCTATCGTCCTTCGTGTTCAGCAACGTGCAACATCTGCTGCTTGCGGGCATCAGCGAGCCTTATGACCACGACAGCGGCAAAGGCGTGGTCGGCAAGAACTACGCCTATCAATATGAAGCGGGCGCCAATGCCTTCTTCGAGGACAAGGAGCTCAATCCGTATTGGGGTTCCGCCGGCATGGGCGTCGTCATCGACGACTTCAACGGCGAGAACTTCGATCACGGCGGTTTGGGCTTCTTCGGCGGCGGCTATATCGCCGGCAACACCGCGGGCGCACCGCCGATCGCCGGCCGCACCGTGCCGGGCGGCACGCCGGAATGGGGCTCGGAATGGAAGCGCGCAACCGTGAAATGGTACCACCACGCCATGCGCTTCAACACGCAAGGTTCGGTCTATGCCAACCGCAACAACTACATGGATCTCGATCCGACCTACAAAGATGTGTTCGGCCGGCCGCTGATCAGGCTGTCCTACAATCCGCCCGATAACGAATATAAGATGTCGCAGTTCTTGCTGAGTAAGCTCGAAGGGGTCATCAAGGCGATGAACCCGACAAGCTACGACATGCATCCGCGGCCGAAGACCTTCACCGTCGTGCCGTATCAGTCGACCCACAATACCGGCGGCACGATGATGGGGACGGATCCGAAGGGAAGCGTGGTCAACCGCTATCTGCAAGCCTGGGACGCCCATAATCTGTTCATCCAGGGCGCTTCGGTATTTCCGCAGCAGCATGGCTATAACCCGACCGGCACGCTCGGCGCGCTCGCGTATTGGTCGGCGCAGGCCATCACCACAAAATATCTCAAAAATCCGGGACCGCTTGTCCAAGGGTAAGGGGGGGCACGCGGAGTTTCGAGCCGCGCGGCAAGGGGAAGAAAAATGCCGAACAAGGAAAGCGGGCTCGCGCCCGGGGCGCTATTTGTCGCCGCGTTGGGGCTTTGGCTGACGGCCAACTCGCACGCGGCGGCGGCTGCCAATGCGGATCACGGCAAGGTCGTATTCCAGAACTGCGCCGCGTGCCATTCCGACAAGCCGGGCGCGATCGGTCCGTCGCTGCGCGGTGTTGTCGGCCGCAAGTCAGGCTCGGTCGAGGGCTTTCATTATTCGGGCGCGATGGCGCATGCCAATTTGACCTGGGACGAGGCCAATTTGCGTGATTACATCGCCAATCCGCAGGCCAAAGTGAGGGGCAACCGCATGCCCTATGGCGGCCTCACCAATCCCGGCGACCTCGACGACCTGATCGCGTACCTCAAGGACTATAAGTAACCCGCCGTCCGGGATGACCCCCGGCGACGCCCGGTTCGGCCGCGGGATTGCGGCTCACTTGATCCAGACTACGGAAGCCGGCCATAGAAATGCCGCTACAGATCGTGTAGAGACGCCCGCAACTTCCCATATAGAAGGGCGGATAGCGGGGGATTTCCCTGGTTTTCGTGGCTTTTCGCCCAGAAGCTTGAGATCGGTCCGGGTTACCAATGTACGTCCTTATCGTCATTCACCTTATGCTGGTGCTCGCCTTGATCGGCGTGGTGCTGCTGCAGAAATCCGAGGGCGGCGGCCTTGTCAGCTCCTCGAGCGGCTTTTTGACCGGCCGCGGCACCGCCAATGTGCTGACCCGCGCAACCGCGCTGCTGGCAGCGGGCTTTTTTCTCACCAGCCTGGCACTGTCCTATATTGCGGGTCTCGAGCGTAAGCCGACTTCGATTATCACGACCGGCGCGCCGGCCGGCCAAGAGGCGCCGGCTGGCGGTCCGCCGACGGCGCCACTCAATCAGGGTAGCGGCGGTCTTCTCGGCAAGTTGGGCGGCGGTGCGCCGAATGCGCCTGCGGCGCCGAGCGCGCCGGCTGAACCGAGCGGGCCGCAAGTCCCGCAGTCGCATTAGCGGCGTGCGGCCTGCCGTCGTAAGGCACGGCTGCAATCCCCAGATAATTGCCGGCGCCGGGGTTTCGGCGCTTGGCGAAAGCGTCCATATAACGGCGTGGAAGCGTAACGTCCTGAAAGCGAAACGCTTTTCCACAGCCGCCGACATCCCTATTCAAGGCGCGGCTGCTATTCCGGAAAATCTCTCGTCGAATCGGAGAAGGAACGCTAAGCGTTAGGTCCCATGGCGCGGTACATTTTCATCACCGGCGGCGTGGTCTCCTCCCTTGGCAAGGGTCTCGCTTCGGCGGCGCTCGGCGCGTTGCTACAGGCGCGCGGCTACAAGGTCCGCCTGCGCAAGCTCGACCCCTATCTCAATGTCGATCCGGGCACGATGTCGCCGTACCAGCACGGCGAGGTTTTCGTCACCGATGACGGCGCTGAAACCGACCTCGATCTTGGCCACTACGAGCGTTTCACCGGCCGGCCGGCGACCAGACAAGACAATATAACAACCGGACGTATCTATCAGGAAATCCTGGCCAAAGAGCGGCGCGGCGACTATCTCGGCGCCACCATCCAGGTCATTCCGCACGTCACCAATGCGATCAAAGATTTCATCCGCGACGGCAGCGAGGATTTCGATTTCGTGCTGTGCGAGATCGGCGGCACGGTGGGCGATATCGAGGGCCTGCCGTATTTCGAGGCCATTCGCCAATTCGGCAATGACGTGCCGCGCGGGCACGCGATCTATATCCACCTTACTTTGATGCCGTACATCCCAAGCGCGGGCGAGCTCAAGACCAAGCCGACCCAGCACTCGGTGCGCGAATTGCGCGCCATCGGCATTCAGCCCGACATCCTCTTGTGCCGCACCGATCGCCCGATCCCGGAGAGCGAACGGCGCAAGCTCGCGCTGTTCTGCAATGTGCGCGAAAGCGCGGTGATCGAAGCGCGCGACGTCGACAATATCTATGCGGTGCCGGAGGCCTATCACGCCGGCGGGTTGGACGACGAAGTACTCGCGGCTTTCGGCATCCAGAATCCGCCGGAGCCGGATCTGGCGACCTGGCGCCTGATCAATGAGCGCATCCACAGTCCGGAAGGCGACGTCACCATCGCCATTGTCGGCAAATATACCGGCATGAAGGACGCCTATAAGTCGCTGATCGAGGCGCTGTCGCACGGCGGCGTCGCCAACAAGGTGAAGGTCAAGCTCGACTGGATCGAAAGCGAAGTGTTCGAGAACGAAGACCCAACGCCGTTCCTCGAACATGTCGACGGCATTCTGGTGCCGGGCGGCTTTGGCCAGCGCGGCGCCGAGGGCAAGATCCGCGCGGCGCGCTTCGCCCGCGAGCACGATGTGCCGTATTTCGGCATCTGCTTCGGCATGCAGATGGCGGTGATCGAGGCGGCGCGCAATCTATGCGGCATCGAACAGGCGAACTCGACCGAATTCGTCGCCACGCCCGAGCCTGTCGTCGGGGTGATGACGGAATGGATGAAGGGCAACGAACTGCAGAAGCGCGGTATGGGCGCCGATCTCGGCGGCACCATGCGGCTTGGCGCTTATCCGGCGGTGTTGCAGCGCGGCTCCCGCGTCGCCGAGATTTACAACGCCACCGAGATTTCCGAGCGCCATCGTCACCGCTACGAGGTCAATACCGCGTATAAAGACCGGCTCGCCCAGCATGGCATGCGTTTCTCCGGCATGTCGCCGGACGGGCTATTGCCGGAAATCATCGAATATGCCGACCATCCGTGGTTCGTCGGCGTGCAATTCCATCCCGAGCTCAAATCGCGGCCATTCGCGCCGCACCCGCTGTTCTCGTCCTTCATCGGGGCGGCGGTGGAGCAGAGCCGGCTCGTCTAATTTCTCCGAATGCCCCGCACGAAGCGCGCCCTCGCTGCGATGGCGCTTGTGCCGTGCCACACGGCAACGCTAAATCACGCCGACAAAATGGGAGGAAACAATGATCTACGAACAACGCATCTATCGCTGCATCCCCGGCAGGCTGCCGGCGCTGTTACGCCGCTTCGAAAACGACACGCTGAAAATCTGGGAGAAGCACGGCATCAAGCAGGCCGGCTTCTGGACCGTTCTGATCGGCGACGGCAGTCACGATCTGCATTACATGGTGGCTTGGGACTCGCTTGCCGATCGCGAGACCAAATGGAACGCGTTTCAGGCCGATCCCGCGTGGCACAAGGCGCGCGACGACAGCGAGAAGGACGGCCCCATCATTGCCAATATCACAAGCGCCTTCCTGCGGCCGACGGCGTTCTCTTCGGTGAAGTGACGCAGCCTTGGTGATATGAGCTTGGCGCGCGGCCTCGATCATGTCGTGCATGCGGTGTCCGATCTCGACGCCGCGGTCGCTTTTTATGCGCGCGCGGGTTTTACTGTCGGTGCGCGCAACCGCCATCCGCCAGCCTGGGGCACACAAAACCACATCGTTCAATTCCCGGGTTTTTTCATCGAGCCTCTCGCTCTTGCCGATGTGAGCGCCATTGCACCGCATCGCGAGAGATACTTCTCGTTTGGCGCATTCAATCGCGATTTCCTGGCACGCGCGCAGGGGCTTTCCATGCTTGTGCTCGAGGGCCGTGACGGCGTCGCGGAGGCTGCGGCCTTTCGCGCCGCCGGCATCGGAGATTTCGACTTGTTCGATTTCGAGCGTGGCGCCATGCGGCCCGACGGCATGCCGACCAAAGTCGGCTTCACGCTTGCCTTCGCGCGCGATCCGAACGCGCCCGACATCGGCTACTTCACCTGCCGGCAGCACTACCCGGAGAACTTTTGGAATCCCGCCTTTCAGCGGCACGCCAATGGCGCCACCGGTATCGCCGGAATTGTGCTGGTCGCGGATCGTCCCGAGGATCACCGCGCCTTTCTCTCCGCTTTTACCGGCGCGGGCGATGTGTCCGCGACCGCGTCTGGCATCGTTGCAAAAACCCCGCGCGGTGAAATCGAGGTCGTGACGGCGGCAATATTCGCGAACCGGTTCGCCGTCGCGCCTCCGGATACCGCGCGCGGCGCCAGGCTTGCCGCGTTGCGCTTCGCAGTGAGCGACATCACGGCCGCCCGAGCGGCGCTGAGGATCGGAGAAGTCGACTTTTCCGAGCAAGCGCAGCGTCTTGTGGTCAGACCCGATATTGCTTTGGGTGCAACGCTCGTGTTCGAAGCCGCGGGTTGACCCGATCCGGCGCGGCGCTCATGGTCGCGGCCAAGGAAGATTATGACCGATAAGCCCAATCCTATCGTTACCGTCGGCACCACCAAGTTCGGCAATAAACTGCCGCTGGCCTTGATCGCCGGCCCCTGCGCGCTCGAAAGCCGCGCGCATGCTTTCGAAATGGCGACCGCACTGAAAGAGCTCACCGCAAAGCTTGGCCTCGGCTTCGTCTACAAGACCTCGTTCGACAAGGCGAACCGGACCAGCGCCGCAAGCGCGCGCGGCATGGGCCTCGACAAGGCGCTGTCGATCTTTGCCGAATTGCGCGAGAAGCTTGGCATGCCGCTTCTCACCGACGTGCATGAGCCCGATCAATGCGCACCAGTCGCCGAAGTCACCGATGTCTTACAGATTCCGGCTTTCCTCTGCCGCCAGACCGATCTCTTGATCGCCGCCGCTAAAACCGGCCGCGTGATCAATGTGAAGAAAGGCCAGTTCCTGGCGCCGTGGGACATGAAAAATGTCGTCGCCAAGATCACCGGCGCCGGCAACGGCAATGTGCTCGTCACCGAGCGCGGCGTCTCATTCGGCTACAACACGCTTGTCTCCGATATGCGCGCGCTGCCCGTATTGGAAAAGATCGGAGCGCCGGTGATCTTCGACGCCACCCATTCGGTGCAGCAGCCGGGCGGGCAGGGCACCTCGTCGGGCGGTGAGCGGCAATACGTTTCCGTGCTGGCGCGGGCGGCCGTCGCGGTCGGCATTGCCGGCGTGTTCATCGAGACCCATCAGGATCCTGACAAGGCGCCGTCCGACGGTCCGAATATGATCCCACTCAAGGACTTGCCGGCGCTTCTTGAGCGCCTGATGCAATTCGATACGCTCGCCAAGAAATACGCTCAACACGAGTAGCTGAGGCCGCCGGGTTCGCTTGAGCGGCTCCTTTGATTCCTGAACCGCCGCCGGCATTGCTTCGCAACATCAAGGTTTGTGTTATTCCGCCCGTTCTCAGAATTGTCAGCCTGGTCGTCTTCGCCTCGACGCTGTTTACGCGCGCGGTCGATCCGGTCGTGCCGAAAATCGCCAATGACCTCGGCATCGCGGTGACCACCGCGGCGCTGCTGTCGACCGCGTTTACGTTCCCCTACGCCATCATGCAGCCCGTGCTCGGCGTCGTCGGCGATTTCTTTGGCAAGACACGGCTGATGAACATCAGTCTCGCGATTGTCGTTGTGACGACTTTGGTCTGCGCTTTCGCCAGCAATTTTTCGGTGCTGGTGGCGATGCGGATTCTCGCCGGCATGCTGGCAGGGGGAATCTTTCCGGTCGGCATCGCCATCGTGGCCGATCTTGTGCCGTTCGAGCAGCGCCAAGTGGCGATCGGCCGTCTTCTCGCCGTCGGCCTCACCGGCAATCTCATCGGCGCGACGATTTCAGGCTTCATCGGCGACCTGCTCGGCTGGCGCGGCGTGTTCCTCACCATCGGCGGCTTCGGTCTTATCGTCGTTATCGCTGCCTTCTTCGCCTTTCGCGGGCTGTCGTTCGGTAAGCCGCGGCCGTTCAATCTCGCCGCGGTCGGCGCCGGCTATCGTGGGATTTTCGCTGATCCGCGCGCGAAGATCTGCTTCGGCTCAGTGTTCTTCGAAGGCATCACCATCCACGGCATGTTCCCCTTCGTCGCGCTGTTGCTGCTGGCGAGCGGCGTGACGCGCTCGTCCTATGCCGGCATGGTGATCGCGGCTTTCGGTCTCGGCGGCATCGTGTTTTCGCTGTCGCTGCCGTTCCTCGTCGCCCACATCACCGAGCGACACATGATGCTGGTCGGCGCCATCTGCGCCAGCATCGCCTTCATCCTGATCTCGCTCGGCTTTCCCTGGTACACGCTGGCGGCGGTGTTTTTTCTGTTCGGCGTCGGCTTCTACATGCTGCACAATTGCATTCAGGTTCACGTCACCGATCTGAGCCAGACGGCGCGCGCCACCGCGATGTCGATGCATTCCTGCTCGTTCTTTTTCGGCCAGGCGATCGGTCCGATCTATTACGGCTATGCCTTTCGCCATTTCGGCAACAGCGCCCCGCCGCTTCTCGGCGCCGCCGTGATTATCGTTATCGGGCTCGTCTGCGCGCGCTATCTGCGGCACCGACGGGACCTGCGTCTTGCGGAAGGGCCGTAGAAAGCCCAATATTGCTGCATAGGCCAGGGGTGCCGCGGCGACGCGGCTGAGATCACACCCGTCGAACCTGTCTGGGTCATTCCAGCGAAGGGAGCCGCGTTGAGCGCAAGAGTTTCGTCTTTTCCGGCTATCGCAGGCCCCTCGATCGCCAAACGGCCGCGGGTCGCGATCATCGGGGCGGGCATTGTCGGGCTCGGCATCGCCTTTAGGCTTGCCGGCCGCGCCGAGGTTTTGCTGTTCGATCGCAGCAAGGCCGGCATGGGTTCAAGCCATGCCGCGGCCGGCATGCTGGCGGCGTGTTGCGAAGCCGAGCCCGGCGAAGAGGCGTTG
>DATHPQ010000208.1:0-12511 GCA_035483735.1 Xanthobacteraceae bacterium | reverse complement strand
GGTGCCGCTGATCGCCGGCAAGGCCGAGCTCGACATCGTCAAGGAGCGCATCGACGCCATGGCGAAGAAGGTCGCCGCGGAGACCAAGAGCAAGCTCAATTACCAGGTCGGCACCATGATCGAATTGCCGCGCGCGGCGCTCATGGCCGGCGAGATCGCGCAGACGGCGGAGTTCTTCTCCTTCGGCACCAACGATCTGACGCAGACCGCCTTCGGCATCAGCCGCGACGATGCCGCGAGCTTCTTGGGGATCTATACGTCGAAGGGAATTTTGCCGGCCGATCCGTTCGTGTCGATCGATCGCGAAGGCGTCGGCGAGTTGATTCGTATCGCGACCGAGCGCGGCCGCAAAATGCGGCCTAAATTGAAGCTCGGCATTTGCGGCGAACATGGCGGCGACCCCGCATCCGTCGCGTTCTGCGCCGAAGTCGGACTCGATTATGTATCGTGCTCGCCGTTCCGCGTGCCGATTGCGCGGCTTGCCGCGGCGCAGGCCGCGCTCGGCAAAGGCGCAAGCGGCACGGCGTAAATTTCCGCGCGAGACGATGCGATTGAAGCGAACTCGCTTTGTTTCGTGGTTAATGAAGCGCAACCACGGAACTCATTATCATACCGCCGCGAACTTGTTCGCGTGCTGATATTTGTCGCGATTTCATTTGAGTTCCGCATTCGTGCGCATGACTTGGTTCTGTGTGCATGAATCGTTCGCGTACTAAGCTGCGCCACAGTAGATCTGCGCGCAGTTTTCGCGCGCTTTTGCGATTAACACCTTCGCAACGTTAACCCGACAATAAATCGTCATGTCGCATTTGCGCCACTGCGGTGGCGTTTCATTGACCGAGTACGCGTTGCGTTGCGTGGTGGGGTTTCGGGGTAATGGTGGCGTCGCGTGTTCGGGTGCTGCGCGCTTCTAATTCGGCGCGCTTCTGGCTCAGCGCGTTCTGCATCGCGCTGATGCCGACCTCAATCGGATATCAGGATCTCGCTGCGCTCATCGCGCATCGCCCGAGCATGTCCGCGAGCTGGGGCGGCGAGCATCTGATCGCGTCGCCGTTCGGCACGATCGAGCGCGCGACGTTCAATTTTACGCGTCCGATCGGAACCGTCATTCCTGCGCCGCTCGAATTCCAGAACGTCAATTTCGATCCGCGTGCGCTCGACGCTTATGCATGGAAGGTCGACGAGGCGCTCACCGGGCGCTCCACGCGCCAGGTCGAGTACCCGGCCGTCAATCGCTCGAACAAAGGCGACCGGCTGCCGCCCGCCGCGCCGGCTGCGCTCGATCCGAAGACGCTGCCGCAATTGCAGCCGATCGGTGCGGCGGCGGCGGCGCAGCCGGCAACACCCGCGGTTACGCAACCCGTCGTGGCGCCACAGCCGACGAAATCTGATGTGCATGCCGAAGACAGCTCGCCGCCGGTCAGTGCGGCGCCGGTCAATGCTGCAGCTAACCCTGCGGCCGATGCCGCCGCGCCCATGCAGATGGATGCAGCCAATCCGGCTGCCGCGCCGCAGGCCGCCAGTATGGCTGCGGCTGAGGCTGCGAATCCGGCGACATCGGTGCTGAGGCCAGCCGGCTTGCATGCGGATGAGGCCGGTAACACGATTGCGCCGCGCTCCATGCTCTCCGCCGACCGCAGCAATGTACCGAGCGGTGGCGATGACGCCATGGAAATCGCCGACAAGCCGCCGGAGATTCCGCAATCCGGCGAGATGACGGTCGCGCAAACGAATTTCGGCGAAGCCTCTTTCATCGACGGCTCGTCGGCCGATCGCAGCGCGCAGATCTATTTCGGCAACAGCATTATGGGCGAGCCCGCGGGCCTGCAAAGCTGGGCGCCGGGCGCCGAGCCGATCCTGGTGACGCCGCCCGAGGCCAATATCAAAATGTCGTCGCTCGAGGACAACGACGATTACGGCGGCGACGAGACCGTCACCGGCAAGGACGAGAGTCGCGTGCTAAGTCCGGCTCAGCGCCTCGGCCTGGCCGGTCCGCCGCGCGCCGAGGCGCAGAAGTGTCTCGCTGACGCGATCTATTTCGAAGCGCGCGGCGAAGTGATGAAAGGCCAGGAAGCCGTGGCGCAGGTGGTGATGAACCGCGTGTTCTCCGGCTATTACCCGCACGATGTCTGCGGCGTCGTCTATCAGAACTCGCACCGCCATCTTGCTTGCCAATTCACCTTCGCCTGCGAAAACAAGGACCTCAACAAGATCGACGAGCCGGATATGTGGGAGCAGGCCAAGCAGATCGCCCGTGACACACTCGACGGCAAGATCTGGCTCGCCGAAGTCGGTCACGCCACGCATTACCACGCCTATTGGGTGCATCCGAGCTGGGTGCACGAGATGACGCGGCTATACAGATTGGGCGTCCACACCTTCTATCGGCCGCGCAATTGGGGCGATGGCGACGATGCGCCGGTCTGGGGCCCGAACGCGCCGGCGAGTGTCGTGAATGTCGATCCCGCGAGCAAGGCGGATTTCCTGCGGCCCGATCCCGAGGCGATGTCGGAAATTCCGGTGCCGAACCCCGCGGCGGCGGAAGCGAGCGTGAAGAGTCCGGAAGCGTCGGCGGCGCCGGCCGCGGATACGGACATCACAGCGTCGACGGCGAAGCTTTGATGCGTCACATCTCGATGTCCAAGCCGACATCGAGATTCTGCACCGAATGCGTCAGCGCGCCGGACGACAGATAATCCACGCCGGTTTCCGCGATCGCCGCTGCGCTGTCGAGCGTGATGCCGCCGGACGCCTCGATGACCAGGCGGCCCGCGACCATGGCGACCGCCTTGCGCATCGAATCCAGATCGAAATTGTCGATCATCACCACGTCGGCGATGCGGGCATCGAGCACCTCTTGCAACTGATCGAGCGAGTCGACCTCGATCTCGATTTTGACCAGATGGCCCGCGGTCTGCGCCGCGCGCGTCAGCACCGGCTTGATGCCGCCGGCGACCGCAACGTGGTTGTCCTTGATCAGGATGGCGTCATCGAGGCCGAAACGGTGATTGAAGCCGCCGCCGCAGCGCACCGCGTATTTCTCGAGCGCGCGCAGGCCCGGCGTTGTCTTACGCGTGCAGACGACGCGCGCCTTGGTATGCGCGATGCGTCCGGCGAATTCCGCGGTCGCGGTGGCGATGCCGGAAAGGTGGCCGACGTAATTCAGCGCCACGCGCTCGGCGCCGAGAATGGCGCGCGCATCGCCGGAAATCGTCATCAGCTTGGCGCCGGCCTGAACCGCCATGCCGTCGCGCAAATGCGCGGTGATTGCGATATCCGGCGACAATTGGCGAAACGCGGCTTCGGCGAGCGGCAGGCCGGCGATGACGCCCGATTTGCGCGCGGCCAGCACCGCGCGGCCTTGGGTGTCCTCCGGCACCGTCGCGATCGAGGTGATGTCGCCGGCACGGCCCAAGTCCTCGTCGAGCGCGCGTGTGACCGCGGCGTCGATTTCGAGCGGCGAGAGAAAGGCGTCGGCGCGGAGGAGAGACGGCATCGGACCAACATCAGCAGTGGCAGGGAGGGAAAATGCATAGTCAGCGGCGGCCGTTATGGCAAGCCGAATAGGCCTATCTGCTATGCTCTGGACGCTCATGAGAGCGCAATTTTCGTTTGGGCGATTTGGACGCAGGCTTTATCCTCCGCCGCTTTCTGACTCTCGCGTTAGCCGGGGCGATATGGACGACGTTACGGGATTGACGCGCGAACCGCGCGTGCAAGAGAGCTGGCGCACGCCGGCGCTGGTCATCGGCTTCGGCAGCCTGATCGCGCTGATCGCGTTTGGGCCGCGTTCGACCTTCGGCTTTTTCCTCACACCGCTGTCGACGGCCAATCACTGGGGCCGTGACGTTTTTGCCTTCGCGCTCGCTTGGCAGAATCTGCTCTGGGGCATCGGCCAGCCGCTCGGCGGCATCATCGCCGACCGCTTCGGCACGGTGCGCGTGCTCTGCGGCGGCGCTCTATTATATGCCGCGGGTCTCGCGCTGATGGCGCATGTGACGAGCGCGCCGATGCTCGATGCGTCCTCGACATTGATCGGCTTCGGCCTGGCTGGCTGCTCTTTTCCCGTCGTGCTGGCCGCGCTCGGCAAGATCGTGCCGCCGCGCTCGCGTTCGCTCGCCTTCGGTTTCGGCACCGCGGCCGGTTCGTTCGGCCAGTTTCTTTATTCGCCGGTCGCCGTCGCGCTGATGGATGCGTTCGGCTGGCAGCAGACGCTGTTGATCTTCGCCGCAAGCCTGCTCGCGGTGCTGCCGTTGTCGTTTGCTTTGGCGACCCCGCCCTCACAACCGGGGCATCGCGCGGAATCGCAGTCGCTGACCCACGCCTTGCGCGAGGCCTTTGCCCACCGCTCCTACGTGCTGCTCGTGCTCGGTTTCTTCACCTGCGGCTTCCAGCTGCAGTTCATCACCGTGCATCTGCCGCCTTATCTGGTCGATCGCGGCTTGTCGGCGGAAATCGGCGGCTGGACCATCGCGGTGATCGGCCTGTGCAACATCATCGGCTCGGTTTCGACCGGTTGGCTCGGCAACCGTGTCCCGAAGCGCTACATCCTCTCGGCGCTCTATTTCACGCGCGCCGCGGCGATCCTTGCATTCATTTCATTTCCGGTCTCGACGGTGACATGCCTCAGCTTCGGCGCGGTCATGGGCTTCACCTGGCTGTCGACCGTGCCGCCGACCAACGGCATTATCGCGGTGATGTTCGGCACCCGCTGGCTGGCGACGCTCGCCGGCTTCGCTTTCTTCAGCCATCAAGTCGGCGGCTTTCTTGGCGTGTGGCTTGGCGGCATCGTCTTCGACCGCACCGGTTCCTATGACATGGTGTGGTATCTCGCGATCCTGTTCGGCGTGCTGTCGGGGCTGATCAACCTGCCGATCGTGGAAAAGCCCGTGGCGCGCATGGCGATGGCGGCGGCTTAGAGCATGATCCCGAAAAGTGGAAACCGGTTTTCGGAAAAAGATCATGCTCAAAATGAAAGATTCTAGACCTTGATCCGATCCGATCGAATTGGATCAAGGTCTAGAGTCGCCGCCGTGCCGACGCTATAACCTGCTGCACATGAGGTTATAGCTATGTCCACTTTCAAAGCCGTCGTCATCGACAAAACGGAAGCCGGCCAGACGGTCGCGCTCACCGATTTCGACGAGAAAGATTTGATGGACGGCGACGTCACCGTCCGCATCGAATATTCGACGCTGAATTACAAAGACGGCCTCGCCGTCACCGGCAAGGCGCCGGTGGTGCGGCGCTTCCCGATGATCGCTGGCGTCGATTTCGCCGGCGTTGTGGAAGCGTCTTCGCATCCCGCTTGGAACGCCGGCGACCGGGTCATTCTCAATGGCTGGGGCCTCGGGGAGACGCATCTCGGGGCCTATGCCGAGAAGGCGCGCGTCAAAGGCGATTGGCTCGTCCGCTTGCCCAAGAGCATGACTCCGCGCGACGCCATGGCGATCGGCACGGCCGGCTATACCGCGATGCTCTCGGTCCTGGCGCTGGAGCATGCCGGCCTTAATCCCGCACGCGGTCCGGTGATCGTAACCGGCGCCGCCGGCGGTGTCGGTTCGGTCGCCGTCGCGCTATTGGCCAAGCTTGGTTATACGATCGCGGCGTCAACCGGCCGGCCGGAAGAGGCCGACTATCTCAAAGGCCTTGGCGCCACCGAGATCGTCGAGCGCAAGGAACTGACCGGGCCGGCGCGCCCGCTGGGCAAGGAACGCTGGGCCGCCGGCATCGATGCGGTGGGCTCGACCACGCTCGCCAATGTACTTTCGATGACGCGGTATGGCGGTGCGGTCGCGGCTTGTGGACTGGCCGGCGGAATGGACTTGCCGACCTCGGTGGCGCCGTTCATTCTTCGCGGCGTCTCGCTCCTTGGCATCGACTCCGTCATGTGTCCGTTGCCGTTACGCCAAAAGGCTTGGCAGCGCCTGGAGACGGATCTCGACAGGTCGAAAATCGCCGCCATTGTGAGCGAAATCGGGCTCGCCGACGTCATTGCGGCGGGTGGCCGTATCGTTGAAGGCAAGGTCCGCGGAAGGATCGTGGTAAAAATAGGGTAAGCGGGTCAAGATTTCGCTACCAAATTTCGCCACACTGCGAGGGCGCTATGGTAAGGGGTCGGTTAAGAAGTTTTGTTAATATGGCTCAACTGCCCGGCAAGGCAGTTCATAGGTCCGCTGTAGATAGTGCCAGAGTCCGTAGTGCCGCAGTGCGTAGTAGCAGAGCGTCGAGGGTGGGGTCGTCGATGTCAGTCCGCGTAGCCGTTGTCAGTGCGTGCGTTTTGGGCGCCGGTCTGTTCGGCGCCGGATTGGCCACCGCAGAAGAACTGAGCCCCGAACAGGCTCGTGCATTCGTGGTCGGCAAGCTGTTCTCCTATACCTGCTTCGAAGGCACCGTCGGTCAGGGTCGCATTTTCCCGGACGGATCGGTTGTCGGCACCATCAAGATGCACGGCACAGGCGAGATGCGCTTTGCGGCGCTCCCTGCCGGCACGATCCATGTCGACAACAGCTCGGTCTGCGCGCACCTCTCGGGCCTGCCCATCTCGCCATGCTTCCGCGTGCAGAAGATCGACTATCGAAGCTTCCGCGGCTCGGTCTATGGAATGGGCTTTGCCTATTGCGATTTCTACCAGCGTAATCCGCGCTCGCAGCTGATCAGCGGCCCTGTCGAAACGCCGGCGGCAACGCCGGTCACGAACACGCGGCCGTCGTTGCGTCCGTCGCTCGACCAGTAGACGGCGTCGCGTAAGATTTTCTTCGCCGGATGGACGAAGGCGGGATCACCCGCCCCCGCTGCGTTCCGCCGTTTGCGGATAGAGCACGCGCTGGTAGAGCCAGCCGATACCAAGCAGCACCACGCCGAGCCCGATCACGGACAGCGCACGGTAGATACCGGCGATATTGGCGGTGTCGAATAGAAACACCTTGGCGATGGTCAGCATGATGACGCCGAGCGCGAGATAGCGCGCCGGCGGCGACCGCAGCACGAAGCCGGCTGCCAACAGCGCAATGCCGTAGGCGAGCCATACCGTCGAATAGGCATATTGTTCGGCGTCGCTGGTCGGCCCCGCCAAGACGGGACCATGAAACAGCCGCCGCGTTTGCAGAGTCAGATAGAACAAAGCAAGCAGAACGGCCGCGATCGCGGCGAATGTGCGATAGGGCATCGGCCGTGTCGCGCGCGCGATCAGCGCCAGTGCGACGGCCAGCACCGCCGGCAGGCCGAAGCCGAGCAGGATCTCATTGAAGAATGCGCCGCCCGGGAGCGGCTCGGAGCGAAACTGCAGGCTTGAGCCGACGATCAGATCCGCGAGCACGGCGGCAGCCGTGAGCGCCGCGACGATCAGGGCGCCGGCATTGTGAATGAAGCTGCCGGTGCGCGCGCGGATGTGTTCGAGGCCGATGGTCATGGCCAACCCCACATTGGTGTAGAGAATGATTTCGGTGGGACCGTGCATCGGCGCATAGATGTTGCCGCCCGTCACGTAGTGACGGATTTCCATCACCACGAGCAGCACCGTAAAAAGGATGGCGCCGGCGTCGACGATATGCGTCGGCAGGTCATCGGCGCGTTTGCGCATAAGCCAGCCGCCGAGCCAGAACGCCGCGGCCGGGATGCCGTAGCCGTAAAGCAGCCAATTGAAGATCGGCGTCGTTCCCAAATCGTCGCCGACGATACGCGGGTCATAGCCAATGCGTGAGACAACGACGCCGACCATGATGGCGGCGACCCAGCGCAGCCACGGCAAAGGCCGTTCCCCGGCGACCCAGGCCGCACCCGGTACCATCAAGGCGAGGCCCACGGTGAGCCAGCCTTTTTCCAGCGCGAAAGTCAGCGCGAGCGCGAGTGCCGCAAGCGTGCCGGTCGCAAACATCGCGCCCGACGCTAAGAGGCCTGGAATGAGGCCCGGGCGTTGCTCGCGCCGCGCCAACGTTTCGGTGGCAAGCCCATAGAGCGCGGCAAGAAGCAGCGCGAGGCCTGCAAACGGCAGCGACCGGTCAAGCTCAGCGATCCGATAGTAGAGCGCGATGAGCATCGCGAGCGGAAGAGCCACGCCGGATGCGGCCCACAACATCGGAACTAAGGCGCGCTCGGAACGGCCTTGGGCTAAAAATCCGGCACCTCCAAACAACGCCGCCCACAAAGCGGCGAGCGCGAAGTGCGAGCCATAGTCGAAGGATCCGGGCTCCGGGATCGCCGGCGACGTCGGGCCGGACGGCGCCAAGAGCGCGTCGGGTTTTATGTGCACGGCCCAATGCGCCATGACGGCGACAGCGAAAAGCGCCGTTACCGGTACGGCGTCAATTGCGGCCTCCGTGCGCCAGGCGATACCGACGGCGGCGATGGTGAGAATGGCAAAAGCGGTGAGCGCGAGCGGGTCGTGCCGGCTTACCAGTACGAGAATCAAGGCAGCGAGCAGATAAACTGACAACGCGATGCCCGAGACGTGGTCGATCTCGTTCGGATTTGATGGCGGACCGTAGATCAAGTCGCAGACGAGGAACGTCGTCACCAGCGCGAAACCAGTCATCGCATGGAACACATGCGCGCCGAGCGCCGTGACGGTGGCGAGATCGGGATTGGTTCCAGCGAGCACCCATAACGCACCGAGCACCAGCGCGGTCAGCGCCAGCATGCGCCACAGCCGGTAGCGCGCCAGCGCGAAAGCCGCCGCATTGACGACGGCAACGTAGATATAAAGCGACCAGTAATCCGGCTCGGTGGATGCGACCAGCGCCGGCGCGAGATAGGCGCCGATCATGCCGAGACCGGCAAGTGCCGGGCCGTGCAACAGGGCCGCGGCCAAGCAGAGCAGGGCGACCGCGCCGAGAAGCAGAAATGCGATCGGCGGCGGCAGGAAACCATAGAGCGCATAGGCCGCATAGACCGTCGCATAGGCCACTGTCGTACCGGCCGCTGTGAGAATGGCCGGAATATTCGCTCCCGGCAGGCTCGGCAGCGCCAGAACCTTTTCGCTGCGCCGCTGCCACTCGCCGGCAGCGATCAGCAAGAGCGCCAGCAACGCGCCGAGCGCGATACGCACGCGCGGGCCGATGAGGCCCTGTTCGATCGTGTAGCGCACCAGAAAGATGCCGCCGAGCGCGAGCGCAATGCCGCCGACCCACACCACCCAGCGTGTTCCGAAGCGCTCCTCAAAGCCGATGTCCCGTGTCGGCTCCGTCACCGGCCGCGCTATCGAGCCCGGTGAAAGCGAGCTTGGCACCGACGCGGCAGCGGGCTGCGGTGACGGCGAAGGGGGCGGAGGCACGGGCTCCGTCGTAATGCTGGGCGCCGGAGCCGGCGCGGCTGGTTGCGCTTTTTCCGGTTCGGGCGAAGGCCGTGGCGACGGTGCCGCCGGCCTGTTCTCCAGCGACGCAATTCTCAATTCCAGACGGCGCAGGCTGTCTCTAATCCCGGACGTGCTGACCAGCGCAATAATGGCGAGAACTGGAGTAGCCAGCAGCAAGACTACAAGTAGGACGATGAACCCGACCATCGAACCCCCGGTGTCAAATCGGTACGGGGAGTTTATGCGGCGGTCGTGACAGGTGAAAGCCTCAGCTCTTGCCTGTGGTCATCCGTAACTGCGCCTTGCTTATTCGAGGTCGAGCTGGAATGGCTCGGCTTCCGTGGTCATGATGCCGCGGCCAATATTCTCGATCGCCGCGATCATGCGCCCCTGGCGGCCGAGCAATTTGTCGGCCAGCGAGACGATACGGATATTCGGCGTTGCCGTCGGCGACGCGCGGCGCAGCGCCTGCGCGATGCTGGTTTCGTCGCGATGCGGATTGAGCGCGCAGACGCTGGCAAAGGCGCTCGCCGTGGAACGGCTGATGCCCATGTAACAATGCACCACGAGTGGCGCTTTGCGGTCCCAGCCGCGCACGAAATCCAAAAGCGTCGCGACATGCTGCTCGCCCGGCATGATGTAGCCCTCGAGTGGGGCGGAAATGTCGTGCAGGCAGAGCCAAAGATGATGTTCCGGCGCTACGCTTGCCGGCCGTTGCAGGCGTGCCTCATCGCCGATCAGCGACACCACATGGCGCGCGCCGGTATCTTCGACGGTTTGTTGCAGGCGCGAAAGCGAGCAGACGTGGATCATGGTTTCTTCTTGTTCCTTCGTCGTCTAGAGGCGGCCCCGCAGCGCCCGAAGCGGACGGGATAATGGAAATCGCGGGCGGCGCAAGTATGACTTACCCGATCAGCTTATTGAGCCGCTCGGCATAGCGGGCTTCCGCGGTTTCCGCGGGCCAAGGCTTCAGGTAATCGCGCTCCATGGCCGCCGAAAATACCGGCGGTCGGCCGAAGAATTTCCGCGCCTCGGCCGCGTCGAAGCCGGCAAGCCGCGTCGCTTCGAGATAAGCTGCCTGCCGGTCCGCGGCCTTGGTCAGCGCCTCGATTTCGGGTGGCGTTTTTGCCGGCAGCCCGAACCGCAAATGGATGGCGGTGAGCAGGCGGCGTTCCGTCACCTTGTACGCATCGCCGATCACCGCCTTGAACGGCGAGATCATGTCGCCGATGACATATTCGGCCGCGTCGTGCAGCAGGATCGTAAGGCGGCGATTGTTATCAAGCCGCGGCACCCGCGCCCGCGCCAAAGCCTCGACCAAGAGGCAATGCTGCGCGACCGAAAAAATATGCGCGCCGCGCGTTTGTCCATTCCAGCGCGCCACGCGCGCCAGCCCATGCGCGATGTCCTCGACCTCGATGTCGAGCGGGGAGGGGTCGAGCAAATCAAGCCGCCGTCCCGACAGCATGCGCTGCCAAGCGCGCGCTCCCGGCGCCGATCCGCGGGCCCCGGACGCCGATCGCGGCTTTGCCGGCCGCGCCGCGTGAGTGAGCGCCGCCTTCTCAGCCACGGACCTTTTGTCCGAGCTTTTGCCCCAGCTTTTGCCCCATCTTGGCGCAGGCCTCATGGCGATAGCAGGCGACGAGATGGTCATTGACCATGCCGACCGCCTGCATGAACGCATAGACGATGGTCGGACCGCAGAACTTGAAGCCGCGCTGCGCCAGATCCTTCGACACGGCTTGCGAGACTTTGGTCTCGGCCGGCACCTGACCTCTGCTCTTGAAGTGGTTCACCTTCGGCCGGCCATCGACGAAATCCCACAGATACTTGGAAAAGCCGGGACCTTTATCCATGATTTCGAGCCACGCGCGCGCCGAACGCACCGCGCCCTCGATCTTGGCGCGATTGCGGACGATGCCGGCGTCTTGCATCAGCCGTTCGAGCTTGGCCGGCCGATAATGCGCGATTTTCTCCGGCACAAAGCCATCGAAGGCGCTGCGAAAGTTTTCGCGCTTGCGCAAGATCGTGATCCACGACAAGCCGGCCTGAAAGCCGTCGAGCACGAGCTTCTCAAACAGCGCGCGATCGTCGTATTCCGGCACGCCCCATTCCTCGTCGTGATAGGCGATGTAGAGCGCATCTTCGCCCGGCCATGGGCAGCGCTTGAGACCAGGATCAGTCATTCGGCGGCTTTCTCTTGTTCACCGGGAAAGGGAAATCGCGCCCAGTCCGGCTTGACGAGTTCGATCGGCACGGCGCCCGCCGTCAGCGTGTCGCCGTCCGCCAGCGCTTCGTCCACCCGGTCGAGGCGCAGCAGCGCGATACCGTGCCCGTCGCTCGTCGAGCCTAGCGCCCCGATCTGCCGGCCGCCGGCCGTGATTGCTGTACCGACATCAGGAGGGGTGCCTTTATACCGCACCGGCACGGCGCGGGTGCGCGCAGTGCCGCGATGCTGCATCCGCGACACCACCTCCTGGCCGATAAAGCAGCCCTTCTGGAAATCGATGCCACCGAGCTGGTCCATGTCGGTCTCATGCGGAAAGGCGTCGCTATAAGCGAAATCGGCGCCGCCACGCGGGATGCCCAGCGCGATCCGATGCGCTTCGTAATTGCCGGCGTCGACAATCGTGGCGCCAAGCGCAGCCACAGCCTCGCCGGCGCCGTCGGCCCGAATTATTGCGCGCAGCCCGAGTGCCGGCAGCCGCGGATCGGCGTAGCAAAGACCAGGCGTTGTCGTGCCGGTGCCGTCCCAATTTCCATCCGGTTTCCCATCCCACACGGCGAGCACGCCGAGCGTTGCCGACAGATCCTCGATGAGAACCTTGGCGCGCAATTTGTAGAGATTGAGCCGCTCGACCAGCGCCGTGCCGAGCACGCGCGGAATGTCGAGAAAAAAGCCGCCGTCACCGGCGCTGCCGCCGGTGCTGTCACCGGTGCTGTTTTGGGCGCTCGGTGCTTGCGCAACGATGAAATCGGCAATGATCTTGCCCTGGGGCGTCAGCAAGGCGGCGAAAACCGCCGTCCCCGGCCTGAGCTTGAGGATATCCGCGGTGACGAGGCCGTGGAGAAAATTCCGCGCATTGTCGCCGGCGACTTTGACCACACCGCGGTCAGGAAGAAGAGCAGCCTTCATGCGTCAAATGCCTAAGCCCGCGGTGGCATGATCGCAAGGCCCATTTCAAGTTCCCGGAAAACGTCGGGCCGATCGCAATATAA
>DATHPQ010000207.1:0-21617 GCA_035483735.1 Xanthobacteraceae bacterium | reverse complement strand
GAACATCTCAAGATGCATCACGCCGCCAGAGCCGCCTATGCGAAGACCACGGTGGAAACGGCGTCCCCGCGCGCGCTCGAGGCGAATTTGCTGTTGCAGGCCGCTGCCAAATTGCAGGCCGTTCACGATTCCTGGTCCGACAAACCGCAGGGTCTCGAAGAAGCACTGCTCTACAATCGCCGGCTTTGGACAATCTTTGTCGACGCGGTGACACGCGACGGCAACAAATTGCCGAAGGAGACGCGCGAGAATATTCGCCGGCTTGGCGTTTACGTCATGGCCGAGACATTCTCGATGATGACGAAGCCGAAGCCGCAGCATCTCAAATCGATCATCAAGATCAATCGCGGCCTTGCCGCCGGCTTGCGCGAAAAGAACTAAATACGCCGCCTGGTCGACGCCACAGCCAATCCGGATTTTGCATCTTGTCTTCGGGCCGCGGTTACGCCGCTACCCTGTATCGGGCTGAGCGTCGCTGACATTCAGGCGGCGCGCGGCATATCCAGGCGGAGCCGGCCGCGCAGATGCGGAATGCGGTTCACGTCCATCCTGGCGGCGAGCGCGCGGATATAGAACAGCTCTTCCTTGGTGGCGATGCCGAAGGCCGCGAATTGGCGCTGGCCGTCGCGGAAATCGGCGTCCGACAGCGCTTGTTCGAACAGATCGAGCCAGCCCGATCCTTCCACGTCACCGTCGGCGCCTTCGTTGAAGAGCATCTTGTCGCGGTCTCTGATGCTGATCGGCAGCTGCGAAGGATAAAGGTCGTAGAGCGCCCGCAACGGCGCCTTGCCAACCGGGGCCGCATTGCCCGACCGCTTCACCAGAGCCGATTTATCAAGGCCTGCCGCATAGTTGACGATGGCCTGGTCCAGAAACGGCTCGCGGATTTCGAGCTGGAAATGCATCGCGCAGCGGTCGACCCGCTGCAAGTTGGCGCGATGCATCATGCCCAGACACTGCGCCTGCAGATTACGGCCCAGACCGTTCGGCTGCGAGAACGCAAGTTCGAGCGGCGAGTAGCCCACAAACAATTCGTCGGCGCCCTCCCCGCACAAGGCGACGCGGAAGCCGTCCTGATGAATGCGCTGCGACAGCAGATAAGTATGGATGCTCGACCGAACCACCGCCGGCTCGAAAGTCTCCACGGTCTCGACCACTGTGGCGATCAGCGGCAGCGTCTTTGCGTCATGCGTTTCGATCGCGACCTCGCGCAGATCGAGACCGGTTTCCTCGGCATAGTGCCGGGCGAAAAGATAATCGGGAGAGCCGCGGCCGACGGCGATATAGCCGGGCATATCAGGGCGGAAGCGCCGGGCGTAATGCATGACGAGGGTCGAGTCGATGCCGCCGCTGAACAGCGCTGCGGCCGGCAGATCGGGCGGCACGCGAACGCGCACGGCTTCGGCCAGGATGCGATCCAGATCCTGCGGCGAGGCGGCACTCGTCAATGCCGGCGACGGCAGATTGTAGTAGCGCCCGCAAAAATCGTGCGACAGCACATAGCCCGGCGGCAGCAACATGACGTCGCCGCCTTCGGTCGTCTGCAACAGCGGCTTGATTTCCGAGCAGAACAAGAAGCCCTTGCGCGGCTGATTCCTGGGCGCTTCGATCACATAGAGCGGCTTGACGCCGAACGGGTCGCGCGCGGCGAGGAATTCGCCAGTCACGACGTCGATCGCGACAAAGGCAAACATGCCGGAAAGCCGCTTGATCCCGGCCGGGCCGAAAACCCGCAGCACATTGGCCACCACTTCGGTGTCGCAACCGCTGCGAAATTTAATGCCGCGCGCCTCGAGCTCACGGCGCAGTTCGACGTGATTGTAGATTTCGCCGTTGAAGGCGACGAGGAAGCGGTCGTCGAAAGACGCCTTCGGCTGCCTGCCGTTCTGCGCATCGACGATGCGCAGGCGGCGCGTACACACGGCGGTGTTCGGGCCGATGGTGATCAGGGGATCGGTGACGTCGCCACGATGCAGCAGCCCCGCGATCAGACGCTCGACCGCCGTTTCAGCGCCATCCCAATCGATGGCCACCGCAATGCCGCACATATCGCCCCTCAAAAATCGCCCAGACCTGGCCCCAAATCGTTGAAAACCAACGTAGATCGCTATGGTTAACGGTTCGTTTGCCGCGGCGCTTCGTAAGCATTTTGTTTACCATGACTTTCTAGGGTCGGCGGCGTCATGACGGACGCGGTCGATCTGATCTCCGGCGACGAGCTGAAAGCCGCCGCGCTGCAATTCACCGGCGAAATGCGGGCCAAGGTCGCGCGGGAGCAGCACGGCCTGCACAGCATTTTCGATAGCTGGTTCACCCGCGTGCTCACCCAGCTCGTCAGTTTCGACCCGGCGCAGGCCTGGGAGGACAGCGTCCGCGAAAATGCCGCGCGCGAGCCCGCGCGTTTCCAGGGCCTGCTCTGGGATTTGCAACGGCTGCGGCTGTTTCTCGACCGCTACCGGCAGGGCCGCTTTGTCGCGTTCGCCCGGCGCGAGCAGTCAGGCACGCATTATCACCCGCGATTTGGCACCGAATTCGGCGCTGATGTGCTGCTCACCTGCCAGGGCGCGCCTTCGCTGATGCGCTGGCGCGGCGTGCCGCTGATGAAGAACGTCTTCGATTTCGCCATGTATCCGATGCTGATCGCGGAGCTCCGCCCGCTCACAATATTCGAAATCGGCTCGGGCCTCGGCGCGAGCGCGGCGTGGTTCGCCGATCATCTGGCGATGAACAGCGTCGACGGCCATGTCCATTCGGTCGACCGGGTCAAGGTCGAGACGGAATATCCGCATGTCAGCTTCTATCAGGGCGATTGCGCGTCGCCGCAGACTTTGTTTGCGGCCGAATTGCTGCAATCGGCGCCGCACCCCTGGCTCGTGGTCGAGGACGCGCACCATAATGTGGCGGCGGTGATCGCGCACATGCACCCGTATCTGAGGCCGGGCGACTATCTCGTGGTCGAGGACAGCGACGTCAAGCGCGAGGCGCTTCGCACATTCCTTGCCGACCATCCCGGCAGCTATCTTGTCGATACACGGCTCACCGACAATTTCGGCCGCAACGCGACCTGCGCCGCCGACTCGATCTTCGTGCGGACCGACAACGGCGCATAACGAACGCGCACCGTATCGTCGCGCAATTCGTCACCTTACTGAGCGTTAGCCTATCCGGAAACCGGCGCGAGGTAATTGACCAAGCTCAGCTGCGCGAGCCGCGCGGTGACCGACATCGAAGCCGACAGGCTGTTCTGCAGTGTCAGGATCTGCTCGCCGACCTGAGTCTGATTGACACCGTCGACGTTGTTCAGAATGTCACTCAGCGTGGTCTGGGTCTGCGTATTGAGCTTCGTGGCATTGGTCACCGTGGTCTGTGCATTGGCGATATCGGATTCGATATCGGCGATCGTCTGCGTGCCCGACGGCGGACTGAGATTGCCCTCAAGCTTTTGCGACAGCGCCTGATAAGTCGCTTGCGCATTGGAATTGGTCGGCAAATAGCTTGTCGCGGCGAGAACCGCGGTATTCTTGATCAGGTTGGTGATCGCCGTTTCGTTGGCGCGCATGCCGTAATCGATGGTCGTTGACGGAGCGACCACCGCGGACTGGGTCTGCCGCGCCGGCGTCGCGCTGTCTTCACCCGTATACCAGATCACGGTATTGGCCGCGGTGCCGTTGGTTAAAGATGTAGCTGTCGCATAATTGTTGCCCGCGCCCGGAACGACGATCTGTGGCGGGTCCGAGAAGAAATTATTGCCCGCTTCCATTGCCGAGGCGGCCGGCAGCGTAGTCTGCGCCAGATTGGTGATGGCGCTGGTGAGCGCATTCTGCAGATTGGTTGCGGTGGCCGACTGCGTTGCACCGATGCTGAACTGGCCGTTTCCCGGCGTGGCGGACGATGTCGCCTGCAGCGCGATGGTCTGGGTCGAACCATCAGGCAGCGTGAGCTGGAACGAGATCGTATCGCCGTCGTTCGGATTCGAGCCGAGCGCCATCGAAATGGTCGGCGGTGAGCCGGACGGCCCGGTGACCGTCGCGCCGTTCAAGCCGGACGTAACGCCGGTCAGCTGAAATCCGAACGGCGTGCCGTCCTGGTTCAGCGTCACCGTGCTCCCTGATGTCGACACGCTGAGCCGGCCCATGCCGGTGGCGCCGAGATCGGCCTGCTGGCGCTCGTTGATGATCTGCGTCAGCCCCGCCTGCGCGCCGGTGCCGTTGATAATGTCGCTGGTGCTGGCCACGGCAGGCTGGTTCAACGCGCTGCCTGAGAAGATGTAATTGGTGCCGACCTGGGTATTGAGCAACGAGAGCATCTCGTCGAGCTGACTGGCGGCGGCGACCTGGACCGTGGTCTGGCCATTGCTGTCGAGATTGAACGACGGCTGATCGGTGACCTCCTGCTGGACCGTCGTCGAGAGCGTGCCGAGCTCGGTCAGCGACGATTGCGCAATATCCAGCGTCGTGTTCACGGTCGAGGCCGTGTTGCTATAGCCGTTGATCGCCGCGAGCTGCCCATTCAACGACAGCACCATGCCGGCCTGCGATTGCAGTCCGGAATAGGTTTGCGCCGCCTGGCCGGTGCCGAGCTCCTGAGCGAGCGAATTGAGCTCGGTCATCATGTTGGTCTGCGCTACGACTGTGGCTGCAGTCACTGAGCCTGGTCCGGTAATACTCATGTTGAACCTACTATCCGCCGCCTATTTGCAGCAACGTTTGCATCATACTTTGGATGGTGGACATCACCCGCGCATTGGCGGAGTAGGCGTTCTGCAGGGCGATGAGATTCGACATTTCGGTGTCGATATTGACGCCGGATTGGCTGTTGAATCGCTGCTGCAGCGCGGTCAGAACCGTGTCCTGGCCCTGCTGCAGATTGGTTGCGGCATTCGCCGCCTGCGATTGGACGCTGACGACCTGGCTGAGATACTGGGACAGCGTGCCGCTATACGGTGCCTGCGCCGTGCCGATCCCCGTGCTCGCGGCATAAGTAAGCGACGCCGTCGTCATCTGGTTCAGCAGGAAACTCGGCCGGGTCGCGTCGCCGGCGGTGGTATTCGCAGCGTAAGCGACCAGGTTGCCGGGCGAATTGAGGAGCGCCGTATTCACGCTGATACGGCCGGCGAGCCCCGTCGTTTGCGTGCCGCCGGTCGACGTCAAAGCGCCGGTAATCGGCTGGGTGCCGTCGACGAACAATTGCACGGACGGGCTGCCGCTGGTCAGCGACGTGACTGTCGACGTCGCCGACATTGAATTGACGACATTGCCGCTGCCATTGGCATTGACAACCTGCAATAACGTGCCAGACGGATTGGAGAATTGCAGGTTCGAACCGAACGCCAGATTGAGCTGTGAGACGACCGAGCTTATGCCGGCGGAGAAATCGATACCGATTGTCGTGTTGTTGGGATTTGACGCCGATGCCTGCTGCGGCAGCGAAGTCCCCGGCGGCGTATCGACCACCGTGATCGTGTGCTGCACATTGCCGCTGTCGGTATAGGTGAACTGGGCCGTATTGCCCGGCGACAGGCTGCCGACGTCGACGTTAAAACCGTTCAGGCCGCCGGAGGTCGCCGCCGTTCCATTGACGGTCTGGTTCGACAAGGCCTGCGACATCTGGTTGGCGAAATCGTCGAGCTGCGCCTGCGCTTGCGGCAGAATAGTGTCGCGCATCTGCAGATAGGCGCCGATCTGGCCCGATTGAAAGGCGCCGTCTGAAATCAAATCGGTGGTGGCGCCGCCGGGCGCTGTGAGCGTGATGGTGCCGGCGCCGTCCTGACTCGGATCGGCGCTCCACAGCGACGTTGCCGACAGCGTGCCCGCATTGCCGAACGTCAGCTGCGAGACTTGGCCCGCGTTCACCAGCTGCAGACCGGTCCCGGTATAGACCGCGATCTGATTATTGGAACCCGGCATCACGTTGACATTCATCAGCTGACTGAGCTGCGTGATGTCCTGGTCGCGCTGATCCTCGAGCGCCGCCGCCGTGCTGTCGGGATTGGAACCAGTGCCTTCGAGCTTGGTGTTGATCTGCGCGATATTCTGCAGCAAACCGTTGGCGCTCTGCACGTCGGTGGCGATCCCGGCTTCCGTCTGCGTGCGCAGCTCCTGGACGCTGGTCGTCATGGAATTGAGATTTTGCGCCAGCGACTGCGCCGCGCTCAAGACTTCGGACTGACTGGAATACGAGCTCGGGCCCGTCGACAGCGACTGCAGCGCGGTCGTGAAATTATTGAACATCGCGTCGAACGATGTCGTCGATCCGGGCGTGCCGTAAACATCCTGAAGCTGCTGATAGAATTGCGCCACCGTGTCGGCGTAAGAGCCGCCCGACGTTTCGGTCCACAACTGGTTCTGCAGCAGGGTATTGAGATTGCGGTTGATGCCGTCGCTCTCAACACTGCTCCCCGACTTGCCGGCGGTACCGAGTTCGGACTGATTGACGCTCTCGTCGACATAGCCGGCCGTATTGGCATTGGAGACATTGCCAGCAATGACCGAAATGGCCTGCTGGGTGACCGCGATGCCGGACAATGCGGCGGACAGCGCCTGATTAATGCCCATCGATTAGCGCCATAAGTTGCGGCCGATCATGCGGCTTGCCGCTGAGGCGACAGCCGCATCGCTATTGGATGACCGTGAGCAGGCTCTGAATCATCTGGTTGGCGGTCGTCATGACGCGAGCATTCGCCGAATAAGCCTGCTGCGCCACGATGAGCTGGCTGAACTGGGTGGCGATGTCGACGTTCGAGGCTTCCAGTGAACTGCCCTCGATGCTGCCGGTCGCCGAGTAGTTCGGCGGGCCGGATTCCGGCGTCGCGGCATAGGCGCCGCCATTGAGCGCCTGCAGGGAGTCGGTGCCGTTGAACGACGCCAAGGTGACCTCGGCAAGCGGAATGGTCTGACCGTTGGTGAAATTGCCGACCACGCGGTTCTGGCTGTCGACCGAGACCGATTGCAGCGAGCCCGCCGCATATCCGTTCTGCTGCAGATTATTGACCTGCACCGTGCCGCTGGTGCTGGCGAACTGCGTCAAACCGTCGGTGCCGATCTGCAGCTGAACGTTGCCGAGATCGTCGCTGTTCACGGTCAGGCCAGGTATCGTCAAGCTCGTGATCTGCGGCGACATTTCGCCGTTGGCGTTGAACGTGAACGTGGTCCCGACATTGGTCCAGGACGGAGTGCTGCCGGTCGCCGAGGAATCGTTTTGATAGAACAATTGCCACGTGCTGCCGCTCGACGAGCTCGTCACTTGCGCCCAGCGGAACTGCACATTGACCGGATTGCCGACTGAATCATAGGCAGTGATGGAGCCGCCGTCGACCGATTCAGAGTCGAACGTGGAGTTGTCGGCGCCGGCCACGGTGCCGCTCGCCGGCAGCGCGGTGAGATTCTCAATACCGAATTTGGTGGCTGCGGCGGTACCGACGAGCTGGATGCTGTCGTTGGGGTTGGTCGCCGTCAACGAAACATCGCCGTTGGCCGTATCCACCGTCGCGCTGAAGAGTCCGCTGGTGGTGCCTAGGCCCACCAGCTGGGTTTGCAATTGGGCCAGCGTGGCGACCTGACCGGCGCCGGTGCCGAAGGTGAGCGTTTCCGTCGTGCCGACGGTGCTGCCGGAGGGTATGACGTCGACGGCGAAAGTCTGCCCCTGCGCCACCGCGCTCTGGCTGAGCAGATTGGTCGGTGAAAACGAATTATTTCCGGCGCCGAAGCCGAGATCGGAGGCGTCGTTGCTGGTTCCGGACACCGTGACGCTGGCGAGATCGTTATTGCCGGTGAGAACGAGGTTGCCGCCCGAGAGCGACGCTGTGACGGCCGCCGTGCCGCCGTTGATCGCGGTCATCAGAGTGTTGATCGTGTCACCGGCGCCCACAGTGTAATGCGTCGTATTGGTGCCGTCGCTGACCGAAATAATATCGTTCACACTGAGGCCGAGACTAGCCAGCGTCGTAGCGCCTGTAAGGCCGCTCGCTGTGCCGGTGCCCATGGCTGCAGCGTCCGGTTTGAGGGTTGCCCCGCTGCCGGTGATCTGCGCGGCGACGGGCGCGCCGGCCAACGGATTGGCCTCAAAGTTATTCGGGTTGATAAGGCCCGACTTGGGCGTCGCCGGCAGGTTGGCCTGATAGTTGACGGATGTCGTCGCCACCGCCGGAATGAAATTGTTGTTGAATTGCAAGACCTCAGGCACGCTGCCCAAGGGATTGCCGGTGGTCGGATCAACCGGAATGCCCATCAAGTAATAGCCAGCACTGTTCACCAGATTGCCATTGGCGTTCATGGTGAAGTCGCCGGCACGCGTATAGTCGTCGATGCCGGAGAAGGTCGGCTGATTATCGACAAAGCCCGTCGGCTTGGAGACGACGAAAAAGCCATCGCCATTGATGGCCATGTCGGTCGCGACCGAGGTGCTGGTGATTGAGCCCTGCACCGTATTGGTGGCGACGGAGCTTGCGGTGACGCCGTCGGGCGTCTGCAAGTTGATCGCGGCTTGATTGACCAGATCCTGAAAGGCGGTGTTGGTTTCTTTGTATCCGGTGGTCTGGGAGTTGGCGATGTTGCCGGAAATGTTCTGCAGCGCGAACGACTGTGCCTGAAGACCAGCCACTGCGGTGGTCAAAGCATCGAAGATACCCATGACTTTTCTCCAACTCGATCTCAACGCGACGGCGGCTCAATGAGCGCAACGACATCAGGCAGCCGCATAGCCGGACAACGTGCAGCAAGCCGCGTGCCATTCAATTAGATTAATCGTTTCAAATACTTATGGAGACGGGCGAGGCCTAGCCAAGGCCAGATATGCCGGGCTCGCGGCAAAATTTGCCGAGGCATGCACGGCTTTGCGCCTTCCAAACGGAGGCGTGATGATCTAAACGCAGCACGCGCCGCGATCGGGCGTCACATCGGAAAGAATGTACATGCGTTTTGAAGGCACCAGCGCCTATGTCGCCACCGACGATCTTAAAGTCGCGGTCAATGCCGCGATCGCGCTTGAGCGGCCGCTGCTCGTCAAAGGCGAGCCCGGCACCGGCAAGACCGTGCTGGCGATCGAGATCGCCAAGGCTCTGTCGGCGCCGCTGATCGAATGGCACATCAAGTCGACCACCAAGGCGCAGCAAGGGCTTTACGAATACGACGCCGTGACGCGGCTGCGCGACAGCCAGTTGGGCGATGCGCGCGTCAAGGATATCCGCAACTACATCAAGCGCGGCAAATTGTGGGACGCCTTCGCTGCCGACGAGCGCCCCGTTCTCCTCATCGATGAAATCGATAAGGCCGATATCGAATTCCCCAATGATCTGCTGCAAGAGCTCGATCGCATGGAGTTCTTCGTCTACGAGACCGGCGAGACGGTGCACGCCCGCCGCCGCCCGGTCGTCGTCATCACCTCGAATAATGAGAAGGAATTGCCGGACGCCTTTCTGCGCCGCTGCTTCTTCCACTATATCCGCTTTCCCGATCCCGACACGATGCGCGCCATCGTCGAGGTGCATTTCCCCGGCATCAAACAACGTCTGGTCGCCGAGGCGCTCAAGCTGTTCTATGAGATCCGCGACGTGCCCGGCATGAAGAAGAAGCCATCGACGTCGGAACTGCTGGACTGGCTGAAGCTGCTGATGGTCGAGGATATCTCGGCCGAGACGCTGCGCGAACGCGACCCCAAGCGGCTCATTCCGCCGCTGCACGGCGCATTGATCAAGAACGAACAGGACGTGCATCTGTTCGAGCGGCTCGCCTTCATGGCGCGGCGCGAAGGACGCTAAAAAGCGACGCGCCGCCGCTGCGCGCTCACCACAGCGGGTGCATGGAAAACGAATAAGTGGCGCCGAGGCCATAGGTCCATTGATTGGCCGAGCCGCGCTGCGTTACCAGCGGTGAATCGGCGACCGAGTCGGCGAGCCGCTGATATTCGACAAAGCCGTGGGTTTCCCACTGATCGTTGATGAAATATTGCAGCTGCGTTCCGGCGCCGTAGGAATAGAGGCCGCCGCTGGCGTGATAGACCGGCAATTGCGCCAGCCCGGCGCCGACCGAGTTGATCGATTGCGCAAGCGTGATGCCGTAATACGGATTGATCGCGGGCGCCGATGCAAAGGTTACGCGTGGTCCGGCCGACCAGCGAAACTGCCCGAACGGAACGATCGCATCCAGAAACGTGTCGTTGGTGACGCCGCCCTCACCGCCAAATCCTTGGCGCACTTCGGTGCGCAGCCGCAGCCATTCGACCGGCCAATATTCGGCAAAAGCACCCGCCTGTACGGTCAGGGCGACATTGCCCAGCCCGACGGTCGCCGCGTAGTCGGCGGCCTTACGCTCGCCGACATAGTTGATGGCGGGTCCGAACTTGAACTGGCCGAGATCGATGACGGTGAAGCCGAAACTGTCGCGCGGCCCGAAATAAGGCGGCGGCTCGCCGGCATGGCGCACGCTGAACAGCGGCAACCCGGCGAGGGCAATTTTGTTATCCGGAGCGCCGGGCCAAGCCGGAACGGCACGGAACTCCGCGCCAATGGTCACAATCCAGTCCGGGACCGGCGGTGCATAGGCTACGGGATTTGGTACCGATGCCGGCTGAGGCAGATCGGCGGCCGCAGCGCGATCGGGGGCGGTGGAAACTAGAACTGTAACGCCAAACGCAGCAACCCACGCTCGCCAGTCAGGCGTCATTCCCACCGCTCCAGCCGCCCGGATTCCCTCAAGTCGGACGCAATCATACAGGATGAGGGATGGGGGTGCGAACGGTTCGGCACACGGCGGCGATTTTCGCCGGTACCTGTTGCCGATTTGCCAGAGCCGCGGAGTTTATGCCTTTTGACTAGGCTTTTGCCGTTTCCGACGGCGCTCACGCCGTTGTCCTGCATCGGCCGCAGGCGGAACGACGGAGTCGGCAGCCGCATCTTGCTGCGCTCCAGCAGCCTCTGCAGCTCCAGCAGCCTCTGCAGCTGCAGCGTCATGCCGTTGCGCGCCCTGCTCCTCGTCGAGTTCTTGCTGACGCGCGCGTTGGCGCGCCGCATCACCCGCCAATTCGCGGGCCTTCGCACGGCGCTCTGCGATCGCGGCACGCAGGCGCTTGATCCAACTGCGCGTTTGTCCGGCCGCGCGCCCCATCATCCCGCCGGCCCAGACCAATTCGAACGGCGTGAATTGCCGCCAGGTCTGGTCGCCTTCGATCATCGCGCGAGCGACGAGATTGCCGGCCATGGCCGTGGTGTTCAGCCCGTGGCCGCCAAAGCCGGAGGCGAGCCAGACGCCGGGGCCGAGTTCGCCGATCTGCGGCATGCGATGAATGGTGAGGCCGAGCGTGCCGCGCCACGCGTAATCGACCGCGACGTCACCGAGTTGCGGATAGGTTTTCTTAATATCGCCGGTCAGCGCCTTGATGTAGCGCTTGGGATCGCGCGTCCATGCCGTCGAGCGGCCGGACAACATCAAGCGGTCGCCGCCGACAATGCGATAGTGATTGTCGGCATGATCGCTGTCGCTGATGCCGCCGCGAAAACCGACGGCCTGGGTCAGCGCCTCGCCGAGCGGCGCGGTGGTGATCACATAAGTCGTCATCGGCACAAGTGTCGACGCCACCCGCGGCAGCAAGGCGCCGAGTTGCACATTGCCGCACAGCACGACGTGATTGGCGCGCAGCCGTGCGTCGGGCGTGACGATGCGCTTGCGCACGCCGCTCGGATCGATCGACAGCGCCCGCGTGTTCTCAAAGATGCGCGCGCCGTCGCGCTCGGCGGCGGCGGCAAGTTTGAGCGCGTAATTCAGCGGATGGATCGTCAAGGCGCGCAGATGATTGATGGCATAGAAATAGCGCTCGCTCCGCAGCACGCCACGCACGCGGTCAGTCTGCCAGCCTTCGATCTCGCAACCTAATTCGCCGAGCAATTGAACTTCGGCGACGAAGGCGTCACTATCGTCTTCCTTGGAAACGTGCAGCCAACCGTTTTCCGGATCGATGCCGGAGACGCCATTGGCGACAACGGTATCGCGCACATAATCGAGACCGGCTTGGGCCAGCGCCCAAATATCCTTGGTGCGGTCGAAACCGACCCGCGCCACGAGCTTGTCAGCATCGGCACCGAAACCCGGCAACACGAAACCGGTATTGCGGCCCGACGCGCTCCCCGCCAGACGGCCGGCCTCCAACAGCACGACCGACCAGCCGCTCCTCGCCACTTCGCGCGCGACCGTAAGCCCCGCGAGCCCGCCGCCGATGACGCAGACATCGACATCGAGATCGAATGACAATTGCGGGCGCAACGGCGCGTCGATCTTGGTCGCGGCATACCAACTGTTGCCGTAAGCCGCGATCAGGTTGTCGTCACTCATCAAGACGGTATCCGACTGTTGCTGCCGAAGGGCCGGCGTCGCGGCCGCTATCTACGAACTTTCGGGCGGGCGTACCAGAGCATGATCCAGAAAAGTGGAGGCCGGTTTTCCGAAAAGATCATGCTCAATCAAAACCCTAGAGCGATCAACGATTCAATCTAAAACAATTGCGCTCTAGACACCCCGGGTGCGGAAAGCGACATTAACGAAATGCGCCGATTGATGCTGTTACGTCATGCCAAGACCGAGCGGGCCGAAGCCGGCCAGCGCGATCGCGACCGCAAGCTCATGAAACGCGGCCGCAACGACGCGCCCGTCATCGGCGCCTATATGGCGCATCATAGCTTTGTTCCCGACCTGACGCGGGTCTCACCGGCCGCCCGCGCGCAGGAGACTTGGGCGCTGGTTGCGCCCTGCTTCGCCGAGGCGCCGCGGACGGTGACCGACGACCGCATCTACAACGCTAATATCAGTCAGCTGGTCGAAGTCATTACCGAGACCAAGTCAGCCAAAGCGCTGCTCCTTGTCGGTCACAATCCGAGCTTTCACGAACTCGCCGTGCAATTGATTGCCTCGGGCGACGTGAATTTGCGCGAACAGCTCAATGAAGGCCTGCCGACTTCTGGCTTTGTTGTCATCGATCTGCCGATCGACAGCTGGTCGCAGTTGCATCCGCGCGCCGGGCGTCTCGAGCGCTTCGTGACGCCACGCCTTCTTGCCGAAGCAACGGAGTGAGGTGACGCGCGGCGCGTCACCGATCATTCATAGAATTCCGGCGCCTTCTTCTGCGTGTCGCTTTGCGCTTTGTCGTGGTTGATCCAAAGCTGCGCCTGCTCTTTCGCCATGATGTCGGCGACCCGATTCATCGAAGCGACGCTCTGTTCCTGGTTGAAATTGAAACTCGGCACGCGGCGATTGTCGAAATTAGCTTTGAAGTGAGCGACGTCGCCCGACAGGATCACCGCACCGGTCTTCGGCAGTTTAACAAGTAGGGATTGATGTCCCGGCGTATGACCCGGCGTCGAGAGGATGGTGACCGAGCCGTCGCCAAACACGTCATGGTCGCCTTCGAGCTTGGTCACCGGATGACTTGGATTAAAGCGCGGGCCGCCGTTTGCTCCCGGCCAATCGTATTCGGCCTTCTGCACATAGAGCATGGTCTGTGGGAACAATTCGACATTGCCGATGTGATCGGGATGGGTATGCGAGATCGCCATGCCTTTGACGTCGGATGGCTTTATTCCGAGCTGATCGAGTTGTCCGGCGAGCGTCTTACTACGCTTCCAATCCGGTCCGCCGTTTTGACCTTTCAGGCCATCCGGCATCGCGGCGACCTCATCGGTGATGCCGGTATCCCAGAGAAACCAGCCGCCTTGCGAGTGGTGGATGAGGTAGCAGTTGTCGGAGATATCCATCGGCACCCCGACATTCACGCCGGGCGACCAGCGCGATTGGTCAGCGGCATGCCCCTCGCCGCAGCTCAGGATGTAAAGCTTGTCGACGCCGGCGGCCATTGCCGACGATGGCGCGGCGCCGAGCGCACATAGCAACGCGGCGCAGGCGGTAAACACGAAAAACGCAAGTCTCATGAAATCCTCCCGGACATATCAAAGGGCGGACAGCAAGAGCACTCGGTGCTATTCGCCCGGCGTTACCCCGCAAGCGCCGCGAGAATGCGGGCCCAGCTGCGGATGCCTTTGTGAAAACACCGCAGATCGAACTTTTCATTCGGCGAATGCACGCGATCGTCGTCGAGCGCAAAGCCGACCATCAGCGTGTCCATGCCGAGCACGGTCTTGAAATCGCCGACAATGGGAATTGATCCCCCGGCGCCGACGGTGACCGCTTTCTTGCCCCACTCTTGCGCCAGCGCGTTGCGCGCCTTGTTCAGCGCCGGATTGTCAAAGGCGACTTCGAAGGCTGGATTGCAGCCGAAATTGCCGAATTCGACGCTGCAATCGGCGGGCAGCCTGGCGCGGACGAAATCGCGGAACGCCGCACGGATCTTCTCCGGGTGCTGCGCGCCGACGAGGCGGAACGAGACCTTGGCGCTCGCCTTGCCGGGGATGACGGTCTTGGCGCCCTCCCCGGTATAGCCGCCGATGATGCCGTTCACCTCCGCCGTCGGCCGCGTCGAGATCTGCTCGATCAGCATGCGGCCCTTCTCGCCGGCTGGAATCTTCAAACCGACAGGATTGAGAAATTTTTCCGGCGTCAGCCCGAGGCCCGAGAGATCGGCCTTGATGTCGTCCGGCAATTCACGGACGCCGTCATAGAAGCCGGGGATGGCGACCGAGCCGTCCGGATTGTGCAGCGCCGCAAGAATGTCGGCCAGCACGTGGATGGGGTTGCGCGCCGCACCGCCGAACAGGCCGGAATGCAGATCGCGGTCGGCGCAGGTGAGCCTTATCTCTTCATAGACGAGACCGCGCAGCGAGGTCGTGATCGACGGCGTCTGGGCGTCCCACATGCCGGTGTCGCAGACCAGCGCCAGGTCGCGCTTGAGCTCTGCGGCATTATCGCGCACGAAGCCGAACAGATGCTTGGAGCCGCATTCCTCCTCGCCCTCGATCATCATCGTAATGTCGAGCGGGATCTTGCCGGACACCGCCTTGAAGGCGCGGCAGGCTTCGATGAAGGTCATCGCTTGGCCCTTATCGTCGCAGGCGCCGCGGGCGACGATAATCTTGCGGCCACCGTCGAGCGTCTGGATGCTGGGCTCGAACGGCGGCGACTTCCACAGATCGAGCGGGTCGACCGGCTGCACGTCGTAATGCCCATAGAATAAGACGCGCGGCGTCCTGTCGCTTCCCTTGCCATTTCCGCCGCCGTTGCCGCTCTTTTCGGTGCTTTTGGCGATAACGACCGGGTGGCCCTCGGTCGGGCGGACACTGGCGTCGAAGCCGAGCGTGGTCAGGTCGGCGGCGACAAACTCCGCTGCTTTGCGGCATTGCGGCGCATAGGCCGGGTCGGTCGACACCGACTGGATGCGCAGCAGCGCGAACAACCGGTCGAGGCTGGCATCGAGATCGCGGTCGACGCGATCGAGGACTGCCGGAAGAACATCTGATGCTGTCATGTTACCGTGACCGTTACACGCGGCTGAGCCAAAGCGAACTGCTCGCGTACACTTATATTGCGCCGCTTGTGCTGGCCATCGGTGTTGCGCGCCGCATGACGCGACGCCCTGCATGGCGTGTTGCGTTGCAACTTTGTCACGCTCCGAATGTTCCAGCGAAAGACCAGCGCCACGGCTATGCCGTTTCGTTGACACAGTCTTGTCACCTCCCGTCTTAATCTACAATATGGCTGGAACCTGCCGACAGCGCGGGACGAGGGGATAATGGACGAACTGATCGCGCGTCTCGTCGCTGATGTTGGTGTTGATCGCTCCGCCGCGGAAAAAGCTGTCGGCATCATTTTCGACTTTTTGGTCAAGGAAGGCCCCGCCGACAAAGTGCAGCCGCTCATGGCCAAGCTGCCCGGAGCCGAGGCCTTGCGGGCGAAGACCGGCAGCGAAAGCAGCGGACTAATGAGCGGAGTGATGGGCGCCGGCATGCGCATGATGTCGGCCGGGCTGACCATGGGTGAAGTGCAGGATGTAGCCCGCGCCGTGCTGGCCTATGCGCGCGAAAAGGCAGGCGACAAGGCGATTAGCGAGGTCGGCGCGGCAATTCCCGGTCTCGCCCAGTTTGTTTGACGCGCATGATCCCGAAAATCGGATACCTACTTTCCGAAAAAGATCATGCGCCGGCGGAATTCCCAGGCGTCGATCCGGTTGAATCGGATCGAGGCCCGAATGCGATGACGACGTTAGGCTTGAGGCTGCGGGGGCGACTAGTGGGGTATCCTATTACCGAGATCCAGGTGATCGGCACCGAGGTTGCCTCGATCCTGAAATCGGATGGGATTCGAACCACGATCAGTTTGTTGAGCGTCGCCAAGACGCCCAAGCAGCGGCTGAAGATCGCGACGCGAACCGGCGCGCCGGAAAAATGCGTGCTCGATTGGGTGACCGCAGCCGACCGCATGCGCGTCAAAGGCGTCGGCTGGGAATATTCCGAACTGCTGCGCGCCGCCGGCGTCCGTACCGTCAACGAGTTGCGGTTCCGCAATCCGCAAAAGCTCGCGACCGCCATGGCGGAGATCAACGGCAAGCGCAATCTGGTCCGCGTTCTGCCCTCGGTGAGCACCGTCACCCGCTGGATCGAAAGCGCCAAGAAGCTGCCGCCCGTCATCAGCTATTGAGATTTTCAGTTTTGCAGCCCAGCAATTCAGCCGCTTGACTCCCTGCCACCGACCGCGCAAAGCGACGGCCAAAACGACGGCCCGTTGAACGGCCATTGTCGTCAGCTCAGGTTGGGACCGGCCCGAATTAGGGATCAAGATCAGCAATGGCCAATACCGCGGCCACAAGCGCGCCCCATCGGGCCGGAGCAAACGCCACAGCCGGCGGCGGCGTCCTGACGCGGCTTTTGGCCAAAACGCGTCCCTCTACGCACACATTCGGGCGTCCCTTGATCATGGGCGTTCTCAATGTCACGCCGGACTCCTTCTCCGACGGCGGCCAATTCGTCGAGCCTGCCACCGCCATCGAACACGCCCGCCGCTTGGCCGCTGAAGGCGCCGACATCATCGACATCGGCGGCGAGTCGACGCGGCCCTATGGCGGCATGCGGCCGGTGACGGCGGCGGAAGAGCGTGCGCGGCTCGAGAGCATCCTTCCGGCCGCGGCCACGATCGGCGTGCCGGTCTCGATCGATACGATGAAAGCCTCCGTCGCTGCCTGGGCGCTCGAAGCCGGCGCCAGCATTGTCAACGATGTCTGGGGCCTGCAGCACGATCCGGACATGGCCCGCGTCGTCGCCGAACACGGCGCACCCATTATCATCATGCACAATCGCGAGAGCGCGGATCCGGCGATCGATATTATCAACGACGTCTCGGAATTCTTCTCGCGTTCGCTTGAAATTGCCTGGAGCGCCGGCATCACGCATGACCGCATCGTGCTCGACCCCGGCATCGGTTTCGGCAAGACGCCGGAACAGTCGCTGGCCTGCATCGCGCGGCTCCACGAATGGCGCGGCTTCGACGCGCCGCTTCTCGTCGGTGCCTCGCGCAAGCGCTTCATCGCGTCGATCGTGCCGTCAGAACCGATGGACCGGCTCGGCGGCTCGCTGGCCGCGCATCTCCTTGCGGCTGAAAACGGCGCCGCCATCATCCGTGTGCATGACGTGGCGCCGACACTGCAAGCGTTCGCGGTTGCCGCCGCCATCAGGCATGCCCGATGAGACCTGCCAGATGAGATCTGCCCGATGAGCGACGCGATCTTTGTCAACGGGCTCTCTTTGCACGCCTATCACGGCGTGATGCCGCATGAGGGTAAGGTCGGACAGACGTTCAAGCTCGACCTCGTCCTCGATATCGATCTCGCCGACGCTTCGCGCACCGACAAGCTCAAGGACACGGTGTCTTACGATCTCGTCGTGAAAACGGTGAGCGAGGCATTTTGCGGCCGGCGCTATCGACTGGTCGAGGCTGCAGCCGGCGCCGTCGCCGACGCGGTGCTGGCGCGTTGCCCGAAAGTGCGCGCCGTTCGCGTCACCGTGCACAAGCCGCATGCGCCGGTGGCCGCGACCTTCGACGATGTCGGCGTCATCGTCGCGCGTGCGCGGCCCCGCAAACATGGCTGAGAGGCGCGACGCATTGATCGCGCTCGGCGGCAATGTCGGCAACGTGCCGGACACGTTCGACAAGGCCGTCGCCAAGCTCTGCGACGGCCATTCGGTCTGGCTCAAGAAACGCTCGTCGAACTATCGGACGCCGCCATGGGGCGTCCAAGATCAGCCTCCCTTCGTGAATGCGGCCATCGCGGTCGCGACCACGCTATCGCCTGAGAACCTGCTCGGGCGCATCAAAAATGTCGAGAAGGAATTCGGCCGCGACCGCACGCGGGAACGGCGCTTCGGACCGCGGACCATCGATCTCGACCTGCTCGCTTACGACGATGTCGTGCGCGACACCGGCGATCTTACTTTGCCGCATCCGCGCCTGTTCGAACGCGCTTTTGTTCTGGTGCCGCTCGCCGAGATTGCGCCGGACCGCATGATCGGCGGCATTCGCGTCAGCGATGCGCTGACGCGAATGGATACCGGCGGCATCGAGAAGCTTGTTGGATGACCCGTTTGAGCACGATCTATTCGGAAAACCGGTTCCAACTTTTCCGGATCATGCTCTCGCCCTCCCCGCCGCCCGCGACACGGCTCCGGCACGCCAATTGCACGCCTTAACCCGACAGGCCGCCCGCGTATTGGCCCGCCGCACCCGGCATGGCAGTTTAGAACCATGACGACTGCCGAAACCCTCTCGCTGGCCGGCGATTTCGCGCCCGCAACGCACGCGGACTGGCGCAAGCTGGTCGATGCCGTGCTCAAGGGCGCGCCATTCGAGAAGCTCGAAAGCAAGACCTATGACGGCCTGACCATCGAGCCGCTCTATGAGCGCGACTCGTCGGCCCATAGTGTTAGCGGCCGGGCGCCGGGCCGGCCCTGGACCATCCTGCAGCGCGTCGATCATCCTGATCCCGCCGCTGCCAATGCGCAGGCGCTGACCGATCTGGAAAACGGCGCCACCGGCCTCATTCTGATTTTCGCCGAGTCGATCAGTGCCAACGGCTTCGGCCTCGAACCGTCAGTTGCGGCGCTTGCCCGCGTTCTCGACGGCATTGACCTTGCAGCGGGCATCGCGCTCGACCTAAATCTCAGCCCGTCCTCGCGGCACATCGTCGGCGATCTCGCCGACCTGGTGAAGCGCAAAGGCCTAGCGCCGGCCACAGTCGACATCCGTTTCAGCATCAATCCGATCGGCGGCTTTGCCGCCTGCGGCACGAGCCCACGGCGCTGGCCGGATATGGCGCCCTATTTCGCCAAGATGGTCGGTGGCCTCGCCGGCGACGGTTTTCGCGGGCCCTTTGCTGTCGCCGACGGCCGCGTCATCCATAATGCCGGCGGCTCGGATGTGCAGGAGCTCGCTTTTGCGCTGGCGAGCGCGGTCACTTATTTGCGGGCGCTCGAAACCGGCGGCATCACGCTCGATAGAGCGCGCGACGCCATCTATTTCCGGCTGTCGGCAGACGCCGATCAATTCCTGACCATGGCGAAGTTCCGCGCCGCGCGAAAACTCTGGGCGCGTGTCGAAACGGCCTGCGGCCTTGCCCCGAAGCCGGTCATGGTCACTGCAGAAACCGCGTGGCGGATGATGACGCGACGCGACGCTTACGTAAACATGCTGCGCAATGCGATCGCCGTGACCGCCGCCGGCCTCGGTGGCGCCGACGCTGTCACTGTGCTGCCGCATACCGCGCCACTCGGACTGCCGGATGCTTTCGCGCGGCGCGCCGCGCGCAATACGCAGCTCTTATTGCTGGAAGAATCTAATCTCGCGCGTGTCGGCGATCCGGCCGCGGGCTCGGGAGCGCTCGAAGCGGTGACAGAGCAGCTTTGCAATGCCGCCTGGTCGCAATTTCAGGAGATCGAAAAAGCCGGCGGCGCCTGGGCGGCGCTGGAAAGCGAGATGGTGCAGAAGAACGCCGCCAGCGTCTTGGCCGAACGGCGGAAGGCGATCGCGCGCGGCAAGGACGTGCTCACCGGCACCAATGCCTATCCGGACATTGCCGAGACCAAGCCTGCGGTTCTCGATATCGCGCCGCAGCCATCCAAGAAAAACGGCGCCGCGGCGGTTGCCGTGTCGGCCGAGCCATTGCCGCGCATCCGGCTCGCCGAACCGTTCGAGAGCTTGCGCGACCGCTCCGACGCGATCCTCGCCAAGACCGGCGCGCGGCCCAAAGTGTTTCTCGCCAATCTCGGCAAGCTCAGCGATTTCACCGCACGTGCGACCTTCGCTAAGGGCTTCTTCGAGGCCGGCGGCATCGCGGCACTGAGCAACGACAGCTTTGCCGGCCTCGACGACATGATCGCGGCATTCAAAGCATCGGGCGCAGCGATCGCCTGCCTCTGCTCGTCGGACGACGTCTATGCGCGGGACGCCGCAACCGCGGCAAAAGCGCTGGCGCCGCTGACCAAACATCTCTATCTCGCCGGCCGCCCCGCCGAACAGGACGCCTTGAAGGCGGCCGGCGTCGGAACCTTCATTTATGCCGGCAGCGACATGGTTGCCGTTCTGCAAGAGACACATACATATTTTTCAGATCCGCAAAATTAGGTCTTAACCGAGCCGCGTTACACTTAAGCCGTTCGACTGCAACGCTTAGGCCCCTGTGACAAACGTGGATGGCAAAGGGTCTGAGGGCTCAAATAGCGGCGGGGCGCTGGACGCCATGCGGCCCAAGGCACACATCACCGGGGTAGGAATCCTGGTGGGCATGGCTGCCACACCGATAGCTGCCGTCGTCGGGGGATTTGCGTTGTATTTTTCGTTGAGCCTCCCAAAGGCCCGAATGAACAGCGCATTTGATGTCTTTGCTTTGGCTATGTTTTATCTGATTTTCGGGAGCTTCTGCGCGTCTCCGACCACGCTCATCGGTTTGCCCACTATTGCCGCCTACCTTCCGCTTTCGCCGGCCCGTCCGGTCATTTTAACCACAGCTCGCTTCTTATTGGGCTGGCTCACGATGATGTTTTGGGCGCTCTTGCTGTTTGGAATTCGCTATTATCAGCGCCTACAATACGGCTATGCGGCGCCAGCATTTACATCCTTTTGCTTGGTCGGCGCCTTGTGCGGCGCGGTGACGGGGCTGGCGATGGGATGGATCACGCTGAGATACTCGAAAGCACCAAGATGAGCGCTATTCCGAATTTCGACGAAGTCAACTTCGTGGACACTCCCGGCCCGGGCCACGGACTGACCGCGCCCTGGCAGACGCCGGAAGACATCGCCGTCAAGGGCAGCTACAAGGCCGCCGATCTGAAGGGCGTCGAGGCGCTCGACGGCTATCCCGGCATCGCGCCGTTTCTGCGCGGCCCCTACCCGACCATGTATGTCACCCAGCCCTGGACCATCCGGCAATATGCCGGCTTCTCCACGGCCGAAGATTCCAATGCCTTCTACCGGCGCAATCTCGCCGCTGGCCAGAAAGGCCTCTCCATCGCTTTCGATCTGGCCACCCATCGCGGCTACGATTCCGACCATCCGCGCGTCTCCGGCGATGTCGGCATGGCGGGCGTCGCCATCGATTCCATCTATGACATGCGCACGCTGTTCGCCGGCATTCCGCTCGACCAGATGTCGGTGTCGATGACCATGAACGGCGCGGTGCTGCCGGTGCTCGCGCTCTATATC
>DATHPQ010000206.1:0-29560 GCA_035483735.1 Xanthobacteraceae bacterium | reverse complement strand
GCCACGATCGAAGCGATCGCCGCGACGGTCGTCGCGGTCGCGATCGCGCTCGGCGCGCCGCATCATTGCGGACGGGCCTTCTTCCAGTGCTTCCACTCTGATGGTGAGGTAGCGCAGGACGTCTTCGTTGAGGCGTTCCAGACGCTCGATTTCGTTGATCGCCGCCGGCGGGGCGTCGAGGTCCATCAGCGTGTAATGGGCCTTGCGGTTCTTGCGCAGCCGGTAGGAGAGGGATTTGACCCCCCAATACTCGGTCTTTTTGATCGTTCCGCCGAGACCTTCGATGACGCCCTTCAATTGCGCGGTCAATTCCTCGACCTGCTGCGCGCTGGCGTCCTGGCGCGCAAGATAGACGTGTTCATAGAACGGCATGGCTGCCCTTTCCTCTTGCGTCGTGCTCGCCCGGGCGCGAAGCCCCTCGAACCCTTCGGGAAAGGCTCGAATGCTCTGAAGGCGGGGACACCGGACGCCAGACCCAAACCATTCGAACAGTCGAATTTTCGGGTCTTACCGCTAAGCTTGGCGCCGTCCGTTCCGAAAAATCGTTAACCAATTTTCCGGAATTTGCGCCGTAGCGGCCGTCCGTTCAGCCCCCGGCCGGGGTCGAGCGGAAGGCGGCCTTATACGCGGCTTGCGCAGAAAGGCAAGCCGCAAGCCGCCGGAAGGTCGGGCTCAGGGCGGCCTTTAAGAACGGCTTTGGCGGGTGTCGGCGCTCTGAATCAATTCGGCCAGCCGGACGGCAAGTTCCACCCCCTCGCGCAGCTTCGTATCGTCGGGCGAGGGCGCAGACTGGCTCGTTTTCCGCCGCCTCTTGATCGTGGCCAGCAGCATTTCAAGGCTCTCGGTCAGGAGCTTCTGGCGAAACGCCGGATCCGAGCGCGCACGCGCCAGGTCGCTGTCGGTGACTGCCGGAAAAGTGCTCATCACAAAGCGTCTCGCGCACGCGCCCAGCGGCAGCCGACGGGGCGGCCGCGCATGGCGGCCCGGCAGGCGGCCTGTGGGGCGATCTGTTGCAAGTTCCCGACCTTATCAGGACGGGGTTGTTGGTTTGTTACTTGTCTGGTTACGCGGCCAGCCAATCTCTACTGTCCGCCACACAGTCTGCTTCGGGCCGGGCTTGCCGGCATCCCTTGACTTCTGTGCCTTCGCGGTATCTTTCGCCCCTTCTTGGCAAGCGACCTCTCGGCGGGGCGGCACTATTTAGATGACAACGGCGTTTGTTTTTCCGGGTCAGGGCAGCCAGACCGTCGGCATGGGCAAGGCCCTGGCCGATGCGTTTCCAAGCGCACGCGCTGTGTTCGAGGACGTCGACGCGGCGCTCGGCGAACGGCTCAGCGACATTATCTGGAACGGTCCGGCCGAGACGCTGACGCTGACGGAAAATGCGCAGCCAGCCTTGATGGCGGTATCGCTTGCCACGATGCGCGTGCTCGAAAGCGAGGCCGGCGTCGACCTCAAGCGCGATGCGGCTTTCGTCGCGGGGCATTCGCTTGGCGAATATTCGGCGCTGGCCGCGGCGCGGGCGCTGTCCGTTGCCGATGCCGCGCGGCTGCTGCGGATCCGCGGACTGGCGATGCAGAAGGCAGTACCCGTCGGCAAAGGCGCCATGGCGGCGCTGATCGGGCTTGAGCTCGGCGACGTGAAGTCGATCGCCGCCGAGGCGGGCAGTGCGGGTATTTGCGCCGCGGCCAACGATAATGGCGGCGGCCAGGTCGTGTTGTCGGGCGAGAAGCTTGCGGTCGAACGCGCTGTCGAAGTCGCCAAGGCGCGCGGCGCCAAACGGGCGATGCTGCTGCCGGTCTCCGCACCCTTCCATTGCAGTCTGATGCAGCCCGCGGCCGAGGCGATGGCGGAGGCGCTGGCGAAAGTTAAAGTCAGCCCGCCGGTCGTTCCGCTCGTCGCCAATGTGCTGGCGCGGTCGATCAGCGATCCGGCAGAGATCGTCAAGAGCCTCGTCGCGCAGGTGACCGGCACGGTGCGTTGGCGCGAGTCCGTTCAATTTATGGCACAAGCCGGCGTAACGACATTCTACGAGGTCGGCGCTGGCAAAGTGCTCACCGGCTTGAACAAGCGCATTGCCGATGAGGCCACCGCCGCTTCGATCGGTGTGCCCGACGACATCAGCCGGTACAAAGCGGCGCGCGGCGCGGCCTAAAGCGCCAGAGCAGGGAAGCCAGATGTTCGATCTCACCGGAAAGACTGCGCTTGTGACCGGCGCTACCGGCCCTATCGGCGGCAGCATCGTCCGCACGCTGCACGCTCAGGGCGCCATGGTTGCAATTTCCGGAACCCGGCGCGATGCGCTCGACAAGCTTGCCGCCGAGCTCGGCGGCCGCGTGCATGTATTGCCGTGCAATCTCGCCGATCCGGCCGAAACCGAAGCGCTGGTGCCGCGCGCCGAAGAAGTCATGGGCCAGCTCGACATCCTCGTCGCCAATGCCGGCATCACCAAGGACAATCTCCTCGTGCAGTTGCGCGACGAAGACTGGGATCAGGTCATCGCCGTCAATCTTACCGCCACGTTCCGCCTGGCGCGTGCCGCGGTGCGTGGCATGATGCGCCGGCGGTTCGGGCGCGTTATCGCCATCACCTCGGTGGTGGGCGCGACCGGAAATGCCGGGCAGGGCAATTATGTCGCTGCCAAAGCCGGCATCACCGGCATGATCAAGGCCATGGCGCAGGAATATGCCAAGCGCGGCGTCACCGCCAACTGCGTTGCGCCAGGCTTCATCGTCACGCCGATGACCGATAAGCTCAATGACAAGCAGCGCGACGTTATTGTCGCGAAGATTCCAGCAAACCGTGCCGGAACCACCGACGACGTCGCGGCCGCCGTCGCCTTCCTGGCTTCGAACGAAGCCGGCTATGTGACCGGCCAGACGTTGCATGTAAACGGCGGCATGGCCATGATTTAAGTAGTGGTCAGCGCTGTGAATTGATCCATGATTTGCGCCGTGATTTGAAGACGATAGGACTATGGCCAACGAGGCCGCGCCCGCGCTGGCCAACGCGAATGAAGTGTGGTAACCGAACCAAAATCGGGCTGGGGGAGCCGGAATGCCGGAGAGCGGGGCAACATCATCCGCTTCTGATCGGTGTCGACCCAATTGAGCTTGTCGGCCCCCCGTCGGCAGGTTCATTGAAAAGCTTGTACGCAAACGAGAGCTTGTACTTATAGCGAGCGCTGGTACTCAAACGAGACTGGGTTGCGAGGCCACGTTATTGGGTCGCGTTGAAAGATGAGGTTGAAACGATGAGTGACATTGGCGAGCGGGTGAAGAAAATTGTCGTTGAGCACCTCGGCGTCGAACCCGACAAGGTGACTGAAAACGCCAGCTTCATCGACGATCTTGGTGCCGACAGCCTCGACACCGTCGAGCTCGTCATGGCATTCGAGGAAGAATTTGGCTGCGAGATTCCCGATGATGCGGCCGAAACCATTTTGACGGTGGGCGACGCGATCAAGTTTCTCGAGAAGAACGCGAAAAGCTGACCGCAAGTCTTTGCTGCAAGTATCTTTGCTGCCAACACCTATATGAATTGGGCGCGATACCGCGGCAACCGCGTACACCGTGGCGCGGGCGGACGTGCAGACGGATTCAGGACGCGTAGCCTCGCGACCGTTTTTGCCGGCGGGGCTTTGCCGGAGCCCATGCGATGAGACGCGTTGTCGTCACAGGTCTTGGTTTGGTAACGCCGCTCGGCAGCGGCGTCGAGCCGACATGGCAGCGGCTTACTGCAGGTGAGAGCGGCATCGTACGCGTCGATAAATTCGACGTGTCCGACATCACCTGCAAGATCGCCGGCCAAGTGCCGCGCGGCGACGGCGCAAACGGCACTTTCAATCCGGACGATTGGATGGAGCCGAAGGAGCAGCGCAAGGTCGACGACTTTATCATCTATGCGATGGGCGCTGCGACCCAGGCGCTCAATGATGCCGATTGGCATCCGCAGACCTACGAAGATCAAACCACAAGCGGCGTTCTGATCGGCTCCGGTATCGGCGGCGTCGAAGGCATTGCCGAGACGGCGCTGCTGCTGCGCGACCGCGGCCCGCGCCGGGTGTCGCCGTTCTTCATTCCCGGGCGGCTGATCAATCTCGCTTCGGGCTATGTGTCGATCACGCATCGGCTCAAGGGGCCAAACCACGCCGTGGTCACGGCGTGCTCGACCGGCGCGCATGCCATCGGCGACGCCGGACGATTGATTGCGCTCGGCGATGCCGATGTGATGGTGGCAGGCGGCACGGAATCGCCGGTCAATCGCATTTCGCTAGCCGGTTTCGCGGCGTGCCGCGCGCTGTCAACCGGCTTCAACGACACGCCGAAAAAGGCCTCGCGGCCTTACGATCGCGACCGCGACGGATTTGTGATGGGCGAGGGCGCCGGCACCGTGGTGCTCGAAGAATACGAGCACGCCAAGAAGCGCGGCGCGCGCATCTATGCCGAGCTCGTCGGCTACGGTCTGTCCGGCGATGCCTACCACATCACATCGCCCTCCGAAGACGGCGACGGCGCCTATCGCTGTATGATAGCGGCTATCAAGCGCGCCGGGATTTCGGTGGGCGACATCGATTATATCAATGCCCACGGCACTTCGACGCCGCTCGGCGACGAGATCGAGCTCAAGGCCGTCGAACGCGTTGTCGGCAATGCCGCGGGCGGTATCGCGATGTCGTCGACCAAATCCTGCATCGGCCATCTGCTCGGCGCCGCCGGCGCGGTCGAGGCGATCTTCTGTCTGCTTGCAATGCGCGACGGGATTGTGCCGCCGACGATCAATCTCGACAACCCGTCGGTCACCACCACAATCGACCTCGTGGCGCACAAAGCGAAAAAGCGTCCGATCAATATCGCGCTGTCGAATTCGTTCGGATTCGGCGGCACCAATGCCTCACTCGTGTTCCGTCGCATCGAGCAATAGGCAACGGAGCACCGTTCCGCCATATTTGCTCCTCACTGGCCTGCGATCCACTGAGATGTTTTGCCACCGTCCCGACACTGGGCAGACCGGGCAGAATCTGCGAACATTGCTTTCTGTTGGGCGGGCTTCCTTCCGTAGTCGATGATGCAGCTTGTAAAAGTGGACACTCGGTGGTGACAGGATCCAATCCACCGCCCGACGACAACGAGCGACCTGCGCCAGCATCACGGCCGGCGCCCGCGCGCGTATCCGACAAGCCGGCAGCGCAATCGCCGAGTCCGGTACCAAGGGCGCCCGCAAAGCCGGCGACAAGACCTGCAGCAAGTTCGGGATCGAGTGCGGCGGCGCGTCCGTCGCCCAATCCATTATCGCGGCCTTCTATCAATCCATCGGCGCGTCCGGCGACGTCGAGCATCGGCGATCTGCTGACACCGACATCGGCGGGCGCATCGGCGATGCCGCGTGCCGCGGCCAAGCCGCCGGCGTCATTGCCGAGTGCGACGCCAAACGCCGTGCCAAATCCTGCGCCAAACTCTGTACCACGGCCGGCAGCAAATCCGCGTCAATCTTCCCAGATAGTCGGCGATCTGTTGAAGCCGACGCCACCGCGGTCGGCGAATGGAGCTGCCACTTCCACGACCGGGTCGACGGCGCGCCCGGCAACGACTGCGCCCACTGCGGCACGCGCGGCGACAACTGCGGCCGCTACGCCTGCCGTTGCCGCAGTTCGCACTTCGGCTGCTGCTGCCGCAGCTACGGCGTCAGGACGTCCCGCCGCCACGCCGCGAGTTGCGCAGGCTCCATCGCAAGCCGCGTCGCAAACGGCGTCGCAAGCTGCACCACCGGCAAAGCCGCGCGAGCCGACCAAGCAAGCTGTCGGTGCGGGCGATCCGGTGCCGCCGATTTCCGTCACCAAGGGCATTGCCTTGGCGCCGATCGACACCAACAATATGAACAATATGAATCGTATCAATCCGCGCAGCCCGCGCACCGCGATCGAGCCGGATACCGTCGATCTGCCGGCGCGACGCTCGGTCAGCGCCCGCCATCCGCTGGTCATCGTCGGCAACGCCATCATCAGCCTCTTCGTGCTGCTTACGGTGGCGTCGGCGGTTCTGCTCTTTATCGGCAAGCAGCGTTTTGAACAGCCTGGTCCGCTGGCGCAAGATACTGTGGTCAATATTCCGAAAGGTTTAGGTATGCGCGACATCGCTGATGTCCTGCAGCGCCAAGGCGTCATCGATCAGCCCTATGTCTTCGTCGGCGGCATTGTCGTCCTAAAAGCTCACAACGATCTCAAGGCCGGCGAGTATCAGTTCAAGGCGCATGCAAGTCTGCGCGACGTCGTTGCCACGATGGTCGAGGGCAAAGTCGTCGAGCATCAGGTCAGCGTGCCCGAGGGGCTGACCTCCGAGCAAATCGTCTCCCGCCTGTCGGACGACAACGTTCTGATCGGCGACGTCCGGCAAATTCCGCGCGAGGGCACGTTGCTGCCCGATACCTATGACTTCACGCGCGGCGTCAGCCGCGAGCAACTGATCCAGCGCATGCAACAGGCGCAGCAGCGCGTGGTGAAAGAGGTTTGGGATCACCGTTCACCCGATCTGCCGCTCAAGTCGCCCGACCAGCTGGTGGTCCTGGCGTCGATCGTCGAGAAGGAAACCGGCAAGCCCGACGAGCGCACGCGCGTCGCTGCCGTGTTCGTCAATCGGCTCAAGCAGAATATGAAGCTGCAATCCGATCCGACGATCATTTATGGCCTGGTCAGTGGCAAGGGCACGCTCGGCCGGCCGATCGCCAAGAGCGAAATCGAGCAGCCGACGCCGTACAATACTTATGTCATTACCGGACTGCCGCCGGGGCCGATCACCAATCCGGGCCGGGCCTCGCTCGAAGCCGCCGCCAATCCGGCGCGCACGCGGGAGCTTTATTTCGTCGCCGACGGCACCGGCGGTCATGCCTTTGCCGAGACTTACGAGCAGCACCAGAAAAACGTTGCGCGGTTACGTGCGATGGAAACCGATCAGAAAGATCAGGCGCCGCTCGATGCGCAGCTCACCGCGGCGCCGGCGGGAACGCAGGCGGCCGCGCCGGGTGCGCCCACGGCGGTGCCGCGCGCGCCGGTGAAACCGCGGCCGCAAACGCAGATCCCGCCGATCGCGGCGCCGCCGTCTATTGCCGCTCCAACGCGCTGACCGCAGGCGGCCCTCATAAGCCGGCACTTGTGACCAATTAGGGCGGCCGTTAAGTTCGGCCGCGCAATCGATTCATTTGCCGTCATTGCCGTCGAACGGGGGATCTGATTTCATGGCGCGAGCTGCGGCGCAAACCACGGCGCTTTCCAGCATGACCGGATTCGCTCGCGGCCATGGCGTGTCCGGTCCTTATGCCTGGGCTTGGGAGATCAAGTCGGTCAACGGCAAGGGACTGGATTTGCGGCTGCGCATGCCGCCCGGCTGGGACGCCATCGAAGTCCCGGTGCGCGCGCGCGCCGCGCAAGCGCTGGCGCGGGGATCGGTCCAGGCCAATCTGACCGTAGAGCGGAGTGGCGCCGCGCCGGTGGTGCGGGTCAATGCCGCCGTGCTTGACGCGGTCCTGGCGACGATGAAACAGCTCGCGCCGAAAGTGGAGGCCGCGCCGCCGAGTCTCGACGGGCTGCTCGCGCTCAAGGGCGTGATCGAAGTCAGCGATTCCGAGGAACGCGAGGACGAACGGCAGAGCGCCGAGGCCGCGGCAACCGAAGGCTTTGGCACGGTGATCGACGCGCTCGGCGAAATGCGCCGCCACGAAGGTGCGGCTCTCGGCCGGGTGCTGTCGGCGCGGCTCGATGAAATTGCAGCGCTTGCCGAGCGCGCCGATAAATCGCCCGGCCGTCAACCCGACGCGATCCGCGCCCGGCTCGCCGAACAGATCGCGACGTTGCTCGATCAGTCCGAGCGCTTTGATCCCGATCGCCTGCACCAGGAAGCGATCATGCTGGCGTCGAAGGCGGATGTGCGCGAGGAGCTCGACCGTCTGGCCGCCCACGTGGCGCAAGCGCGGCACCTGATCGGGCAGGGCGGTGCGATCGGCCGCCGTCTCGACTTCCTGGCGCAAGAGTTCAACCGCGAGGCCAATACGATGTGCGCCAAGGCGAACGGCGTCGAGCTGACCAATATTGGTCTCGAGCTTAAAGTCGCGGTCGAACAATTCCGCGAGCAAGTGCAGAACGTGGAATAAGTGGAGCAGGGCGGGACGATGGCTGGCGCCGGACGAAATCAGAAAAAAGTTGCGCGCCGCGGCCTGATGTTCGTGTTGTCGTCGCCATCCGGAGCCGGGAAGACGACGCTGTCGCGGCTCCTGCTCAAAGCCGACCGCAAAATTGCGCTGTCGATCTCGGTGACGACGCGGCCGAAGCGTCCCGGTGAAGTCGACGGGCGCGACTACCGCTTCATCGACCGCGCCAGGTTCGACGCCATGGTGAAGAAGAACGAGCTCTTGGAATGGGCCGAAGTGTTCGGCCATTGTTATGGCACGCCGCGCCGGCCGGTGGCCAAGGCGCTGCAGGACGGCCGCGACGTTCTGTTCGATATCGACTGGCAGGGTACGCAGCAGCTGCGCGAAAAAGCGCGCGACGATCTGGTCAGCGTGTTCATCCTGCCGCCGACGGCGAAGGAGCTGGAACGGCGGCTGAAAAGCCGAGCGCAGGACACCAAAGCCGTGATCGGCGCACGCATGGCCAAAGCCGGCGGCGAGATGAGCCATTGGCCCGAATACGACTACGTCATCGTCAACCACAGCAAGGACGAGGCCTTCGCCGAGGCGCGCGCGATCCTCGCCGCCGAGCGACTTAAGCGCGAGCGCCAGATCGGGCTCTCCGCTTTCGTGCGCGCTTTGCAGGCAAAACTGTAAGAAAATCTAGCACGCCAGCACGGTGCGGCCGACAACATGCCCGGCGCGCAAGGCATCGAGCGAAGGCTGCGCCTCTTTCAGCGGCCGGTCATGCGTCGGGATGGTCGTGAGCTTGCCGGTGCGCGCCAGATCGATGAGTTCGCGCGCCTCGGCGAGCGTGCCGGTGATCGAGCCTTCGATGGTCATCGCCTTGATCGCAATCATGGCGGCGGGGATTGAGAAATTGCCGCCGAGCAAACCGGTCACAACGACTTTGCCGCCGCGCGCGAGTACGCCGGTCGTGAACTGCAACGACTTGTCGGAGCCGACGAAGTCGCAGGCCGCGACCACGCCGCCGGTCGCCGCCAGGATCGCCCGCCGCGCCTCGCGATCCGATGGATCGAACGCCTGCGCCGCACCTGCCGCAAGCGCGGCCGCGCGTTTCGCCGGATCGATGTCGGCGACGATCGGCGCCTGGTGGAACAGCACGCGTGCGATCGCGAGTCCCATCATGCCGACCCCGCCGAGCCCGACCAAAAGCACCGGAACATCCTTATTGCGAGCGGCGAGCCGCTTGAGCGGCGCATAGGCGGTGAGGCCGGAGCACATCAGCGGGCCGGCAAAGAACGGCGACAGTGGCGCGTAGTCGAGCAGATAGCGCGGATGCGGCACCAGCACGTGGGTGGCATAGCCGCCGTCGACGGCGACGCCGAGGTGATGATGGCTGGAGCACAGATTCTCGTTGCCGGCGCGGCAGGCCGCGCATTTGCCGCAGCCGATCCACGGGTAGACCGCGACGCGGTGGCCGACCGCTGCGCCATCGGCCGCGTCGCCCACGGCCGCGATGACGCCGGCAATCTCGTGGCCGAGCGTGAACGGCAGCGTGCGGTCCTTGGTGATGTCGAGCTCTCTGCCGCCACCGAGATCGAAATGACCATCCTGAATGTGCAAATCGGAATGGCAAACGCCGCAGCATTCCACACGCACCAGGACCTCGCTGCCGCGCGGAGTGGGGAGATCGGCGACGGTCTCGCACAAAGGCTGACCATAGGCGACGAGCGATTGCCGATGAAATCTTGCCATAGGAGCTTTTGCCTCGCTTGAGACGGACGCACCACCATCATGCCTCCAGATCCTGATCCGATTCAATCGGATCAGGATCTGATCTTTCATTTGGGCATGATCTTTTCCGAAAACCCGCTTCCACTTTTCGGGATCATGCTCTAACGCGGCGCCGCGGCGAGAGCCTGCGCCAGCGCGACGAATCCGGAGACGGGGATTTCTTCGGCCCGCGCCGTCGGCTCGAGACTGGCCGTTTCGAGAAGCGCCGCGGTGTCGGCGCCGAGCGAACGCAGGCTCTGCCGCAGCATTTTGCGCCGCTGGCCGAACGCGGCCTGCGTGACTTTTTCCAACAGAGTGCGGTCGCAGGGCAGCGGCGCCGGGCGCGGCACGAGGCGTACGATCGAGGACGTGACTTTCGGCGGCGGCACGAAGGCGGACGGATTGACGTCGAACATGATGCGCGCTTCGCAGCGCCATTGCACGAGGACCGACAGCCGTCCGTAGGTCTTAGATCCAGGCGCGGCGACAATGCGTTCGGCGACCTCGCGCTGAAACATCAGAACAGCACTGTCGTACCACGGCGGCCATGGCTCGATGCTGAGCCATGACACCAGCAGCGCCGTCGCGATGTTATAGGGCAGATTGGCGACGATCCGCGCCGGAGCAGGCAGCCGCGCTTGCGGATCGAAGCTGAGCGCATCAGCGGCAACAATATCGAGCCGGCCCGGATAAAGCGCGCCGATTTCTTCCAAGGCTGCGATCGCGCGGTCGTCGCGCTCGACGGCAACGACGCGTTGAGCGCCGAGCGCCAGCAGCGCGCGCGTCAGGCCGCCGGGTCCCGGGCCGACTTCCAACACCGTGACCCCGGCAAGCGGCCCGGCAGCGCGGGCAATGCGCGCGGCGAGATTGAGGTCGAATAAAAAATTCTGCCCGAGCGATTTTCTTGCGGTGAGACCGTGCCGGCGGATCACGTCCCGCAGCGGCGGCAGGCTGTCGAGCGCGGCACTCACGAGGCCGGCAGGCGTTCGGTGCTGGTGGCCGCGGCGAGCCGTTTTGCTAAACGGAGCGCCGCAATCAGGCTTGCCGGATCGGCCTTGCCGGTCCCGGCAATGTCGAAGGCGGTGCCGTGATCCGGTGAGGTGCGCACGAAGGGCAGGCCGAGCGTGACATTGACGGCGTGGTCGAAAGCCAGCGTCTTGATCGGGATCAGCGCCTGATCGTGATACATGCACAACGCCGCGTCGTAGGTGGCCCGTGCGCCTTCATGGAACAGTGTGTCAGCCGGCAGCGGTCCTCTGGCGTCGATACCCTCCGCCACAAGCCGCGCCACGGCAGGCGCGACGATCGTGCGGTCTTCCTCGCCGAGATTGCCGGCTTCACCGGCATGCGGGTTGAGGCCGGCAATGACGAGCCGCGGATGTTTGAGGCCGAAACGCTGCGCCAGATCATGCGCGACGATGCGGCCGGTCTCGACAATGAGCTCGGCCGAGAGCTGCGCGAAGATATCCTTGAGCGGCAGATGGATCGTCACCGGCACTACGGCAAGCTCGGGGGACCACAGCATCATCACCGGCCGCAGCGCCTTTCCGGTCGCTTCCTGCACGAGCTTGGCCAGAAATTCGGTGTGGCCCGGTTCGGCAAAACCCCAATTGTAGAGCACGTTCTTGGCGACAGGGTTGGTGACGACGGCGGATGCCGCGCCGCTCATGACATCGGCGACGGCCCGGCGGATCGAGGCAACGGCGGCCGGCGCGCTCGAACGGTCGGGATGGCCCGGCTCGGCGCTGACCGCGACATCGAGCGGAACGACCGGCAGCGCAGTGCGGAAACTCGCGGCGGCGCCGGCGGGAGTCACGGTGACGATCGGCACGTCGAGACCGAGCTTCTGCGCACGGCGGCGCAAGAAATCCGGATCAGCGGCGATATAGAACGGCGCAATATCAAGCTCGGCGCGCCGCCGCCAAACGGCCAGCGTGAGGTCGGGACCGATGCCCGCAGGCTCACCGAGCGTCAAGGCCAGAGGTTGCACGTCGTTGTTCTACCGCACGATCAGTGGAGCGATAATGCTCCCGGTCCAAGTTGGGAGCTACTTGTACTCGATCATCGCGGCGTGCCGCAAATCCGCCAGATAATGCTTCGCTTTGGCACCGAATTTCTGTTCGAAGAGCTGATCGCGCATTTTCTGCATGCCCGGCGAGTCGTTTTTCGTTTCTTTTTTGGAGCAGACCGCGAACATCTGAATGCCCTCGTTTGTCTGCTCGGGTGGCGTCAGATGGCCGAGATCGGTCTTATCGAGAATGGCGCGCAATTCTTCGGAGAAATCCGCCGACGATTTGCTCACCGGATCGCGCACCGCGACCTCGCGCATGGCGCGGGCGAACGGAACGCCTGACGCGCAATCGGAGAAGCGTCCGCGCAAGGCCTCGGCTTCCTTCTTGCGGGCGTCGAAGGCGGAATCGGGCGAGCCGCGCGGCACGACGAGAAGGACGGGGCGCAAGATATATTCGTAGCCGACCTGACTGGGGCTGTCGGAATCGTGCAGGTGCATCTGGGCCTCGACGTCGCTATCGGCGATCTCGAGGCTTGCTTTGAAGCGGCCGCGCACGAGGCTGCTCCAGGACATTTCCGCCCGCAACTTTTGCTTCAGCGTGCCGGCGCTGGCGCCGCCGGCGGCCAGTATCTGGGTCAGCTTCGCGCCGTCGACGTTCATGTGGGTGGCGATGTTGTTGAAGGCATCGTCCACGTCGGACTGGGCGGGGTCGATCGTGTAGCGCTTGGCTTCGCGTATTTCCAAGAGCTCGTTGATCAGGACGTCGATCACCTCCTGACGCGTCGGTGTTCTATGGGCGCTCATCTCGATGAATTTCGTGCGCTGCTCGATGTCGAGCGCCGTGATCGGCTGACCATCGACGAGCAGCACGACCTGTTGCGCATGGGCCGTGGTGCTGCACATGGGAACGAAGGCGAGCGCGCTCAATAGGACAAGCGCGGCTGTCGCCAATGTACGGGCACGGACCGGGATATGCGGCATGGCTTCCTGCTCTCCCTCAACAGCCGGCAGGGCTTGACCTCCGGTGCCCCACAATCTGCGCTGAATCATTGTTGCAGGCCTGCGGCAAAATTTAGAACGAGGAGGCGGCGATCGGGGCTAGGACATCGGGTCCCAGGGTCCGCAGGCTGAACTGGAACATGATCGTGCTGTCTCTGACCTGGGCTTGAGTCGGCGTGTAGGTATAGCCCTCGAGCCAATTGACCGACAACATGAAGCAGTCGTCGACATAGCCGACGCCGATCCGGGCTTGGTCGAATTGCTCGTTGATGAGGTCGTAGCGCAGCGAGCCGAGCAGGACCCAATTCGCGGTCACTTTGAATGAGGCGCCGCCGAGAATGCCTTCGCGGCGCGTCAGGAGGCTGAGGTCGGGCTGCGCCGCGTAGTCGCCATAGAGCAGCTGCAACGACCAGCGGTCGAAATTGGCTCGGCTTTCCACTTCGAGCCGTTCCGGGGTGAAGGTCTGTTGGTCGAAACGGCCGCGCGCGGTGAACGTGTAGATCGAATCCGGCGAATAGCTGACACGGCCGACATAGTCCGAAGCCCGCTTGTCGAGTCCGCTTTCCAGGCCGGTATTGGTGATGTCGCCGACTTCGAACGAGTTCTGCCCGAACAGCGAATAGGATTCACCGAACAGCACGTTGAACGACCCGGCGCGGTTGACCTGGGCGGTATATTGGACGCCGACATTGGCGCGGCTGCCGCCTTCGACCCGGTCATAGCCGGAATATTTATCGATAGAGAACAGATTGGTGTCGCTGAATACTAGGCTCTGCGAGTCTTCGTTGGGGAACTTGCCGATATCGGTCTCGTTCGGGCGGATGATGACTTGGGCGATCGGTTCGATGGTCTGGGTCCCCCACGGCTGAACGTCGACGAAGGGGTAGCGATATTCGACGCCGACGGCCGGCATGGCGCGCGCGAGCTGGGTGTCGCCGGTCGCGATGTAATTCGACACGCCCGGCTGATTGTCGATCTGGAGCGAGGCGATGTCGCCGCGCAGCTGGAAGAACGGCGTGATCATCTGGCCGTTGTCGGTCACCAGGGTGCGGCGCCAATCAACTTGCGCTGAAGCGCGCGTATAGGTGCCGGGTATCGCGCGCAGCAGACAATTGCTCGGGACCGCACTGTCGGCGGTCGGGCTCGCGCAGCCGCTGCCGTTCGCCGCAGCGAAAGTGGTGGGGTCGAATTCGGCGTCGGTCCGGGTGAGGCTCGTCAGGTTGAATTTGTAGCTCAACTCGCCGCCCAGCACCTGGTGTGCAAGCACGTTGGAATAATCGAGGACTGGGTGGATGATCGGGATCTGGCCCTGATTATCGAACTCGGAAAAGCCCAGATAATACATCGAGCGAATGTCGAAATAGCTGCGGTCGCCGGCGCCGGTCAGGTAAAGCTGCGACACGCCTGCCGATGCGAGGCCGGTTTGGAATGGATCGTACGAGCCGGCGATTTGGCTGGCTTGATAGTCCTGGATGAACTGGCTGTCGGTCATCAACAGGCCGGTCCATCCCCACGTCCATTTGTCGGTGATGGCGAACTGGCCCGCGGTCTGAATGGCGCCGCGGAATGTCTGCGCGGTCGGGCTATCGGGTCCGTCGCGGCTCGCGAAGTAACCCGGATCGGTCTGGAAGATTCCCGCGGCCCGGATCGAGTACGAGCCCGAGAGCAGCCGCTGCCGCCATTCGCCATCGAACAGCGGACCTTGCTTAGTCGTGAGCAGCGTCCCTAGCGTCAAATCGGCATTGGGCGCGAGCGCCCAAAAATATTTCGGCCCGAAGCCAAAGCCGTATTGCGACGTGCTCCAGGATATATCCGGGAACAAGAAGCCGCTCTTTCGCTTCACAGTCGGATCAGGCGCCGACAGAAACGGGAAATAGGCGATCGGGACGCCGAAGAATTCGACACGGGCATCTTCGAAATAGACCATCTTCTCGCCCTCGTCATGGATGATCCGGGCCGCCTGCACCTGCCACAGCGGCGGCTTCTTCGGATCGTCCTTACAGGGTTCGCAGGCGGTATAGACGCCGTTTTGCAGGACCGTGTAGTTGCCTTTTGAACGGTCGGCGCGGGATGCCGCAAAACGCGTGTCGTCGGGCGTCTCGAGCCGCAGCGAATCGACGAAGCCGTCGCGATAATCGTCGGTGAGATCGATCTTCTGGCCGTAGGTGATCTTGCCGTCCGGTTCGGTCAGGCGGACATTGCCTTCCGCCACCAGCCGCTTGGTCTTCTGGTCGTAGATGACTTGATCGGCTTCGATGGTCGCACCGCCGTAATAGATCTGCACGCTGCCGACGGCGGCGACCGAGTTGTTGGTGTAGTCGTACTTGATCTCGGTCGCCTGCACGAGCATCGGCTGGTTCGAAGGCGGCGCCGGCTTTTTCGGCGGCTTCGGTGGCCGGGGCGCGAAATGCAACAGGCTAATCGGGCCCTGCGCCGCTGCGCCCTGCGCCGTTTGATCTTGCGATGACAAGCCCTGGGTCGACGAACCTGGCAGCAACGAACCTGGTGTCGACGCATCTTGCGCCGACGCGCCCGGCACGAGCGTCATGCTCACCAGGCATAGAAGCAGCGCAGCGAGAGCTGACGCACTCACTCGAACACTACGCAGCGAAGTCGGACAGAGAGGGCTACGCAACAGCGCCACTACCCGTCCTCCTGGTACAACAACGCGACGAATCCAGTCAGGCCCCCGACAACAACAGGAATCCATGCCGCCGCCACCGGCGACATGAGTTCGGACTTGCTCATGTCCTCCGTGATTTTCGACAGAACGAACAGAAGGAAGCCGGCGGCGATGCCGCTCAAGACCATCTTCTGCACGCCGCCCATCCGGAAGAAGCGCAGACTAACCGAAGCCGCAAGCATGACCATGGCGGCGAGCAGGAACGGCCGCGCCAGCAGCAATTGATATTGCAACCGATAGCCCGCCGCGCCGAGTCCGGCGCGATCAGCCATGTCGATAAAGGTCGGCAGTTGCCAAAACGGCACAGTCTCGGGCGTGGCGAAACTCTCGCGCACCTGTTCGAGCGTCAGGTTGGTGGCGAGCCGATAGCTGTCCTCGATGTCCGGTGCTTTGCCGCTGACATAGATGCGCGCGTCGTCGAGCTGCCAATAACCTTGTTGAAGCGTTGCGCTTTTCGCCTCGACGCGCGACTGGAAATGGCCGTCGCCGTCGAAGGTATAGACGCTGACGCCGCCGAGCGTGGCGCCTTGTTCGCGGCTCGAATTGGCGTTGATAATCGCCGCGCCATCGGCGCTCTTTTGGCGGACCCAGAAACCGGACGTGTTCTCCTGCAGCGCAGAGAGATTTTCGCCGAGCATGTCGGCTTCAAGCCGCTTGGATCTCTCGTGCAGCAGCGCCGAGATCGGATTGTAGATCGTAGTTGCGACGGTGCCGAACACAAACGCGCCGATGATCGCCGGCGCCACGAATTGCCAGGCCGAAACGCCGGCGGCGCGCGCCACCACGAGTTCCAGCCGGCGCGACAGCGACAGGTAGCACGACATTGCGCCGACCAGCACCGAGAACGGCATGATGCGCTCGGTAAGTTGCGGCACGCGATACATCGAAATTTTTGCGAGCAGCCACGCGGTGGCATTCGGCCAATCGGCGCCGCGCCGCATCAGCTCGACATAGTCGATCATCGCCGCCAGTGCGACGACGCCGATGAACGAGCCGAGCACTGAGGTGAGAAACCGCATGCCGAAATAACGCGAGAGCGTACCGCCGATGATCATGGTCAGCTCCCTCAGCTCGTTGCCTTGGCGATGCGGTCAGTGACCGCGGTCGCCATTTTCGACACTGCCGCCGCGGGCTCTACCGCGCGGCCGCGGCCGATCTGCCACAGGCCGCCGCCGATCGCGGCGAATAGCGCGACGTATTGCACGGCAAGGACCGCCGGCACCTTGACGCCGACGATGACACTGACAAATCCGACGAGGCGCAGCACCGCCACCGTTCCGATCATGCCCATCAGCGCCAGCGAACGGCTTTGCCGCGTGGTCTGCGGCGGACCGAGAAAGGCAAAGGCGACGATGACGAAGGCGATCGGATAGAGCGGGGTCGACAGCCGGTCGTGCAGCTCGGAGAGATATTGATCCGCCTGCGTCGCATAAAGCGGGTCGTCGGCCTTCGGCCAGATCAGATCCCAGATGTATTTCTCGCGCACCGTATAGACGACGTTCTGGTTGCCGCCGGTGAACTGCGACAGGTCGAAGGCATAGCGGTCGAACATCACGATGCGCGGATCGCGCTGTCCGGCTTCGAGCCGCTGAATGCTGCCGCCCTGGAACACCAGGAACGAGCCGCTATCGTTCTTCACGATCTCGCCCTGTTCGGCGAGGTAGGTGGAGTGCTCCTTCGGATCGCGGCGGTCGTCGACGAAAATGCCGACCAATAGACCGTTCTGGCGCCGGTCGGCGATGTGAAAGGTCAGATTGCCGCCGATGGTGGTGAAGCGTCCGGGCTGGACGATATTGGTGAGGATGTCGGCGCGCACCTGCGCGCTCCAATCGCGCAAGGCGCGCAGGCTGCGCGGCGAGACATAGGCGGCAAGCACGGCAAGCAAAACCGAAACCACGATGGCTGCCACCAAAAACGGCCGCAACAAAATCCACGGCGAGATGCCGGCCGCGTTCATCACGATGATTTCGGAATCCGAGCTCAGTTTGTTGATGACATGCGCCGATGCCATCACCAGCGCAATCGGCGCGATCATCATGACCAGGAGCGGGATGATCAGCCCGGTGATGCCGACGAAGACGAGCAGCGTCTGCCGCTGACTCGTGATCAGATCGAATTCGCGCATCGCCTGCGTGAACCAGATCACGACGGTCAAGCTGACAAGGGTAATCAAGAACGCGCCCATCGTGGCGCGAAACATGTAGCGGCCGATCGACCCCATCGGTCTCAATGTCCCCACTATCGGTCCGCGCGATCACGGCACCAGCCCCCGGCGCCAAATCGCCCTGCGGACCGAACTCCCCAGAGCGGCTATTTTCATGCGGTGACAAAGTGGCTTCGCCAAGGCAAACCTATTGAACATGCACACTAAAGCGTTAATACGGCCGTTTGATAAAGGCGCCCCGGAAAAGGCGCGAATTTCGTCGCAAAACAGCACTTTGCACGGGCCTGCGGTCCGGTTCATAACTTGGTCCGTTGTGACGCCTAGTCAGGTTCCGATTTGGGGCCAATGTTCCCGAAGTGATCCGAAGCGTTCCCGAGCGTCCTCCATGTGGTCCGTCGTGCGGGCCGGTGTGCGATCCGCAAGCCTCTGCATGGCCCCCGTAAAATGAACAATCCAAGGATTGCCTGATGCCCGCCGCTCTGAAATTCGGCTTTACCCCGCTGGCCAGACCGCGTGGTGTTCTTATTGTGTTCTGCGAGGAAAACCTCAAATTCGGTCCGGCCACGCAGCGGACTTTGGCGCCACTAGGCGACCTCGTTCGCCGCGCCGCAGCGGCTGACCGATTCACCGGCAAGGAGGGCTCGAGCCTCGACATCGTCGCGCCGACCGGGCTGAACCTACCGCGAGTGGTGGCGATCGGCGTCGGCAAGGAAAGCGAGTTGAAATCCCGCGATATCGTCAAGCTTGGCGGCGCGGCCATGGGCAAAGTTCCGCGCGCGGCACCGACCGCAACGATTTTCGCCGAATTCGGCTCCGGTCCGCTCAAGCCCAACCAGGTCGCGGAACTGGCGCTGGGAGCGCGGCTGCGCGCCTACCGATTCGATCTCTACAAGACCAAGCGCAAAGACGATGACGCGCAGCCGGCCAAGATCGAGGTCAATTTCGCCTGCGCCGGACCTGCCGCGGTCGAAAAAGCCTGGGCGAAATCTTCGGCGATCGGTGAAAGCGTCGTGTTCGCACGCGATCTCGTCAACGAGCCTGCCAATGTGCTTTACCCCGGCGAATTCGCCCGCCGCGTTAGCGCGCTGTCGAAGCTCGGCCTCGCCGTCGAAGTGCTCGATGTGCCCGCGATGCGGAAGCTCGGCATGGGCGCGCTCCTTGGCGTCGGCCAGGGCTCTGTTCATGATTCTCGGCTTGTCGTCATGCGCTGGAACGGCGGCAAACGCGGCGTCGATCCGGTGGCTTTCATCGGCAAAGGCGTGTGCTTCGACACCGGCGGCATTTCGATCAAGCCGGCGGCGGGTATGGAGGACATGAAGGGCGACATGGCGGGCGCCGCCTGCGTCGTTGGCCTGATGCGTGCGCTTGCGACCCGCAATGCCAAGGTCAATGCCGTCGGCGCCATCGGCCTTGTCGAAAACATGCCGGACGGCAAGGCGCAGCGGCCGGGCGACATCGTCAAGACGATGTCGGGACAGACCATCGAGATCATCAATACCGATGCCGAAGGCCGTCTCGTGCTCGCCGACGTGCTGTACTACGTCAACAAGCGCTTCAAGCCGAAATTCATGATCAATCTGGCGACGCTGACCGGCGCGATCATCGTTGCGCTCGGCCAGGAATATGCCGGCATGTTCTCCAACGACGACAAGCTTTCCGAGCGTCTGACCAAAAGCGGCGAGGCGATCGGCGAACGCGTCTGGCGCATGCCGCTCGGGCCGGAATACGACAAGATGATCGAGTCCAAATTCGCCGACATGAAGAATACCGGCGGCCGCTGGGGCGGCGCGATCACGGCGGCGCAATTGCTGCAGCGTTTCGTCGCCAAGACGCCGTGGGCGCATCTCGATATTGCCGGCACTGCGATGGGCTCGCCGCAAACCGAGATCAACAAGAGCTGGGCGTCGGGCTGGGGCGTGCGGCTGCTCGATCACTTGGTCGAGGAATATTACGAGAAGTAGAGGCGGCGGGATGACGGAAGTTCTGTTCTATCATCTCAAGGGTCAGACGCCGGAACAGGTGCTACCGGCGCTGCTGCAAAAATCGCTCGAGCGCGGCTGGCGCGTTGTCATACAGGCGTCCTCGGACGAGCGCGTCGAAGCGCTCGATGCGCATCTGTGGACTTGGCGCGACGACAGTTTCCTGCCGCATGGAACTTCGCGCGACGCCGAAGCCGCCGAACAGCCGATCATCCTCACCGCAACCGCCGACAATCCCAACGGCGCGACCGTCCGCTTTCTCGTCGACGGGGCCGAAATGACCGACGATCTGGCCGACGCGAGCAAGGGTTACGAGCGGATCGTGATGTTGTTTGACGGCGACGATCCGGACGCCGTCGAGGCGGCGCGGGCACGCTGGACCAAGGCCAAAACCGCCGGCGCAGAGGTGACATATTGGCGGGCCGACGAGAACGGGCGATGGCAGCGTCAAGGTTAGTTATTTGACGCTGAAAATTAAAATCAAGAAATCAAACTATCTCGTTGATAAGTATAGGTTCTGCAGAACTTAATCATATAGTTGTTCGGGCCCTGCAAAGACGCTTTTTAAGCACTATATTTTTTGCTCATTTGTTAGATCGGATGCTATAGTTGGTTCCATGAATAAGCGTTCAGTCAAGAAGAAACGGCCTGCAAAGGCTAGTCGGAGTACCGCGGTTCGCAAGTCGACCACTCGCGCTGCTGCGTCGCGCAAGCTTGTCTCTCGGCAATCGGCGAAGAAAGCGGCGCCGGCGCGCGTGACCAAAGCCTCCACCACGGCGAAAAAGCCGAGCGCGGCGAAGGGCTCCACGGTCCTTAATCTGCCCGAGATCATGAAGATTCCCGACGCGGACAAGATCGTCTCCGCAGAGATCGGAACGGTGTCTGTCGCGGAAGTGACGGCGGTCGCTACGCCGCTGCGCACCCACAAGTTCCGTGTCGGCCAGACCGTATCTTATACGTCGAGCCCGGTCAGCCGGCCCGGCGCCAGTGGCAGCTATCAGGTCGTGCGGCTGCTGCCATCGGATGGTGACGATTATCAGTATCGCATCAAGAATCCCGGCGAGGCGTTCGAGCGCGTGGCCAAGGAAAGCCAGCTTTCGCTCGACCGCTAGGCTTGCTGACGCCGCTGCGCCGCGCCTACGCCACAGTTTTGCTGCAAGGTTTGCTGCAAGAGATTCTGCGACAGCACTGCTGCAGGCAAATGCCGCACGAGGGGGTGCTGGCTCTGCACGGCTTGAACGCCGCGGGTTTGGGGGCGGAGATTGATGTTCGGCCTTGATTCCGACATTGCCGGTTCGGCGCTTCGGCTGTGGGTTGCTGCCGGTTCGGCGGCGCTCCTGGTTTTCGTCTGCGCACTTGCGATCGACGGAACGCGGACCCGCACCGCGGCGCGCGTCGGCGTCGTGATCGTCGGCGCGCTGCTCGGCGGGACTTTGGCCTGGACCTTCCTCAACGGCGCGAATGTTCGCGATCTGGGCGTGGAGCGGCGCGCACTGGAAACCCGCGCGGCGGAATTGAATGTCCGGGCGCTGGCGCCGGCTTCGCCGCTCGCCTGTCTCGACGGGCTTGCCGGCGACAATGTCGAGTCCGCCTGCGAGCGGGCGCTGTTCGCCACGCCGGCGACAGTCGCGACAGCGACGACTTATGTGGCGGCGCGGCTCGCGCTGCTCGCCGACATCACGGCCTATACCAAACGCGGCGGCCGCAATATCGACGGCGCCTTGCTGCCGCTCCGCCGCGGGCTCGAGGCCGACCGCTTCGGTTTTGTCGCGCATATGCTTGCGGTGCGCGACGGCTGCACCAGCAACAATTGCACGGCGCTGGCGCTGTTGCAGGACGCCGGTAGGGTGCGCGCCAATCTCAGCGACGACACGCTCGATCGCTATCTCGATCATTACCTCACCGCTTGGGCGCAGTCGCCCGGCGTGCCGGTTGCCGACGGCGCGCCGCTGGCGCCGGTCGCCGCGCAGACGGCCGACGGCGCGGCGCCGCCGCGCAAGAGCGCGCTCAATGTCGACTTCCCCTCGGCGGATTCCATTCCCGCCATCAGCATCATGAATCCGGAGCCGAAGGGCGGCACGCCGACGCCGCAGGCCGCCCAGGCCGCAGTCGCGGCCGGCCAGCAGACGAGCGCAAAAGTCGCTGGACCGATGCAGATGCCGCCGATGCCGGGCGCGCCCGCGGCGACGGCGTCCCAGGGAAAGGACGCCGCTTCAGGCAAGGGTAAGCGCAAGCAGGCAGCCAACAACCCGCCGGCGCAGACCGCTGCGCCGCCTGCAGCGCCGGTCGAACCGGTCTGGAATCCGGGGTCGACGCTCGCTTCGCCGCAGGGCGGGGCGGCTGCGCCGCAACCCGCCGCAAGTGCCGCGCTGGCGCCGGCTCCGCAATCGCACGCACCGCCGGCCGGTTCGGCGTCATCATCCGGCGCGCCGCTTGCCGGTATGCCGGTCCAGCTCAATCCGTTCACCTCGCCGCAAGGGCAGTGACGCGACACGGCGTCGCCTCTGGCGACGAGGCATGGTGCGAGGCATGGTACGAGGCATGGTACGAGGCATGGCAAGCCCGCTAGGATGCGCGGGCCAGGTTGAAGTCCATGTCGCAGTCCATGTTCGAATCCGTCCTCATCGCCAATCGCGGCGAAATCGCCTGCCGCATCGCGAAGACCGCCAAGCGGCTGGGGATGCGCACGGTCGCCGTCTATTCGACGGCGGACGAAGGCGCGCTGCACATGCGGCTCGCCGACGAGGCCTATCTGATCGGCGAGGCCGAGCCGCGGCAAAGCTATCTCGACATCGAACGCCTGATCGCGACCGCCAACAAGGCGCGCGCGCAATGCGTCCATCCCGGCTACGGCTTCTTGTCGGAGAACGCGGACTTCGCGGAGGCTTGCGCCAAAGCCGGCATCGTCTTTGTCGGGCCGCCGCCGGATGCGATCCGCGCCATGGGGCTCAAAGACCTGGCCAAGACGCTGATGGAAAAAGCGCGGGTGCCGGTGGTGCCGGGCTATCACGGCGAACGGCAGGACGCGAAGTTTCTCAAGGAGAAGGCCTACGAGCTCGGCTATCCGGTGCTGATCAAGCCCGCGGCCGGCGGCGGCGGCCGCGGCATGCGCCGCGTCGACAAGCATGCCGATTTCGATGCCGCGCTCGAAGGCGCCACGCGTGAAGCGCAGTCGTCCTTCGGCTCGGGCCGCGTGCTGATCGAAAAATATATTTTGTCGCCGCGCCACATCGAGGTGCAGGTTTTCGCCGACAATTTCGGCAACACGATCCATCTCGGCGAGCGCGATTGCTCGCTGCAGCGGCGGCATCAGAAAGTGATCGAGGAAGCGCCGGCGCCGGGCATGACCGATGAGCTGCGCGGCAAGATCGGCGCTGCCGCCGTGAACGGGGCGAAGGCCGTCGGCTATAGCGGCGCCGGCACCGTCGAATTCGTCGCCGACGGCGCGAAGGGGCTGCGTGCCGACGGCTTCTGGTTCATCGAAATGAACACGCGGCTCCAGGTCGAGCATCCGGTGACCGAGGAAATCACCGGGCTCGATCTCGTCGAATGGCAATTCCGCGTCGCCGCGAACGAAAAACTGCCGCTGACGCAAAACCAAGTCCGGCTCAGCGGCCACGCCGTCGAGGCCCGGCTCTATGCCGAGGATCCCGAGCACGGCTTTCTGCCCTCGACCGGCAAGATCGTGGCGCTGGAATTTCCCAAAAACGTCCGTGTCGATTCCGGCGTTGAAGCCGGCGGCGAGGTCACGCCGTTCTATGATGCGATGATCGCGAAGCTCATTGCACATGCGCCGACGCGGGAAGCCGCGCTCGACAAGCTTGCGGCGGCGCTCGATCAGACTCTGATCGCGGGTCCGCGCAGCAATCTGGCGTTCCTCACCAAGCTCTGCCGGGCGGCCGAATTCCGGGAGGGCAAGGTCGATACCGGCTTCATCGAGCGCAATCTTGCCGCGCTCGGCGCCGCGCCGCAGCCACCCGACAAGGCCGCCGCGGCGCTCGGGGCCGCGCATCTGCTCGCGGAAAAAGACGAAGCATCGCTCTCCGATGACGCGCCGCCGGATTCCGTCTCGTCCCCGTGGGCGGTGCGCGACGGCTTCCAGCTCGGCGGCGTGCGCGTCGTGACGCTGCCGATCGTCGTCGACGGCGAAAGCGAGACCGCGACCGTCACCTACGGCAATTGGGGCATGTCGGTCGCCGTCGGCGGCGTGCCGGCGGCCGGCGACGCCAGGGTGTTCGAAGCGGCCGGCGAGGCTTATGTGTTGCGCGGCGGCCGCCAGACCCGGGTGCAGCTGAAGGACTTTTCCGTTGCCACGGCCGGCGAGGGGACTGGCGACGGCGTCATCAAGGCGCCGATGCACGGCAAGGTGCTGGAAATCCTCGCTCAGCCTGGGGATCGCGTGACGGCCGGCCAACGTCTTGCCGTGATTGAGGCGATGAAGATGGAGCACACATTGCGGGCGCCCTTCGATGGGCAGGTGACGCAGGTCGCTGTGGATGCCGGCGCGCAAGTTGTGGAAGGCGCGCAAATCATGGTGCTCGAACCGGATAACAAGGCGATAGAATAGTTCATGCCCCTTAACCTGATTAAGCTCTGCGTCGGCGCCGATTCCGTCAGCGATCTCGAAGACTGGATCAAGCTGAAGCTCAAAGAGAAACGCAAACGCGGCGAGAAGCCCGAGCACATTCACCGCACCCGCATGGTGCCCAAACGCGCCGAGGAATTGATCGGCGGCGGCTCGCTGTTTTGGGTGATCCGCGGCGAGATCATGTGCCGCCAGCGCATCAAGGACGTGCGCCCCTTCGTCGACAAGGACGGCATCGGCCGCTGCGGCATCGTGCTCGAGCCGAAACCGGTTTTGGTCGAGCCGCGGCCGTACCGCGCCTTCCAGGGCTGGCGCTATCTCGCCGATAAGGACGCGCCGTGCGACCTCACCAAGATCGTCAAAGGCGCCGCCGCCATGCCGGAAACGCTGCGGCGCGAATTGCGCGAGCTTGGCCTGATGTAGGTGGGCCAAAACCCAATCCGCCAAAACTCGGCCGGAGATGTACCGCCTCGCAGGGGCGCCTGACCGTATGCTTCCTGCCGATTGGCACTTTCCAAAGCGATGAATTAAACTGCGAGTTAACGGCGCAAGCTCGTGACCGGGCTCGTAAAACGCCGCGGAGCAAGAAGAATGATTATCGATAGTGAGAAAGACGTCACCAAGGCCGTGCTGCAGGAATACGAGCGGATCAAAAATCCGCGGCTGCGCGAAATCATGGCGGCGCTCATTCGCCACCTGCACGAATTCGCCCGCGAGGTGAAGCTGACGGAAGAGGAATTCCAGCAGGCCGCCGCCTATGTCAACGCGATCGGCAAGAATTCCAGCGAGACGCATAACGAAGCGGTGCTGATGTCCGGCTCGCTCGGCTTCTCGTCCTTGGTCTGTCTCCTCAACAACGGCGATCGCGGCCAGACCGAGACCGACGCTAATCTGCTCGGGCCGTTCTGGCGCATGGATTCGCCGCCGACCAAGAATGGCGACACGATCGTGCGCTCGCCGACGCCGGGCGAGGAGCTGTTCGTCGATGCCTGGTTCAAGGACAAACAAGGCAAGCCGATCGAAGGCGCCAAGGTCGACATCTGGCATTCCTCCACCGAAGGCTTCTACGAGAACCAGGATCCGGTGCAGGCCGACATGAACCTGCGCGGCCAGTTCACCACCGACAAGGACGGCCACATCAATTTCCGCTCGATCAAGCCGGCCGGCTATCCGATCCCGATCGACGGGCCGGTCGGCGAGTTGTTGCGGGCGGCGAGGCGGCACAATATGCGGCCTTCGCATCTGCACTTTCTGGTCTACAAGCCCGGTTTCAAGACGCTGATCTCGCAGGTCTACGATCCGAACGACAAGAATCTCGAGACCGACTCGCAGTTCGGCGTGACGCGCCACTTGATCGGTAAATATGTGCGTCACGATGGCGCGTGCCCGCACGATCCCAAGGTCAAGGCGCCGTGGTATTCACTCGAGCACAATTTCGTCATGGAAAGCGGCACGGCGAAACTGCCGCGGCCGCCGATCACCGGCAAGGCGCAAGGCGAGCGTCCGGAGATTCCGCATCTCGAAAGGGAGATGGCGTAGCCCCACCCTGACCCTCCCCCGCAAGCGGGGGAGGGAACGGAGGGGGAAAGACGTGGATGCCCGCGACATAGGCGAGCGAAGCGACGCCGTTCTTCGAACGGCTATGCGCGGGCGAGACAAGAAGAGACAAGGGGAGGGAAGTCCGATGTTGCGTCGTCGTACCGTGTTGAAGGGAATTGCCGCGAGCGCCGCGGGAAGCGTGTTGGCGCGTCCGTTTCCAAGTCCCGCCATCGCCGCCGATGTGCCGCTCACGATCGGCTGCAGCATTCCGCTCACCGGCGCGGGCTTCGCCGCGGTCGGCAAATTGCTCTCTGGCGGCCTGAAAGTCTATCAGCAGCAGCACGGCGACAGCGTCGCCGGCCGCAAGATCAATATCGTCATCCGCGACGATGCCGGCTCGGCCGACAATGCCCGGCGCATCGTTCAGGAGATGATCGTCAACGACAAGGTCGACATCGTCGGCATGGGCATCACGCCGTGTACGCTTGCGGTGGCGCAGCTCGTCACCGAAGCGAAGAAGGCGACCTTGTCCATGAGCTCTGGCGCCTCCATCACCACGACCAAGTCGCCGTATTTCGTGCGCGTGGGCTTCATCATCGCGCCGCAGGCCTGGATCTGCGCCGAATGGGCGATCAAGAACGGTTCCAAGCGCGTCGTCACTTTGGTCAACGACTGGGCGCCGGGTACCGAAGCGGAGCAGGCGTTCAAGACGCGCTTCACCCAGTTGGGCGGTGAGGTCATCGAGTCACTGCGCGTGCCGCTGGCGAGCCCGGATTTCGCGCCGCCGCTGCAGCGCATCGCCGACCTCAAGCCCGATTCTGCCTTCATCTATTTCCCCGGGCCGCTGGCGCCGGTGTTCACCCGGCAATTCCAGGAGAAGGGTCTCGCCCAGACCGGCATCAAGATTTTCGGCCCGGGCGACCTGTGCGACGACGACAGCCTGGACAGCGCCGGCGATCAGATGATCGGGCTGATCACCGCCGGCTATTATACGGCGGCGCACGATTCGCCGCTCAACAAGGCCTACGTCGCCGACTTCCAGAAAGCCGCCAACCTGCGCGCCGACTTCACCTCGCTCGGCGCCTATGACGGGTTGCATCTGATCTACGAGGCGCTGAAGAAGACCGGCGGTGACGCCGACGGCGACAAATTGATCGAGGCGATGAAGGGCATGGCCTTCGAAAGCCCGCGCGGCCCGATCTCGGTCGACCCGGCGACGCGCGACATCGTCTCCAACATCTACATGCGCAAGGTCGAGAAGATCGACGGGCACCTTTGGGCCAAGGAGTTCGAGACCTTCCCGAACGTCAAAGACCCGCTGAAGAGCTGAAGCTTCGCCGGCCGCTTGCGCATGCTGTCCGTGGCGTTCTCTCCTCAAGCCGCCTCGGACAGCGCAAACTGCCGGCAATGATCGAGATAGGCGGCCTCGTGCAAGGCAATCAGCTCGACAACGCTGGCCCATAACCACGACGGCGCTTCGAGCGATGCTTTGTGGTTCTTCGCCAGATCGGCCCGCCACGCGCGGCGCTGGCTCGGCTCCATTTGGCGGCCATGAGCGCGCCCGACGACGCCTGCGAGATAACGCGCCAGGCTCATGGCTTCCTCGCGGCTGAGCCGATTGATCTCGATTTTCAGGTCTTGCGGCATCAGTTCGCGGACGACGACGGCCTTATCGAGCAGCCTTGCCGCCATCATGCGCTGTCCGAGGTTTGGTGAAAGCGCTTTCGCGCCCGTCACAACGCGCACCGCATTATCTTTGGGCATCTCGATATTCGGCGCCCGCGGCGCCGCCGCCGTCACGCCTTCCTTGACGTCGACCAGACAAACGCTGGAATTCTTGCCGCTTCCGATTTCGAGCAACGCTGCGTAGCGAAGCCGGCCGAGCGAACTGCACCCTTTCATCCAATACGCCGCATCGATCAGCTCGATCGGCTCATCCTTGGCGCGGCCGCGCAGCGCGGTGAGCGCGAGCTTGATCGGTTCGCTGGCGAACATCTGGCTGAGGGCCTTGCGCTCTTCCGGCGTCAGCGCCCAGAATCTTTTGCCGAGCGGAATCGTCGGCTTCACGGTCTCGAGACGTTCCTCGGCCAGATGCCGCCATCGGCGCCGCGTCGATTGCGCCAGCAGCGCTTGAATAGACTTCGGCCGGTGCGATTTATCCTTGTCGGTCTCGAAATCGGTCGAGAGCGCTTCTTGGTAGCCGGCGATTAGCTCCTCCATAATTCTCGCAGTGGTGACGCCGGGCAGGTCCGAGCCGCGGACTGCGGACGCCAGCGAGAGGCCGAGCCGGATCAAGTCGTGCGCGGGATTGCCGATCACGGTCTGATCGAGATCTCTGATCTGGATCAGAACGTGGCCCTTGGCATCGGCGAGCGGACCGAGATTGCCGATGTGACAGTCGCCGCAAATCCAGACCGGCGGTCCTTCGGGCAAATTGCAGCGACTGCTGCTCTCAAGCCATTCGTAAAACTTGACGGTGCTACCGCGCACGTAGCCGTGCGCGGATCGCGCCATCTTGAGATTCCGAGTCCGGATCAGGATCTGTTGGCGCTCATCTGGCTTTGCCATGCCCATTGCCACGGACCTGTCGCCTGGCGAGAAACGTGCGGTCTCTGGGCGCGGCTAGATTCTGCCGAGCAAAACCAGGATCAAGAGAATGACGATGACAAGGCCCAATCCGCCGCCGCCATAATACCCGGTGCCGTAGAACGGACCGCCGCCAAAGCCGCTGAAGCCGCCAAGCAAAATGATAATCAGGATGATTATAAGAATTGTTCCGATCGACATGAAAATGATCTCCGATTTTTATGTGGACTTGTTCAAGAGCGGCTTCGCCGTTTGGCGCCTCGTCTTAATCGCCAATATCAATGTGAAAACAGCGCCAGCAGAATGATGATGGGGATCGGGACGCCAAGCAGCCAAAGAAGAATACCTCTACCCATGATGTGCTCCTTTATATTTCTCGTGGGGTGAGAACGCGGCCATTCCACGTGCCGTCGCGCAGCGAACCGCCTTCGACCGCGGCAAGACTCGCCGCGAATGCGCCAAACAACAGGGCGGCGGTCAGCCAGAAGGACAGCTTCACGGCGCCTTTGCGCGCGTCGTCCGCGGCGGTTTTCGCTTCGACGATCACGTCATTGACGCGCTTTTCGGCGTCGGACTGGCTCAAGCCCGTGCGCGCAGCGACGAGTTGCGCCACATAAGTCTTGTCGGCGGCGCTCAGACCTTGATCGCTGCGAAAATCGGCCGTCCACAGCCGCAGCACTTCTGCCCGCGTTTGTGCGGGATTTGTTGCGGTCGGCGTAGCGTTGTTGACGGCGGGCGTCGCGGTTGCGGCGCCGGAGTCAGCCGGCGAGGATGGCGCAGGTGCAGCCTGTGGTGCGGTCTGTGCCGGCGCGCTGGTGCGGAACAGCTTGTCGACGTAGATGTCCGCCGGATTGACGGTTCGCGTCGCTTGCGATGCCGCGCCGCCCAATCCCGCCGCAGCGCCATTTGCCAAATACCCGGTGATGGAGGTCAACGCGGTGACGCTGATCAGCGTGGCGAAGGCCCAGGCGAGAAAACCGTGGGCGGTGTCGCGAAAAAAGATCTCGTTGGTGTAAACGCCGGTCCATTTTGTTCGCAACCGCGCGGCAAGATATCCACCGACCGCGGACGACATCACCGCCACGATCACGAGATAGATGCCGGTGCCGGTCTTGAACGT